>DASSYC010000242.1:0-4001 GCA_035703465.1 Microbacterium sp. | reverse complement strand
GATGGAGTCCTCGACATCGCGCGGCGCGACCATCATGAGATCGGCGAGCTCGTCCACCACGACCAGCAGGTACGGGTAGGGCTTGAGCACCCGCTCGCTGCCCGCCGGCAGGTGGATCTGGTCGGCGATGACGGCCTTGTTGAAGTCGTCGATGTGACGGAACCCGAACGACGCGAGGTCGTCGTACCGCATGTCCATCTCCTTCACGACCCACTGCAGCGCCTCGGCGGCCTTCTTCGGGTTCGTGATGATGGGGGTGATCAGGTGCGGAACGCCCGCATACGAGGTCAGTTCGACGCGCTTGGGGTCGATGAGGACCATGCGCACATCGGCCGGCTTCGCCCGCATGAGCAGACTCGTGATCATGGAGTTGACGAAGCTCGACTTGCCCGAGCCGGTGGACCCGGCCACCAGCAGATGCGGCATCTTCGCGAGGTTCGCCACGACGTAGCCGCCGCCCACGTCCTTGCCGATGCCGATCGCCATGGGATGCGTCGCCTGCGCGGCGGCCGGCGAGCGCAGCACGTCGCCCAGCGTGACGATCTCTCGGTCGCTGTTGGGGATCTCCACGCCGATGGCGCTCTTGCCGGGGATCGGCGCGAGGATGCGGACCTCGTTGGATGCCACCGCGTAGGCGATGTTGTTGGTGAGGGCGGTGATCCGCTCGACCTTCACGCCCGGGCCGACCTCGATCTCGTACTGGGTGACGGTCGGGCCGCGCGAGAACCCGGTGACCCTGGCGTCGACCTGGAACTGCTCCAGCACGCTGGTGACCGCGGCCACGACCGAGTCGTTCACCGCGGAGCGCTCACGATGGGGGGTGCCGGCGACGAGCGCGCCGGGGTTGGGCAGGCGGTACGGCGCCACGGAGACCGGCGGCCTCCCCCCGGCTCCCTCAGTGCCGAAGCCGGACAGCCCCGGCAGCTCGTCGGAGTCATCGCCGTCGGCGACGTCGTCCAGCAGCGAGGTCGATCCGCCCGACCTGCCCAGAGACGGGGCCGCCGCCCGCACATCGGCGAGCACCTCGGTCGCGGCGTCGGGCATCGCCGGCGGCTCGGTGGCGGCGGGGACGATGGCCTGATCGAAGCCGCCCTGGGCCGCGCCGGGCGGCAGCAGGGCGGTGAGATCCTGCGAGCCCAGACCGCCTTCGGGGTCGGTCTCGCGCCCGGACCGGTTGCGGCGCCACCACGGCAGGGAGGAGTCGCCGGCGTCTTCGGCCGAGCCCGAGGCATCCGCCTGCTCGTCGCCCGATCGCGGCTGGGCGTCGAACATCCACGCGTACAGCTCACCCAGGCGCCGCCCGATGCGGTTCGGCGGCGTCTTGGTGATGATGAGGACGCTGAGGGCGGCCACCAGGCCCAGGACGATGTACGCGCCCACGTCGGTGATCAGCATCGCGGGGGGCTCGCCGACCATCCAGCCGAACAGGCCGCCGGCCTCGCTCAGCGCGGGAAGGCCGTCCTTGGGCGCCGGGCGCCCGCCGGCGACGTGGCAGAAGCCCGCGATCGTGACGGTGAGCAGGCCGAAGCCGATGCCGATGCGGCCGTTGTCATGGACGGAGGAGGGATGCCGGAAGAGCCACCCGGCGAGGATCAGCAGCAGCACGGGGAAGACGAAGGCGACACGGCCGATGAGCCCGCCCGCGGAGTATGCGCTGATCGTGGCGGCGATCTCGCTGCCGATGAAGAACCACTCCACGACTGCGCCCGCCACCGCCAGCAGCACAAGCAGGAACGGGAAGCCGTCCCGGCGCTGATCCTTCTCGAGGGTCTCGGGGCCGAAGGCGCGGAAGATCCCGCCGACGCCGTGGGCGAGACCCATCCACGCGCGCACGATCACCGGTGGCCTCTCGGCCTCGTCGACGTAGCGCTTGGGAGCGGGATCCGACTTGCGCGCACCGCTCGACGACGCTCCCTTCGCGGGGGCGCGACGATTCGCCGGCGTGCTCGTGGATCGTGCCATTGCTCCACGGTATGCCGGACAAGCGGGGAATCCCCGGATTGACGCGGTCCGGTCCGCGGGAGATGCCGGGACTGCCGTCGCCTCGCCCTACAATCTGCTCAAGCACCCCGGCTCACTTCCCATGGTGCGTGAATCGAAACGCATCGAATTGAGAAGAGAGAACATGAACCGTCGCATCCTCACCTGGACCTTTGTCGCGGTCGCCGCGCTGACCCTCGCCGGATGCTCCGCAGGCTCCAGCACAGGATCGACCACGGACCCTGTGGCGAGTGCCTCTCAGCCTGCCCAGCCTGCGGAGACCGCGGCCACCGATCAGTCGGTCAGCGACGCCTGCCTCACCATGGCCGGCCCGCTCCAAGAGGCGAGCAACGCCATGGCGAAGCTGGCCGACGTGGCGACCGACCCCCAGTCCGCCGTTGACGCCTGGACGGCATTGGTGGACGCGTACCAGGCGGTCTCGGACACGGTCGCCAACCCCGAGGTCAAGGCAGCCGCGGCTGCTGCCAAGGACGATCTGGGCGCCGTGCGCGACGCGATCGCAAAGGTCTTCATCGACAAGGACGCCGCCGCGGTGACAGAGCTCACGACCGCGACCACCGACATGCAGACATCGCTCACAGCGCTCAACGAGCTCTGCGTCGGCTGATCACCGAAGTGAACCGCCGTCGGGTGATCTCGGCTACGCCTCGATGACCAGCGGCACGATCATCGGGCGGCGCCGCAGCGACTGATTCACCCAGCGGCCGATCACCCGGCGGACCACCTGCGACAGCGCGCGCGTGTCGCGCACGCCGGACTGCGCCGCCTCGGTGAGTGCGGCGGCGATCTTCGGCTTGACGCCGTCGAAGATGCTGTCGTCCTCGGCGAAGCCGCGGGCGTGGATCTCGGGGCCCGTGATGACGCGGCCGGTGGCGGCATCCACCACCACGATCACCGAGATGAAGCCCTCCTCCCCCAGGATCCTGCGGTCCTTGAGGTCGGCTTCCGTGATCTCGCCCACCGTCGACCCGTCGACGTACACGAAGCCGAGGTCCAGCTGGCCGACCACGCGCGCTTCGCCGTCCCGCAGGTCGACGACGGTGCCGTTCTCGCCCAGCAGGGTGCGCTCCGCCGGGATGCCCGTGTCCTGGGCGAGCCGTGCGTTGGCCATCAGGTGGCGGAACTCCCCGTGCACGGGCAGCACGTTGCGCGGCTGCAGGATGTTGTAGCAGTACAGCAGCTCGCCCGCGGCGGCGTGCCCTGACACGTGCACCTTGGCATTGCCCTTGTGCACGACGTTGGCGCCGAGCTTGGTGAGCCCGTCGATGACGCGGTACACGGCGTTCTCATTGCCCGGGATGAGACTGGAGGCGAGGATCACGGTGTCGCCGGGTCCGGGCTCGATCTCGTGGTCGAGGTTCGCCATGCGGCTGAGCACCGCCATCGGCTCGCCCTGCGAGCCGGTCGACATGTACACGATGCGGTCGTCGGGCAGGTCGCGCGCCTTCTTGTAGTCGATGAGCACGTTCTCGGGCACGTTGAGGTAGCCCAGGTCTTCCGCGATCGTCATGTTGCGCAGCATGCTGCGGCCGAGGAGCGCGACCCGCCGGCCGTGGGCAGCCGCGGCATCCAGCACCTGCTGCACGCGGTGCACGTGGCTCGAGAAGCTCGCCACGATCACGCGGCGCGGCGCCTTGCCGATCACCTGGTCGAGCACAGGGCCGATGCTGCGCTCGAGCGGCGTGAAGCCGGGGACGTCGGCGTTGGTGGAGTCCACGAGGAACAGATCGACCCCCTCCTCGCCGAGCCGCGCGAATGCGCGCAGGTCCGTGAGGCGATCGTCGAGCGGAAGCTGATCCATCTTGAAGTCGCCGGTGGCCAGCACGAGGCCGGCAGGGGTGCGGATGGCGACGGCCAGCGCGTCGGGAATGGAGTGGTTGACGGCG
The DNA here is from genome assembly GCA_035703465.1 of Microbacterium sp. Lineage (GTDB taxonomy): Bacteria > Actinomycetota > Actinomycetes > Actinomycetales > Microbacteriaceae > Microbacterium. The sequence continues at coordinate 114 of DASSYC010000242.1, read as the reverse complement.
ATGAACTCCAGGTCGAACGGACCGATCCGCTCGTGCTGCCCCTCTGTCACGGTCAGCGTGTACGCCTTGATCCGGTGCTCTTTGAGCTTCGCCTCGATGAGCGCCAGCGTGAGT
>DASSYC010000063.1:0-3517 GCA_035703465.1 Microbacterium sp. | reverse complement strand
GCAGACGGCACCGTGATCGCCGCCCTGTCGGTGGTGCTGCCGCGCGAGACGAACCCGGACCCGGCGACCGCCGCACTGCTGCGCGCTGCGCATGGCATCCGCACCGACCTCCGCGCGACGTCCCCGTGAGACCGTCTCCTATTGAATGGGCACCTGCGCCTTGAACGGCGAGCGCGCGGGACACACTGGTCCGCAGCATCCTGATCCTCCGTCGAGGGAGACGAAATGACCTCCACTGTCCGCACGCGCGTCGCCATCATCGGCGCCGGTCCCGCAGGCCTCCTGCTCTCGCACCTGCTCGGCAGGGCCGGCATCGAGTCCGTGGTGATCGACGCGCGCACCCGCGAGCAGATCGAGACCACGATCCGCGCCGGCATCCTCGAAGAGGGCACCGTGGACGTGCTCATCGACTCCGGCGTCACGGCCGCGCACCGTGTCGAGGGCCACCGCCACGACGGCATCGAGCTGCGGTTCGCAGGTGCCGGGCACCGCATCGACTTCAAGAGCCTCGTCGGTCGCGGGGTCTGGCTGTACCCGCAGCACGAGGCGCTCAAAGACCTCGTGGCCGCGCGCCTCGCCGACGGCCAGGATCTGCGGTTCGGCGTCACCGCCCAGCGGGTCGAGGGCGCCGAGACCGACCGCCCCCGCGTGATCGCGACCGACGCCGATGGCGAGGGCCTCGAGATCGAGGCGGAGTTCGTCGTCGGCGCCGACGGTTCGCACAGTGTGGCCCGCGAGGCGGTGACGGGGTCGCGCTTCGGCGGCTACTTCCGCGAGTACCCGTTCGCGTGGTTCGGCATCCTCTGCGAGGCACCGCCCAGCGCCGAGGAGCTCATCTACAGCAACTCCCCCGACGGCTTCGCCCTCATCAGCCAGCGCAGCGAGACCGTTCAGCGCATGTACTTCCAGTGCGACCCCGACGCCGACCCCGACGCCCTGTCGGAAGAGCAGCTGTGGGTCGAGCTGCAGAAGCGCGTGCCGGGCACCACGCTGAACGAGGGCCGGATCTTCCAGCGCGACATCCTGCGCTTCCGCAGCTTCGTCGCCCACGAGCTGCTGCACGGTCGCGTGGCTCTGATCGGGGATGCCGCGCACACCGTGCCGCCGACCGGTGCGAAGGGCATGAACCTCGCCGTGGCCGATGTGGTGATCCTGGAGAAGGCGCTGCGCGCCCTGCTGCTGGAGGGCGATTCGCGCCTCGTGGAAGCGTTCCCCGAGACGGCATCGCACCGCATCTGGAAGGCGCAGCACTTCTCGTGGTGGATGACGAGCATGCTGCACGTCGCCCCCGACGCATCCGATTTCGACCGGCTGCGTCAGCTCGGAGAGCTGCGCTCGGTCGTCGAGTCCGAGGCGGGCAGTCGCTGGCTCGCCGAGGCGTACACCGGGTGGCCGCTGGAGGGGCTGGCCTGAGCCTGCGGTCGGCCCCTCGGTCGAAGATCCCCCTGCGGGCGCGCCGCCGCGCCGGCTGTCGACTCTTCGCGCCTGCGGGGCTCGGACTCTGATACTCCAGATGAATCAAAGCCCGAGCCCCGCAGGGGTCCATCACTCCCCCGGCGGCGCCCGGCAAGAAAGAGCGCCTTTGGCGAAGTCCCGGCGGTGGGATAGTGTCCGGTGCTCGTGACCGATGACACCGCGAACCGCCGGGGGAACCTGGTCCTGCTGCTGGTCGCGGTGTGCCTCGTGGCCGCCAACATGCGGCCCACGATCACGGGTCTGGGGCCCCTGCTCACCCAGATCGGCGCCGACACCGGCATGTCGGTGTCGACGCTCGGCGTGCTCGCGGCGGTGCCGCTGGTGGCGTGGGCTCTGTTCTCGCCGGTCGCGCACACCCTGAGCCGCCGCTACGGACAGCAGCGGGTGCTGCTCTGGTCGCTGCTGGTGCTGCTGGCGGGGACGGTGGTGCGCTCGCTGCCCGGGCCGCTGGTGAGCCTCTGGGCCGGGACCGCCCTGATCGGCATCGCGCTGGCCATCGTCAACGTGCTCATGCCCGTCCTCGTGAAGCGGGACTTCCCCGGGCATGTCGCGGGGATGACCGCGCTGTACACCGCGCTGCTGGCCGGCTTCGGCGCGATCTCGTCGGGGGTGGTGGTGCCGATCTCGCGTATCGAGGTGGGAGGCGAGCCGGGCGGGTGGCGCTTCGCCCTGCTGGTGACCGGAGGCATCCTGCTGCCCTTCGGCATCGTCGCGTGGTGGTGGGTCCAGCGCGGCCCGGGCGGCCGGCACGTGCGCGCGAGCGGTCCTCGGGGCCGCACCGGCATCTGGGCCGACCCCGTCGCGTGGCTCGTCGCGGCGTACATGGGCCTGCAGTCGGCGATGTTCTACATGCTGGTGACCTGGCTTGCGGCGATCTCGATGTCGACGGGCCGCTCGGAGGTCGTGGCGGGCATCGATGTCATGGTGTATCAGCTGTTCTCGCTCGCCGGAACCGTGCTGCTGCCTCTGCTCATGCGAGGACGCGTCGAGCGGTTCGCGGCGGCGCTCATCCCGGCGCTGGGCATCGTCGGCGTCATCGGACTCATGATGGCGCCGGAGGGCGTGCTGGGCTGGACCCCGCTGCTCGGGCTCGCGTCGGGGGCGAGCCTCGGCATGTCGCTCACGCTCATGGCTCAGCGCGCCCGCGATCACGACACGGCCTCCGCGCTGTCGGGCATGTCGCAGTCGGTGGGGTATGCCGTGGCCGCTCTCGGTCCCGTGCTGTTCGGCTGGCTGCACAGCCTCACCGGCGGCTGGACGCTGCCGCTTGCGGTGATGCTCGCCATGAACGTCGCGCTGTCGCTGGTCGGGCTGTTCGCCGGGCGCGACCGGTACGTGCTCGAAGGGCGCTGATCCGGATCAGCCGGCCGCCGACAGCGCGCTGAGCATCGTCTTCAACTGGGCCAGATCGCTCTCGCCGAGGGCCCCGAAGCACTCCACTTCCGCCCGTTGCGTCGCCTCACGCGCGCGCTTGTAGACCGACCGGCCCTCGTCTGTCGCCGCCACGACGTTGACGCGGCGGTCGTTCTGCGCGGGCTCACGGGTGGCCAGGCCCGCCTTCTCCAGCTCATCGATGAGCGACACGATCTGGCTGGGGTCCAGGCGCAGGAAGTCCGACAGCTCGCGCTGTGTCGGGCGCACGCCGGCGACGGCGACGGCCAGCACGGAGTATGAGCGCACCTTGAGTCCCAGCGGCTCCAGCGCGGCGTTCACCGCCGTCAGCGAGAGCGCGTTCGCCCGCGCGAGCAGGAACGCCGTGTCGTGGGCGACGACAGTTCCCCACAATCGGTCGGCTCCAGCCTCTGCACGCTCCGTTGTCGACGAGGTCACATTCCGCATGCCGCCATGCTAACGGACTCGTGGGAAGTTTTAACCATTGACTTTTTCAATGATCTAGGGTTCTATGTCATTCGACGTAAAGGAGCACACATGTCACTGGACGGCAAAGTCGCCATCGTCACCGGTTCTGGCCGGGGACTGGGCCTGGCCTACGCTCAGGAGCTCGCCCGGCAGGGCGCTGCAGTCGTCATCAACGACGTCG
>DASSYC010000013.1:0-9140 GCA_035703465.1 Microbacterium sp. | reverse complement strand
CCCCTCGCGCAGCCACCCGGTGCGGGCCAGATGCGTGCCGAGGTCCAGGTCACCGAGTGTGAACCAGGGCCAACCGGCATCCCACTCCTGCAGCTCGGCGTTGACGCGCTCGGTGTCGCCGGCACGCCCCCACCCGCGCTGTGTGTCATTGACACCGGCCAGCGCGTAGACGATCGAGTCAACGTCGGGCTGCAGGCGCACGCCGCTGAGCCAGAGGTCATCACCCGTGTTGACGACGACCGTGGCCTCAGGATCCCCGCGGCGAGCCAGCGCTTCGCGCACGCCGAGGGTGAACTTCGCCCCGCCGACCCCGCCCGCGAGCACGACGACGCGGGTCACGGGTGCAGCTCCTCGGGTTTGGGGCGTGATCGCTCCATTGGGGCGCACGAATCGCGCCCCGACGGGCGAAACACGCCCCAAACCCGGCGCGCGAGGGGTAGAGCAGCCGGGAAGACCGGTGAGTTCACGCCTGGAACTCGTCGGCCGCGTGCGGCAGCGGGAAGCTCGAGACCGCCTGAATGAGCGAGTCGACCGTCTGCTGCGCGGCGACCACGTCGACGTCGAGCCCGGTGCGCTTCGCATCCCTCGCCGTGCGGGGGCCGATGGCGGCGATGACGGTCGCGGAAGGGATGTTCGGGAACTGCAGGCGCACCTGTTCGGCGACCGACCCGCTCGTGACGAGGATCGCATTGATGCGGCCGTTGGCGACATCGCGGGCGATGCGCTCGGTCACCGGCACCCCGACGGTGCGGTAGGCGACGACGCTGCGCACGTCATGGCCCGAGGCCGTGAGCCGTTTCGACAGCAGCGGCTTGGCGATCTCGCTGCGCAGCGCCAGGAACCGCTTCGGCTCGGGCTCGAGCTCGATGAGCTGATCGGCCATGCCGGCAGCCGAGTTGTCGCGGTCGGGCACCAGGTCGACCCGATAGCCGACCGCCTGCAGCGCCGCGGCGGTGGTCTCGCCCACGGCGGCGACGCGCGTGGTCGGCGGGATGCGGGTGCCGTGGGCGAAGAGGACGTCGACCGTCGTCGCGCTCGTGACCGTCAGCCAGTCGAACTCGCCGGCCTCGAGGCCGGCGAGGGCGGCGTCGAGCGCGTCGGGATCACGGGTGGACGCGAAGTCGATGAGCGGCGCGACGACGGGAACGGCGCCGAGGGTGCGCAGCGATGCCGCCACGCCGTCGCCCCAAGGACCACCACGCGGCACAAGCACGCGCCAGCCGGCGAGGGGCTTGGTGCTCGTGGTGCGGTGGGCTGTGTTCATAGGGGTGACTCTCGTGGTGCAAGGTCGGCCGCTCCACGTTCGAGCAGCCGATGAGCGACCTGGGATCCTGCCCGCGCGGCGCGCGTGATCGGATGGTCGCCATCGGCAGCATCCGCACCTTTGCCACTGCCCTTCGATCGAATATACCCCGCATCGAGGGCTACCGTTTCGCCGACCGGCTGCGTGAGGTCGGCGCTCACGCGGGAGAAGCCGTCCTCCGAGTAGACGATCGCCCGCACCCGGAGCACGTCGTCCTGGAGCACTGCGTGCACGGCGACCGGGGCGGTGTGATCCGCGTCGAGCCCGGCGGGCACCTGTCTCTCGGCGGTGACCGCGAGCCGCGTGGGCAGGTGGTCGAGGGCGGCCAGCGCGTCGAGCAGGGCGACGTCGGCGTCTGCCGTCGTCTCCACCGCGATCGCGCCTTGACCGGCCGTGGTGGGCCATTCGGCGAGGCCGAGCGGCTCGAAGGCGAGTCCTCGGGGTTGTGGCGAGAGCCGGTTGAGGTCCTCCACCGAGACGATCACGGCGTCCAGCTCGCCGTCGGCGACCCGCTGCAGTCGCTCGTCCACGCCGCCTGCCGTGGCCTGCACGTCCACCCGCGGATTGCGGATCCGCACCTGCGCGACCCGGCGCGCCGACCCGGCGCCCACCGTCGCCCCGATGGGCAGCTGATGCAGCGGCATGCCGTCGCGGGTGACTGCGGCGTCCCGCGCGTCCTCGCGCAGCGGGATCGCCGCGATGACCAGGCCGTCGGGCTGCGCCACCGGCAGCGCCTTGAGCGGGTGCACGAGCAGGTCGCACTCCCCGGCGCGCAGCGCGGCGCGCGCGGCATCCTCGTCAGCGCCGACCGACACGATCTCGACCGCGTGTCCTGCTTCGGCCAGTGCGGCCGCCACCTCCCTCGCCTGGGCATCGGCCAGGGCGCCGTGGCGAGACCCCAGGCGCAGGGGATCGGTCAGTGCTGTGTCGACCATGCCTCCATCCTCGCCCTGAGGCGGCGGAACGGCCAATCGCGATGTCTCAGCGCGCGTCTCACCGTACGTAGGCCCTGACCGCACTCCAGACCGCCAGCCCGATCGCCGCGGCGACACCGGCGACGGCGACCATCGTCACTGCCGGGTTCCTCCTCGCGAAGGTGCGCGCCCGCGCCGTGCCCTTCTCGGTCGCCACCGCGATCCGCCTGGGCACATTGGCCTTGACCTCGATCGCGGCCAGCGCCGCCTTCAGCTCGGCGCGCGCCCGCTCGACAGGGTCGTCGATGCCCAGGGGCACCGCCGTGCGCGGCAGGGGCACGGGTGCGGATGCCGCGGCTCGCGACAGCTCAGAACTCATCGCCGACCTCCTTCACGATCTGCACGTCGTGCGCGATGGCCTGACCCGGGTTCTCGCGTTGCGACAGGCGGCGGAATCGCAGGATGCCCAGCAGCACGAACAGCAGCGTCAGCACGAGCGCGATGCCGAACACGAGCAGCGCACTCGCCCAGATCCACCAGCCCCACCACTCGTGGAACCCCCAGATGAGGAAGATGCCGAACGCGGGCAGCGACCAGAACAGGAAGAACAGGGCGACGACCATCCACCCGGCGCCCATTCCCGCATCCTTCGCGGTCTTGGCGGCCCACTTCTTGGCCGCCGTGAGTTCGGCGACGACCAGGTTGCGCACCAGTTCGGGGATGTCTCCGAGCAGCGTGAACAGGCCGTCGTCGGCTCTGTCACGGAAACCTCGTGGCGTCGTCATGTCAGTCGATCTTGTCGTCGACGGCCTTCGCGACCTCGTCGGCCGCCTGCTGCGCGGCCTTCTTGACAGCGGGTGCGGAGCTCTTTCCGGCACCCATCGCCGCGTCGAGCTTCTCACCGGGGGTCCCCTGGCCGCTCGCGGCCTTCACCACCTTGCTTGCACCTTCCCACAGCGCGCCCGGAAGGGCCATGGCGCTGGACTTGGCGAAGTCCTTCGCCTTGTCGACCTGCTTCTGCACGGGGTCGAGGTTCCACAGCTTGAGCGCCTGCTCCTTGATCTGCTCATAGCGCTCCCTGCCGGCCCGGGTGCCCAGCACATAGCCGACGCCGAGGCCGATCACGAGTCCTACCTTGCCCCTCATGGGGTCTCCTCACGCTCGATTTCGCCTGTCAGTTTCTCCAGGGTAGTCCCGTATGCCTTTTTCGGCATCCGCTTGACAAGCACCCGACGGTGACTCCCCGTCCGTCGGCCCGGCTCAGTCCCAGAGCACCGCTCGACGCACTCGATCGCCCTCCTCCACGGCGTCGGGCACGACCTGCGCCAGCCCTGTTCCGGCGAGCCACGAGCCGACGGCACCGAGGCCGTGGACGTCGCCGATCGACTCGCGCGCGCGCTTGGCGGCATCCGCGTGCCCGATGGCCGAGGCCGGCCGGGCCTGCACGAACCGCACGCGGTGCGCGGCGCGGACCGCGTCGCCGTCGAAGGGGACGCCCAGCAGGGCGGATGCCTCGCGCACCGCGAGCGCGGTGGCCTCTGTGTCGTCCATCGCCTCCGTGGCCGGTGGCGCCCCCGGACCGCCGAACGACACCCGCACCACCTGCCGGCCCGCGGCCGCCCGCGCGATCCACTCCCACTCGGCGCTGGTGTGCGCGACCGCGGCAGCCGCGTGCGAGCCCGGCAGCGTGAGCACGCCCCTGCCCCGCGGGCAGGCCTCCAGTCCCGGCGCGTCCAGCACCAGCGTCACCGTCTCGACAGCCGCGGCCGGCGAGCCGGAGGCCGCACCCAGCCCCGGCACGACCGGGCCCAGCAGCCGTCGCGCCTCGGACTCGGGAGTCGCCACGATGACGGCGTCGGCACGGAGTCGCACCTCATCGGACCCCTCGACGTCGCTGCCTTCGGGGCCTCGGCTCGCGGCGCCCCCGTCGTCGGCGATCTCGACGATCCAGCCGCCCGCGGCCGACGTCAGCACCCGCTCGGCGGCCGCGCCGGTGCGCACACGCGCGCCCAGCTGCTCGAGCCGATCCCGCAGTGCGTCCGCCAGACGCGTCATGCCGCCTTCCAGCCCGCGGATGCCGTCCTCGTCGGATGCCGCGGCACTGCCCTCCTCCCGCGCCGCGCGCAGGATGGCGACAGCACCCAGCAGCGATCCGGTGCGGCCGAGCGCGGCGTTCAGGCCGGGTGCCGCGACGTCGACGTCGATGTCGTCGGGGTCGGCCGAGTAGACGCCGCTTGTCACCGGGGCCACGAGCCGGTCGGCGACGCGGTCGCCCACCCGCGCCCGCACGAGCCGGCCGAGACTGCGCTCCTGCCCGATGGTCAGCACGGGCCGCAGCCGGTCTGCGTAGGCGCGCCACGCGCCCCGCCAGCCGATGATCGCCCGCACGTCGGAGGTGAAGGGGTTCACCGGGATGCCGAGGAGCCCGCCCTCGGGCAGGGGCGCCGCGGCATCCCCCGGCAGTCCCGCGACCCACACCCGCCGGCCCTCGGAACGGATGACGTCGTCGCCGAGGCCGAGATCGTCCACGAGCGCGCGGACGTGGCCGCCGCGGGTCGAGAATCCCTCCGCGCCGACATCGAGCACGAGCCCGTCCAGCTGGGCGGAGCGCACGGTGCCGCCCACGCGCTCGGACGCCTCCACGACGGTGACAGGCAGGCCGACCTTGGCGCACTGCAGAGCGGCCACGAGCCCCGCCACGCCGGCGCCGATCACGACGACGTGCAGGTCGGCGGCGTGCGCGACGTCGTCGGGGAGGTTGGGCGGGCGGTTGGGCGGGATGTCCACGGCATCCATGATCGCACCCGACCGTCAGCGGCCGAGCCCGTCGACCACCTCCGCGCGCGGCAGCGCGGCGAGCGCCGAGCCGGGCAGGAACAGCTTCGCCCCGCGGATGCCGGCACCCACGACCACTCCGGGCGACGCGGCGACGGCGGCATCCACGAGCAGGGGCCAGTCGTCTGGCAGCCCGACGGGGGTGATGCCGCCGTACTCCATGCCGGTGAGCGCGACGGCTTCCGCCATCGGAGCGAACGACGCCGACCGCACATCGAGCCGGCGGCGCACGATGCCGTTGACGTCGGCGCGGGTCGTGGCCAGCACGACGCACGCGGCGAAGCGCACCTCTCCCGCGCGCTTGCCCTTGACCACGACGCAGTTCGCCGAGTCGGCTGCGGCGATGCCGTAGTGCGCGCAGAACGCCTCCGTGTCGGCGAGCGCGGGATCGATCTCAGCGACCCCCACGGCGTCGCCGTCGGGGAGGGCGGCAGCCACGTTCGGCGCGAGCAGGTCGGGACGGGATGCCGCGGCCACCGGCTGCAGCGATCCGGCGAAGCTCCACATGGCACCCGAGCGTATCCCGCGCCGGGCCCGCCGGTGAGAGCATGGGGCATGGCCCTGCAATGCGGATCTGTGGTCAGTCATCGGTCACTTCAGCGAGGACCGATGCGATCGCTGCGCGCACGCGGGGAAGATCGATGTTGATCGTTGCCCACACCGCGTCGTAGTCGGTCGCTTCATAGTGATGCGCGAGCCGATCGCGCATGCGCTTGATGCCCGACCACGGCACCTGCGGGTTCGCGACGACAGTCTCGTCACTCAATCGTGCGACGTTCTCGCCGATCTTGATGATGATCGACTCGGCCGCGAGCCCGGGCGTGTTGAGATCATCCGATACGTACCACTCGTGGCCTCGGCCCGCGAGTCGTGAGCCATCGTCGCACAACCGCACGATTTCACGCAGCGACCGTTTGTCCCTTGGGCTCACGCGGCCACCGCTGTGCGGAGGATCGGATGGTCGGCGGGGAGCCCCCCGTCTGTGACCACGTCGACCGGAACACCGAGCAGCTGTTCTGCGGCGATGGCGAACTCGGCGATCGTCAGCAATCCGACCTCCGGTGCACGCGTGACAAGGATGTCCAGGTCACTCTGCGCAGTGGCCGTGCCCCGCTCGGTTGAGCCGAACACGCGCACGTTGCTCAAGCCGTACTCCGCCGCGAGCGCCTTGAGCTCGTCACGATGCTGTTCGAGCGCCTCGTGAGGCAACGGGCGCATGGCCGACTGCAGTCGCCTGATCATTGCCGCTGACGGCGTCCGCCGCCCCGACTCGTACGCGGCGATGTTGGGCTGCGCGACACCGCTGCGTCGCGCGAGCTGCGCTTGGGTGAGCCCAGCTCGCTCCCGCAAGTCGCGCAGCGTTTCGCTCATATCATGATGATATCTCGCCCACCACGCTCGGGAGAAGAGTCCGACCCCGATGGCGCCATCACATGTTCACGTGGCGAACTGACGGTCGGTCCTGAGACGAGCGGCCGTAACGACGTCGATGCGCTCACCCCTGCCAGACTGGGTGCATGGCCCTCTGTATCACTGACGATCCCTCAGCCGATGCCCTCCTCACCGAGAACCCGCTCGCTCTGCTGATCGGCATGCTGCTGGACCAGCGTGTTCAGTAACCACTCACAACGCGTCAGCCATGCGATACATACATCTTGTACAAGATGTAGCATTGAGCCATGACCTCTATCACCCTCTCCGAGTTCCGCGCACGCCAGAGCGACTACATCGCCGCAGCACAGCGTGAACCCGTCGAGATCACGTCCCGCGGCGTAGGACGTCGCGCGGTTGTCGTATCACCGGACTTCTTCGACCGGGCTGTGGACGCACTGGAAGATCAGGCGGACATCCGTGCCGCCGACGCAGCCCGAAACGAGGCCGGGCCGCGCGTATCTCACGCAGATGTGACGGCCGAGTTCGGGCTCTGACCGCGGCCCGTGCGGTACGAAATCACCTACGCACAGTCTGCCCTGAAGGCCCTGCGCAAGCTGGACCGCGGCGTTGCGCGGCGCATCCTCACAGCCATCGACGCACTTGCCCACGACCCCCGGCCTCCGGGCTGCCTGCAACTCAAAGGCGGCAGCGGCGAGATGCGGATCCGTGTCGGCGACTACCGCATCGTCTACGACGTGAACGACGGCGAAGTCGTGATCCTCGTCTTGGCGGTCGGCCATCGTCGCGAGGTCTATCGCTGAGGGCCCGTTTTCACACCGGATCCGTCTTGAGCCGGGCGGCCGTAATGACGTCGATGCGCTCGCCGTCCACAAGGAACTTCTCGCGCTCGAGCCCCTCTCGGACGAACCCCGCGGCACGGGCCACCGCGGCTGATCCGGGGTTGTTCGCACGGTACCCGAGCTCGAGCCGGTACAGCCCGCCCTCGCCGAGCTCCCGGTCCGCCAGCGCGCGCACCAGTTGTGAGGTGATGCCTCGGCGTCGGGCGTCAGGATGCGCCCAGTAGAAAACCCAGCCATTCGCATTCGCATGATCGACAGTGACAGCAGCGAAAGCGAGCAGCAGATCGGCGTCGTCAACGGCGACCAGCGTGCGCAGATCGGGGTTGCTCAGCATCCGGTCCACGTAGGCGCGGGCAGAGGCAAGGTCGCGCACGTCACCTTGCCGCCTCATCTCTGCGGCATCCGACACGAACGCGTCGAGTACCCGATCGGTATCACCCGCCCGCAACCCTCGAAAACCCGTCACGTCGGCCACACTACCGATCCGGATCGCGCACTCTGCCTGGCACACTTGTCCCATGGCCCTTCACATCACCGGAGACACCGCCGCCGACGAACTGCTGACCGATAACCCGCTCGCGCTGCTCATCGGAATGCTGCTCGATCAGCAGGTGGCGATGGAGACCGCCTTCGCAGGTCCTCTCAAGATCGAGCAGCGCATCGGATCGCTGGATGCCGGCGCGATCGCCGGCTGCGACCCCGACGAATTCGCCGCTGCGTTCAAGGAGACGCCCGCCGTGCACCGGTTCCCTGGATCGATGGCCGCGCGCGTGCAGTCGCTGGCCGACACCGTCGTGCGGGACTGGGGCGGGGATGCCGCGGCGATCTGGACGCAGGGGTCCCCGAATGGGGCCGAGGTGCTCAAGCGGCTGAGGTCGCTGCCGGGCTTCGGCGAGCAGAAGGCGAAGATCTTCCTGGCACTGCTGGGCAAGCAGTGCGGATTCGAGGGCGACGGGTGGCGCGAGGCATCCGCTCCCTACGGCGAGGAGGGGTCGTTTCGCAGCGTCGCCGACATCGTCTCGCCGGAGAGCCTCACGAAGGTGCGCGAGCACAAGCGCGCGATGAAGTCGGCCGCGAAGGCGACTGGGTAGATTCGAGGCATGGCTGACCTCGACCGACCCGTGCACCCCGACCCCTACCCGCTGCTGCCCGCCGTCGCCTCTTTCACGGTGACCAGCGACGACGTCACCGACGGGCAGCCGCTCAAGGACGACCAGGTCGCGGCGCTCGGCGACACCTCGCCGCAGCTGTCCTGGAGCGATGTGCCCGAGGGCACGAAGTCGTTCGTGGTGACCTGCTTCGACCCGGATGCGCCGACGCCGTCCGGCTTCTGGCATTGGGTGCTCGTCGATCTGCCCGGCGATCTGCGCTCGCTGCCCACCGGCGCCGCCGCGCAGCCGTTGCCCGGCGGCGCGTTCCACGTGCGCAACGACGGCGGCGGCAGGGACTTCATGGGCGCGGCACCGCCCAAGGGCGACCAGGTGCACCGCTACTTCTACGTCGTGCACGCCGTCTCGGAGCCCACGCTCGGCGTGGATGCGGATGCCTCGCCGGCGGTGGCGTCGTTCAACCTGGCGTTCAAGACGCTCGGACGCGCGATCCTGCACGGCACATACCAGCACTGACGCCGCGGGATCAGGCGCCCTTGAGTCGCTCGGCGAGGTAGGCGTCCACGCCCTCCAGCGGCACGCGCTCCTGCGCCATGGTGTCGCGGTCGCGCACCGTCACGGCATTGTCGTCGAGCGAGTCGAAGTCGACCGTGACGCAGTACGGAGTGCCCACCTCGTCCTGCCGGCGGTACCGGCGGCCGATCGCCCCGGCGTCGTCGAAGTCGGTGTTCCAGCCGTGCGCGCG
>DASSYC010000095.1:0-28135 GCA_035703465.1 Microbacterium sp. | reverse complement strand
GTTCTCGATCTGGTCGCTCATGCCCAGGCCGTGCCGGCCGCCGATGCGGTTGGCCTCGAGCACCAGCTCGACCGGGTCGTCGAAGTCGCGGTCGTTGAGGGCCACCGGACGGCCGCGCTCGAAGGTCACCGAGACATCCTCCGTCCGGATCTTCACCTCCGGGTCCCAGAACCGCACGCCCATGATGGGCTCGACCGTCTCCAGCGAGACGTCCAGGTGCTCGAGGGTCTTCGCCTCGTGGGTGGCGCCCCAGATGTTCGCGTCGGTCGAGTACGCCTTCTCGGCCGAGTCGCGATACGGGAAGCCGTGCTCGACGAGCCATTCGCTCATCTCCTGCCGGCCGCCCAGCTCGGTGACGAACTCGGCATCCAGCCACGGCTTGTAGATGCGCAGCGCGGGATTGGCCAGCAGCCCGTAGCGGTAGAAGCGCTCGATGTCGTTGCCCTTGTAGGTCGAGCCGTCGCCCCAGATGTCGACGCCGTCGTCCTTCATGGCGCGCACCAGCAGCGTGCCGGTGACCGCCCGGCCGATCGGCGTGGTGTTGAAGTACGTGCGCCCGCCTGAGCGGATGTGGAACGCCCCGCAGGCGAGTGCCCCCAACCCCTCCTCGACGAGGGCCCGCTTGGCGTCGACGAGACGAGAGACCTCGGCGCCGTACTCCAGCGCGCGGTCGGGGATCGCGGCGATGTCGTCCTCGTCGGGCTGGCCCAGATCGCCGGTGTAGGTGCACGGCACGGCGCCCTTGTGGCGCATCCACGCGACCGCGACGGAGGTGTCCAGACCCCCCGAGAAGGCGATGCCGACGCGCTCGCCGACCGGCAGGGACTGGAGCACCTTCGACATGCGCTCAAGTCTAGGAGGCTAGCGGATAGACTCCGCCCATGACCGGCACGCCCTACCTCGACCTCGCCGACACCGCATTCGACGTGACCTCGCCCGAGGTGCACGAGGCGCGGGACGACAGCTGGTACGCCGAGACGCCCTACGGCTGGGCGATCCTGCGCTACGAAGAGGGCACCGCGCTGCTCAAGGACAAGCGCTTCCAGCAGGGCAACGCGCAGTGGCCGGACCAGAACGGCATCCACGACGGGCCGTGGCGGGCGTGGTGGCAGGAGACCCTGCTGAGCCTGGAGGGTCAGGACCACCTCCGCCTGCGACGGCTGCTGGGCCCCGCGTTTCGCAACAAGACCATCGAGGCGATGCGGCCGCGGTTCCAGGAGCTTGCGAACGACCTCATCGACGCCTTCCCTGAGCCGGATGCCGACGGCTGGCGCCGCATCGAGTTCGTCACCGCGTTCGCCGAGCCGTACTCCTCGCGCATCCTCTGCTACCTGCTCGGGCTGCCCGACGACGAGTGGCCGCAGGTGGCGCACTGGGCCGACGACCTGGGCAAGTCCTTCGGCATCAGCGTGCGCAAGGATCTGCCCCGCATCGAGGCGGCGCTGGAGGGCCTCACCGGCTACATCGAGCAGGTCATCGCCGACCGGCAGCTCCATCCGCGCGACGATCTCGTCACCACGCTCATCCAGGCCCACGAGGAGGGTGATCAGCTGAGTCGTCGCGAGCTGAGCATCGCTCTCGTCTTCCTCGCTTTCGCCGGCATGGAGACCACCCGCAACCAGCTCGGCCTCGCGCTGCAGACCCTGTTCGCCCACCCCGGCCAGTGGCAGCTGCTCGCCGAGCGCCCCGAGCTCGGCGCCCGCGCCGTGGAGGAGGTCATGCGCGTGAACCCCACCGTGACCTGGGTGACGCGCGAGGCGATCGAGGACGTCGACCTCAACGGGCTGCACGTGCCTCAGGGCGGCGTGGTCCAGGTGCTCTCGCACGCGATGGGCACCGACCCGCGGGCGATGGGCGAGCACGTGCCGTTCGACATCACGTACGACGACCGGCCCCTGCACAGCGGGTTCGGGGGAGGCATCCATCACTGCCTCGGCCACTTCGTCGCCCGCACCGACATGTCGGTGGCCCTGCCCCTGCTGGCGAGCCGAATGCCGGGCGCCGAACCGGACGGCCCCGGCGAGTGGCTGCCGGTGTCGGGCAACACCGGCCCCGTGCGCTACCCGATCCGGTTTCGCTCTGCGGGGATGGGCGCATGAGCGTCCACGTGAACACCGACAACTTCGTCCGCGCCGAGACCGACCGGATGCTCCACGACATCCAGCGCGATGCCGGCGGCGTGAACGCATTCCGGCACAACCGCACGCCGGCGCGGATCGACGAGCAGACCGTCATCCGTCTGAACCGCGACACCCTGTACAGCTTCGCCGTCGTCGACATCGCCGCCGGCGCACAGGTGACCGTTCCGGACGCCGGCGGGCGTTACCTCTCGGTGATGATCCTCGATCGCGACCACTACGTGCGTGCGGTGCTGCACGAGCCCGGCGCGTACGACCTGGCCGCGCTGGCGCCCGACATCGACTACGTCCTGGTGGCCGCGCGGGCCCTCGTGGACCCCGAGGACCCGAGCGACCTGGCAGCCGTCGCGGCGGTGCAGGACGATCTGACCCTGACGGCCGGCTCTGCGCGGGCATTCGAGCAGCCCGACTACGACATCGCGTCCTTCGATGCCACCCGCACCGCCCTGCTGCAGCTGGCGGCGGGACTGCGCGGGTTCGACCGCATGTTCGGACGACGCGACGAGGTCGATCCCGTGCGTCACCTCATCGGCACCGCCGCCGGGTGGGGAGGGCTGCCGCAGAGCGAGGCATCGTACATCGGCGTCGACCCCCAGCTGCCGGTGGGTCACTACGAGTTCACCATGCGCGACGTGCCGGTCGACGCGTTCTGGTCGGTATCGGTGTACAACGCAGGCGGCTACTTCGAAGCCACCGCGGAGAACCGCTACACGGTCAACAGCGTGACCGCCGTGCGCGACGACGACGGCGCGATCACCGTGCGATTCACGCCCCCCGGAGAGGCGACCGAGCCCAACAGCATCCCGCTGCCCAAAGGCTGGAACTATCTCGTCCGGCTCTACCGGCCGCGCGCTGCGTTCTTCGACGGGAGCTGGTCGCTGCCCGACCTCGCTGCCCGCTGACGCCCGACGCCCACCACGAACCACGCGACAGCGGCGATGAGGATCGCGATGCCGACGATGTAGAGCGTCACGCCGCCGTACCCCCACGGCTGCAGGTGCGGGTCGAGGAACGGGTACGGATACCACCACGGGTCGCCGGTCACGGGGTTGGTCGTGAACGGACCGCGAACGAGCGTATAGATCACCCACACGATCGGAAAGGCGACCACGACGAGGATGCTGCGCCACGGCAGGCTGCGCGATCTCGGCGCCAGCAGCACATCCAGCAGCAGGAAGACCGGCCCGACGAGGTGCAGGATCTCGTTCGACCACGGGATCGGCTCGCTCCCCTGCGGAAGCTGGATGCCGCGCAGCAGCGTGTTGTAGACGACACCGGTCACGATCATGTACGTGGAGACGCAGGCGAGCGCCACGGCGAGGGCGGGCGGTTCGCGGTCGTCATCGGCACGCCGCCGGGCGAACCACGCGATGGCCGCCCAGGCCAGCACGACCGCGGCCGACACGTTCGAGAGGATCGTGTAGAAGCTGAAGAAGTTGACGACCGTGGTCGTGACGTCGCGGCCCAGTTCGGCGGCGGTCGCCATCGACTTCAGGAACTGCGCGACGACCGCGGCCGTGATCGCGGCGGCCATGAGCAGGCGCAGCGCGCTCCATGCGTAGGACATGGGATCACGATAGGGCCGCCTGGATAGGATGGGGTGCAACCCATCCCGAGTAACCCGGAGGGCCTCCCATGCCAGGAATCGTGATCGTCGGCGTCCAGTGGGGCGATGAGGGCAAGGGCAAGGCCACCGATCTGCTCGGCGACCGCACCGACTGGGTCGTGAAGTTCAACGGCGGCAACAACGCCGGGCACACGGTGGTGATCGGCGACGAGAAGTACGCGCTGCACCTGCTGCCCTCCGGCATACTCTCGGCCGGCGTCAACGCCGTCATCGGCAACGGCGTCGTCGTCGACCTCGAGGTGCTGTTCGCCGAGCTCGAGGCGCTGCACGCGCGCGGTGTCGACACGTCGCGGCTGCGGATCAGCGCCAACGCGCACATCATCACGCACTATCACCGCACGCTCGACAAGGTCACTGAGCGGTTCCTCGGCAAGCGCCAGATCGGCACGACCGGGCGCGGCATCGGACCCGCGTACGCAGACAAGATCAACCGCGTCGGCATCCGCGTGCAGGATCTGTTCGACGAGAACATCCTGCGGCAGAAGGTCGAGGGGGCACTCGACCAGAAGAACCACCTGCTGCTGAAGGTCTACAACCGGCGCGCGATCACGTGCGACGAGATCGTCGACGACCTGCTGTCGTACGCCGAGCGCCTGCGGCCGATGATGGCCGACACGTCGCTGCTGCTCAACGACGCGCTCGACGCCGGCGAGGTCGTGGTGTTCGAGGGCGGGCAGGCGACCATGCTGGACGTCGATCACGGCACGTACCCGTTCGTGACCTCGTCGTCGGCGACCGCCGGCGGCGCGGCAACCGGATCCGGGGTGGGGCCCAACCGGCTGGACCGGATCGTGGGCATCGTCAAGGCGTACACCACACGCGTCGGCTCGGGGCCCTTTCCGACCGAGCTGTTCGACGAGAGCGGCGAGTGGCTGCGCTCGCGCGGATTCGAGTTCGGCACCACCACCGGCCGCCCGCGCCGCGTCGGCTGGTACGACGCGCCGATCACCCGCTACGCGACCCGCATCAACGGCCTCACCGACCTCGTGCTGACCAAGCTCGACATCCTGACCGGCCTCGACGAGATCCCCGTCTGCGTCGCCTACGACATCGACGGGGAGCGGTTCGACGAGATGCCGGTCAACCAGACCGACTTCCACCACGCCCGGCCGATCTACGAGCGCTTCCCCGGCTGGCAGGAGGACATCTCGGGCATCCGCTCGTTCGACGAGCTCCCCGCCGCGGCGCGCGACTACGTCCTGACCCTGGAGGAGATGAGCCGCACCCACATCTCGGTGATCGGCGTGGGCGCGTCCCGCGATGCGGTCGTCGTGCGTCGAGATCTCATCTGACGAGGGCGGGCGCGTCGGATCTGACGGCGAGCAGCCGTTCCACGACATGCTCCGCATCCGGCGGGATGCCGATCAGTGTGGCCGACGCCGCGGAGTGCTGCACGGGAAGCCCCACGAAGCCGAGCCCCGCAACCTGCGTCGCCACTCCGCGCTCGTGCTGCACCGGCCAGCCTCGCCGCCCGTCCGGCGCGAACACCCCGGGAACATCGATCCAGTCCAGCCGCGGCAGCGATCCCGTGCACCACACGACCGTGGACGCCGACACGGTCGACCCGTCCTCCAGCTGCGGCACGCCGCCCACGACACCGGTGACGCGCCCGACGCGGCGGATGCCCGCGGCATCCAGGTCCTTGATCTTGTTGCGCACCAGGTTGACGCCGTGCCCGCCGTGCTCCGCGAAGAATGCCCGTCCCCTGGGCGTGTCCCACGTCGTGGCGGCGAGCCGGCGCAGGAACACGCCGCTGAGGAGGTTGCCGAACCAGGTGTCGATATCGATCGGCACCTGGCCGGGATGGCGACCCGCGAGAGTCGTGGGATGCCCGGCGGCCGCCGCCTCCAGTGCGATGTCGGTTCCGGAGTTCGCCGCGCCGACGACGAGCACCGGGCCCGGTGAGAGGTCGTCGGGGCCGCGGTAGTCGATCGAGTGCACCTGTCGCATCGCCGGGTCGAGCTGGGCGGCCAGCGACGGCGTCACAGGGAGGTGGTGCGCCCCGGCGGCGACGATCACCCGGTCTGCGGTGACGACCCGTCCATCGGCGAAGGCGAGCGTGAAGCGTCCGCCCTCGTGCGTGAGGCGCGTGACCCGCCGGCCCGAGTGCACCGGCAGCGCGAAGTGGCGCGCGTACTCCTCCAGGTGGTCGGCCAGCTGCGCGGCGGTGGGGTACTCGAAGCGGCCGAGATCCATGCGCAGGCCTTTCAGGGCGGCCAGGCGGCTCGCCGTGAACAGACGCAGTGAGCGGTAGCGCTCGCGCCAGGCATCCCCCACCCGGGCATGGTCGTCGAAGATCGCGAACTCCCGCCCCCGCTCGGCGAGCAGGCGACCGGTGATCAGTCCCGCGGCCCCGGCGCCGATGACGGCGGTGTCGATGTGCGAAGCAGACATGAGAACCTCCTGCTCGCACGGTACGAGCGGGCAGGATGCTCACGCATCGGCAGAAATGACCAATTCAGGATGCCGGGGCCAGCCCGTGCCGGAAGGCGTACGCCGTCGCACCCGCCCGGTTGCCGACGCCGACCTTCGCGAGGATGTTGCTGACGTGGCGGGCGACGGTGCGCTCGCTGAGGAACAGGTGCTCGGCGATCCGCCGGTTCGACCACCCCTGCGCGATGAGCGCGATCACCTCGCACTCGCGTGGGCTGAGCCCGGCCTCGTCGCCGGTCTCGTCCGCGGTCGCAGCGGCGATGCGCTCGAGCCGCACGAGGTCGGGAAGGGCCCCCAGCTCTTCCAGGACCCGGCGGGCGGCGTCGAACTCGAGCTGCGCGCCCTCTTCGTCGCCGGCCGCGCGGCAGGCGCGGCCGAGGGCGATCCGCGTGAGCGCGGCGTGGTACGGGGCGCCGACCTGCTGCCAGTCCGACCATGCGGTTCGCAGCGCAGCCAGCGCACCCTCGCCCGTGCCGGCCAGAGCCACCTCGCCCGCTGCATGCGCGGCGAGAGCACGCAGGAACACCGTCGAGAACGCGGCGGCGATGCCCTGCAGCTCGGCGGCCGCGGCCTGCGCGGCGGAAGTGTCTGCGTCCTCGAGCGCGAGCGAGACCGCGGCCGCGAGCATGTCAGCCCGGTCTGCGGGCGCGGCACCGCTGGCCAGCGCCCGCGCCAGACCCGACCGTGCCACGGTGAGCTCGCCGGCATCCCGGTGCAGCAGGGCGAGCCCGGGCTGCACTTCGCGGCCGAGCGCCGCGGCCTCGCGGTAGTCCGGCTCGGCCAAGTCACGTCGGCCGGTGACGCGGTGCAGCTCGGCGAGGCGGTACCAGGCGTCGGCGCGCACCGGGTCCTGGCGCTCGGTGTCGCGCACCAGCGCCGCGGCGTCTGCGGCGCCGGGCCACTCGCCGCCCAGCTGCAGGATGGTCGCGCGGTGCAGCGTGCACTCGCCGCGGAACGGCTCCAGGCCGCGCTGCGCGTTGCACCACTCGTCGAGCTCGCGCGTCCACACCCGGGCCCGCTCGACGTCCCACCGGGCGAGCAGGCTGGCGATCGCGGCGCAGTACGCGGGGCCGGCGGCGCGGTCGCTGGGGCGCCCCTGCCCGATCATGAGCATCACCTGGTCGAGCAGCGCGAAGCCGGCGGCGTCGCCGGATTCGACGAGCGAACGGCCCAGCGCCATGGTGGCGACCACCTCGAGGTCGGTCTCGCCACAGGCATCCGCGCCCGCCCTGGCCGTGCGGAAGAGCGGGACGGATGCCGGTGCATCACCGCCGTAGTAGGCACCGGCCCCGAGGGTGAGCGAGCGGACCGTCGACGTGAGGGGCGTGGGCTGCGTCGCGTCGCACAGCCCGATCACCCGGTCGCCCCAGGCGCGCGCCTTGAGCAGGTGGCCCTGGTGGCCGAGCACGAAGAAGAGCCAGAAGCCGCAGCGCACGGCGTCGTCGACGCGGCCGGTGTTCAGGTACTCCTCGTGGGCGTGCGCCCAGGCGTTCTCGCAGTCGTCCTCACGGCCCAGGAACCACAGCCCCTGCCCCCACTCGTCCCACCCCTCGGCGCCGAGTGCGCTCTGCCGGGCTTCCAGTTCGGCGCAGCGCGCCGGCCAGTCGACGACCGTCACCTCGCGGATCGCCATGCGATCATGCTAGATCTTGGCGTCCTGCCGCGGAATGACGACCTGCTTGATGATGAGGAGGATGGACGCCGTGACGGGGATCGCGACGAGCGCTCCCAGCAGCCCGAGCAGCGTGCCGCCGACCAGGGCGCCGATCACCACGAGCGAGCCGGGGACAGAGATCGCGCGGTTCATGACCCGAGGGGTCAGCACGTACGCCTCCAGCTGCATGTACACGAGGTAGAGGACGGCGAACAGGAGAGCGGGAAGCCAGCCGCTGAACAGGGCGATGCCGGTCGCGATGCCCCAGTACAGGACCGATCCGACGAGCGGGATCAGGGTGATGCCGAACGCGACCACGGCCATCAGCGCGGCGAAGGGCAGCCCCAGCACGAGGTGCAGGATCAGCGCGACGATCGAGTTGAAGAACGCGAGGACGACCATGCCCATGAGGTACGCGCCGATGGAGTCGGTGATCTCGTCGGTCATGCCGCGGACCTTGGTGCGGGTGCGCGCCGGCGTGAGCCGGATGAAGGCCGTCTTCACGGTGGGGAGCGAGGCGAGGAAGTACAGGCTCAGCACCAGCACGATGATGATGCCGGAGATCGTCGTGGCGACGGTGACCCCGAACTGGAAGACCCCGCCGCCGATCGTGGCGATGTTGGCGGGATCGGTGAGGAACCGCTGCACCTCGGTGAGCAGCTTGCCGACCTCGTCGCCGAAGTTCTGCTGCAGCCACAGGTAGGTCGGCGAGGTCTGGAAGTCGGCGATGATCGTGGGGATGTCGCGCACGAACTGCGTGATCTGCCGGACCACCGTCGGGATGATCAGCAGCAGCACCCCGGCGAGGACGATCGCGAATCCGAGGTAGACGATGACGATGCCCCACGCGCGCTTCACACCGCGACGCTCGAGCAGGCGCACGATCGGATCGAGCCCGAGGGCTGCGAACAGCGCGAACACCACATAGATGATGATCGTGGCGAGGTTGGTGAACGCCACGCCCAGGGCGAAGGCGACGAGGCCGCCGAGCGTGAGCGCGAAGCCGACGCCGAACGGGCGGTTGAGGTTGGCCCAGAAGGTGCGCTCCGTCGGTGCGACGACCGGCTCGGCCGCCGCCGTCGCATCGTTGTCGACGTCTGTCATGGTCACACTCTAGGGGCCCGGTGCGCGAGCGAGGAAAGATAGTGTTTCAGCGAGGAGGAGACATGAGCGATATCGGCCGCGACGACCCGCGCGCAGAGCTGCTGCGCCTGCGGGGCAGCATCGACAACATCGACGCCGCCCTGATCCACCTCCTCGCCGAGCGCTTCAAGGCGACCCAGCGCGTGGGCGTCCTCAAGGCCGAGCACGGGATGCCTCCCTCCGACCCGGCGCGCGAGGAGGAGCAGATCGCCCGGCTGCGCCGGCTGGCCGCGGAGGCCGACCTCGATCCGGAGTTCGCGCACAAGTGGTTCACCTTCGTCGTCGCCGAGGTGATCCGCCACCACACGGCCGCGTCCGGAGGATAATCTGCGGGTATGGCACGCGACCTCCCTGTCGGCACCCTCCTCGACTCCGAGGATGCGGCGCCGGCCAGCATCATCGCACCCAAGCTGAATCGCCACACCTTCTGGTGCGGGCAGAGCGGATCGGGCAAGACCTACGCGTTGGGCGTGCTGCTGGAGCAGGTGCTCCTGCACACTAGGCTGCCGCTGGTCGTCCTGGACCCGAACTCAGACTTCGTGCGGCTCGGCGAGACGCGCGAGGATGCACCGCCCGAGGTCGTCGAGACGCTCGCCGCGCGCGACATCCGCGTCTTCCGCCGGGGTGATCCCGCCCGCCCGCTGCACGCGCGTCTGCTCGGGATGCCGCTGACCTCCCGCGCTGCGATCCTCGGGATCGATCCCCAGAACGACGCAGAGATCTACAACGCCATGCTGCACATCGAGCCGGAGGCGCAGGCGGTCGGCCAGGGGCAGCTCCTCGAGTTCCTCCGGGCCTCGGACCGTGACGTGCTGCGGAGGTTCGCGGTGCGACTGGAGAACCTCGGCGTGATCGGCTGGCCGCTGTGGGCGTGGGGGGCCCGGTCGGTCACCGACGACATCGACGAGGATCCGGATGCCACCGTGATCGACCTCGGATCGTTCGACACCCACTCGGAGTTCCGCGCCGCCGCGCTCGCCGTGCTGGACCACTTCTGGGAGAACAGGATCTCGCGCCGTCCCCGCCTGATCGTGATCGACGAGGCGCACAACCTCTGCTCGCCGGATCCTGTCGACGCCGTGCATGCGCTGCTGACCGAGCGCATCGTGCAGATCGCGGCCGAGGGGCGCAAGTTCGGGCTGTGGCTGCTGCTGTCCACTCAGCGGCCGTCGAAGGTGCACCCGAACGCGCTGTCACAGTGCGACAACCTCGCCCTCATGCGGATGAACTCGGTCCGCGATCTCGAAGAGCTGGCGAGCGTCTTCGGCTACGCACCGGAGAGCCTGCTCGCGCGATCACCCGAGTTCGCGCAGGGACAGGCGCTGTTCGCGGGCGGATTCATCCCGGCACCGGCGGTCGTGCAGATGGGCTCCCGGCTCACCCCCGAAGGGGGCATCGACGTTCCCGTGCCGCTGCGCTGACCCGAGGCCCATTGGGCATTCAGGTCGGCTCGTGTACCGTTGAACCAGGGCCTCGCGGCCCTCTGACGACCAGTCCGCGCTCGCGGTCACCATCTGGGGATGCTGACGGACGTGCGTATGGTCGGCGGTCTGGGCATGCGCCCGATGCGCAGCGCCGGCGATCGCCACCCGGACGTGACCTGCGCGGTCCACATGGCGGCCGCCGAGGCGACCACGTGACATCTGCGGTATCAGCCGTCGAGGCGAAGAACCTTTTCAAGGTGTTCGGCAGAAGCCCGCAGCAGGCGGTGCGCCGGCTGAAAGCGGGACAGAGCCGATCCGAGGTGGCCGATGCCGGCACCGCCGCCGTGATCGATGCGAGCTTCACTGTGCAGCCGGGCGAGATCTTCGTCATCATGGGCCTGTCCGGCTCGGGGAAGTCGACGATCATCCGCATGCTCAACGGTCTGCTCCAGCCCACCGACGGCGAGGTGCTCGTCCAGGGCTCGAACGTCACGACCGCCAAGGCCGGTGAGCTGCGCGCAATCCGGCAGCGCTCCATGTCGATGGTGTTCCAGCACTTCGCGCTGCTGCCGCACCTGACGGTCCTCGACAATGCCGCCTACGCACTCGAGATCCAGGGCGTCGGCAAGACCGAGCGACGTGAGCGGGCGCGGGAGATCCTCGGCAGGGTGGGCTTGGGCGACCGCATGGAGGCCATGCCGGACGAGCTCTCCGGCGGTATGCAGCAGCGCGTCGGACTCGCCCGTGCGCTCACGGCGGGGACCGACATCCTGCTGATGGACGAAGCGTTCTCGGCCCTCGACCCGCTCATCCGCCGCGAGATGCAGGAGCAGCTGGTCGAGCTTCAGCAGGAGCTCGGCCGCACGATCGTGTTCATCACCCACGACCTGAACGAGGCGATGTTCCTCGGCGACCGCATCGCCGTCATGCGCGATGGCCGGATCGTGCAGAACGGCACGCCGGAGCAGATCCTGACCGACCCGGCGAACGACTACGTGGCGCAGTTCGTGCAGGATGTCGACCGCGCGCGGGTGCTGACCGCAGCTGCGGTCATGGAGCCGCCCTACCTGACCGTGCCGCTGTCGGCCGGCGTGCGCGGCGCGCTGCGCGTGCTGCGGGAGTACCAGGCCAGCGATGTCTTCGCCGTCGAGGGGCGGCGGCTGGTGGGCGTGGTCACCGACCGGGCCGTCATCCGCGCCGCCAAGCGCGGCGAGACCGACCTGGGCTCCATCGTCCAGACCGGCGTCCAGGCTGTCGGGCCCGAGGATGTGCTCACCGACATCGTCGAGCGCTCGATCGGATCGGCGCATGCGCTGCCGGTGGTCGATGCCGACCGGCGGCTGGTCGGGGTCATCCCGCGCGTGACCCTGCTGGCAGCACTCGGGAACGTGCCGGCCACCACCCGGGAGATCCCGGTGATCCCCTCCACCGCGCTGGAGATCGTCGAGGAGTACGACGTCCTTGAACCGACCGCGACCGAAGGGAGCGAGAGCTGATGAACGTCGACGAGTTCCCCCGCATTCCTCTCGGCCGATGGGTATCCGACTTCATCGACTGGGTCATCGAGTATCTGGGTGCCTTCTTCGATGTGATCGCCGCGATCTTCCTCGGGCTGTACACGGGTGCCCAGTGGCTGCTGACGACACCGCCGTTCTGGGTGATCATCATCGTCATCGCGGGGATCGCCTGGCTTGCGAAGGGGTACAAGCTCGCGATCGGCAGCGTGATCGGGCTCCTGCTGATCGCGGCGATGGGCCAGTGGACCCACGCGATGCAGACGCTCGCGCTCACCCTCGTGGCGGTGCTGATCGCGGTGGTCATCGCGATTCCGCTCGGCATCTGGGCCGCACGCTCGCAGACCGTGTCCACCATCGTGCGGCCGATCCTCGACTTCCTGCAGACGATGCCGGCCTTCGTCTACCTGATCCCGGCCATCTTCCTGTTCAGCGTGGGCGTCGTGCCGGGCATCGTCGCGACGATCCTCTTCGCGATCGCACCCGGTGTCCGGCTCACCGAGCTCGGCATCCGCGGTGTCGACAAGGAGGTCGTCGAAGCCGGCAACGCCTTCGGTGCGACTCCGGGACGCATCCTGCGTCAGATCCAGCTTCCGCTGGCGCGCCCCTCCATCATGGCGGGCGTCAATCAGGTGATCATGCTCTCGCTGTCCATGGCCGTCATCGCGAGCATGGTCGGTGCCCCCGGTCTGGGCGCGGACATCATCCAGGCACTGAGCCGCATCAACATCGCCCTCGGGTTCGAAGCGGGCCTTTCGGTCGTCATCATCGCGATGATCCTCGATCGCATCACCGGCGCCTTCGCAGGAACCGGGCGCCCCCGCAGGACGCGCGGCTCGAGCGGGGCGCCGGCCGACGAACAGCCGGCGCCTGCGGACGAGCCAGAGGCGGCACGCGCATGACGCGGCATACGCTTCGACGCTTCGGCGTCGAAAAGTCCACGACACACGTGGGCATCCCCAACACCCGTGAACACAGCACACGGGAGAAAAGGAAATGAAAATGAGAAAGCGACACCTGCTGACCACGATCGCCTTCGGCGCCGTGGCTGCCGTCGCGCTGGCGGGCTGCGCAAGCGGCTCCGGCGGCACGGACAACGGAAACAACACAGAGGCACCGCAGTCCAAGGACATCACGATCGGTGTCTTCAACGGCTGGCCCGAGGGTGAAGCAGCTTCGTACCTCTGGAAGCTCGTGCTCGAAGATCAGGGCTACAACGTCGATCTCGAGTACGCCGACGCGGGCCCCGTGTTCGCCGGCGTCGCCAACGGCGACTACGACTTCGCGCTGGACGGCTGGCTGCCGCTGACGCACGCCGACTACTTCGAGCAGTACGGCGACGACATCGTCGACCTCGGCTCGTGGAACGACGATGCCAAGCTCACCATGACGGTCAACGACAGTGCACCGATCACCTCGCTGACCGAGCTCGCAGACCATGCCGACGAGTTCGGCAACCGCATCGTCGGCATCGAGCCCGGCGCCGGCCTCACCAAGGCTACGCAGGAGCAGGTCATCCCGACGTACGGCCTGGAGGGCATGGACTTCATCACCTCATCGACTCCGGCGATGCTCGCCGAACTGTCGAAGGCGATCGACGCCGGTGACAACATCGTGGTGACGCTGTGGCGCCCGCACTGGGCCTACGACGCGTTCCCGATCCGCGATCTCGAAGACCCCGAGGGCACGCTGGGGGACGCCGAGTCGATCCACACGTTCACACGCGTCGGCTTCGCCGATGACTTCCCCGATGTCAACGAGTGGCTGACGAACTTCAGGATGGACTCGGACACGCTGTACTCGCTGGAGAACGTGATGTACAACCGTGACGACGTCCCGGCCGACTACACCGACATCGTTCGGGAGTGGATGGACGGCAACGCCGACTTCGTCAGCGGCCTGACCAGCTGATCCGAAGCAGGGCACACGGATGCCGCGGTCCCCCTGGGGCCGCGGCATCCGTCATCCGTCATCCGTCATCGTGCGCTACGGCACCGCCCGGCGCAGCGTGAAGAACGAGGCCGCCGCCAGCACGGCGATCAGCACGAGACCCCACAGCGCCAGGCCGAGTGCCCCCTGCGCGGCGAGCCAGCCGAACACCGGTGCCCAGGCATCCGTCACTCCGACGAGCCACAGCAGTGCGACCAGGATGACCGCGATCGCCACGAGCACCACCGTGAGCCACAGCCCGCCGAAGCGCTTGTAGATCGTCGCCGCCCAGAAGCCGATGACGAAGAACAGCATTGCCACGACGAAATAGAACAGGCCCGCGGCGAACATCCCGCGCTCCCACACCCACGGAAGGGTGAAGAACCAGCCGTTGACACCCCAGCCGCCGGTCGCCGTCTCGACCAGGCCGCCGAGCATGAACACCACGGCGAGGATCAGCGAGGTGAGGGCCGCGGTCAGCAGCGTGCCGAGATAGAACTGGCGCCGGGTGACACTCAGCGCCTGCGAGAACGGGAACGTGAGCGTCAGCGCCTGCACGCCGACCACGGCGAAGTACCACAGCGGAGCCTGCGCGCCGCCGCCGTACATCGCGGTCTGGACCCCGGAGCTGGCCAGGATGGCGTAGATGGCCAGCGTGACGGCCCATGCGCCGGCCAGGACGATCAGCGGGATCCAGATGTAGGTCTGCCGGTTGATCAGCTGAAGGCGGACGACGTTGAGTGTGCGACTCATCGGAGTGCTCCCTGCTCGACCGCCGGAGCCGTCGCGTTCTGCGTCATGCGGACGACGAGCTGCTGCAGCGACACCGGAGTGACGTCCAGTCCCGCGGCGGCGAGCCGACGGTGGTCGTCCTCGGTGAGACGGCCGAGGACGGTGACGGATGCCACGCGCCCCAGCGAATCGCGGTGGATCACCTCGCGGCCGGCGACGAACGCGTCGACGGCGGCGGCGCCGCCGACGATGTTCGCGGCGCGCTCGCGTGCGGCATCCGTCGACTCGTCCATGATGATCCGGCCCCGGTCGATGACGATCACCCGTTCCAGGAGGTTCGCGACCTCGTCGATCAGATGGCTGGAGAGGATGATCGTGCGAGGGTGCTCGGCGTAGTCCTCGATCAGCCGGTCGTAGAAGATCTGGCGGGCCACCGCATCGAGGCCGAGGTACGGCTCGTCGAAGAACGTGATCTCGGCGCGGCAGGCGAGCCCGATGATGACCCCGACGGCGGACAGCTGACCGCGCGACAGCTTCTTGATGCGCTTGTCCATCGGCAGCTGGAGGTCGTCGACGAGCCGGGCGGCGAGTTCGTCGTCCCAGTGCGGGAAGAACAGCCGCGCCATGCGGAACGCGTGCTCGGGCTTGGCGTCGTCCGGGTACTTCTGGCTCTCCCGCACGAAGCACATGCGGCTGAGCACGCGCGTGTTCTCATACGGATTCTCGCCGAACACGCGCACGTCACCGCGCGAGGCGAAGTTCTGCGCGGTGAGGATCGACATGACGGTGGTCTTGCCGGCGCCGTTGCGGCCCAGCAGCCCGTAGATCGTGTCCTTCTCGATCGCGAAGCTCACATCGTCGACGGCGAGCGTCTCCCGGTAGCGCTTGGTGAGGTGCTCCACCTCGATCACGGCGGTCATTGCGGATTCCCTTCGTTCGCGGCCTCGGCCGCACGGTCTTGGATGAGCCGGGTGAGTTCGGCGGCGCTCAGCTCGAGCGTGCGCGCCTCGGCCAGGAGAGGGTCGACATACCGCTCGGCGATCGCCGCGCGGCGCGCGGCCAGCAGCTGCGCGCGGGCCCCGGTGGCGACGAACATCCCGATGCCGCGCTGCTTGTACAGAATCCCTGCGTCGACGAGCATGTTCACTCCTTTCGCGGCGGTGGCCGGGTTGATCCGATGGAAGGCGGCGAGCTCGTTCGTCGACGGCGCGCGATCCTCCTCCGCGAGACTGCCGTCGACGATGGCATCCTCGACGCTCTCTGCGATCTGCAGGAAGATCGGCTTGCCCTCTTCGATCACATCGCGCTCCGTTGGTTACTTACTCAACCAAGTAACCATGCAACGCGGGGAACGTCTTTGTCAAGTCGCTCTCGGGAATTGCCGGCCCGAGGTGCCGCTGGGCGGTGGGGATGCGACCACAGGGGCCCGCAGCTTCGGGCGGGGGAGGACGGGGGCGAACCGAAGACTCAGGGCAGGCGCTTGGGGTGGATGACGCGGCCCGGAGCCGTACTCGGCGCTCGTGCCGGCACCGGCCAGGGCGCGGACTGGGGCGAGGGCGCGGGCTGGGGCGAGGGGGCGGGCTGGGGTACGGGGGCGGGCGCCGGTGCCGGCGTGGCATCCGCGGGCGTGGCATCCGAGGTCCGCACCGCCCCGGTGGTCAGCTCGAGCGCCACCTTCTGCTCGAGGACCTCGATGGCGCCGTCCGACAGGGAGATGAGCCCGTCGAGCTCCTGCCGCACGCGGCGATAGGCGATCTGCCGCTCCGCGGGGGTGGCGGCCTGGTCGATCGCGACCGTGAGCAGCTGCTTCGCCGTGTCGAGGCGCTTGCGCTCGTCCTCGCTGAACGACGAGTCCTTCAGTCGCCGGGCGTCGCGCTCGGCGACGTCGAAGGCCACCTCGTAGTCGGTGACGGCCTCGCGATAGTCGGCGAGGTGCTCGGGCGTCACCCTGGCCTTGGCCGAGTCGGGCCTGAGGTTGTCGGCGGCCTTCTTCGCCCGCAGGAACGCCGCCGTCAGCGGCTGACGCCCGTCGCTCATGGCGGGGTAGGCGATGAGCTTGGCGACATCCAGCTCGTAATCGAGCCAGCGGTGCGTCATCTCATCATGGGCGGCGAACAGTCGCTCCAGCTGCACAGCCTGCGACTCGGGCTTCGCGGTGGGCAGGGCCGCCGGGTTGCCCCGCGCCGCCACCTGAGCGGCCTTCAGCTCGCCCTTGGCCTTGATGATCTCCAGGCGGCGGCGGTGCCGTCGGTCCAGCGCCTTCTGCCAGGCGCGCCCGAGTCCCCCCAGCATGCCCATGAGGGGGAAGATGAGCCACCAGAAGTTGCCGAGCCAGCGCCAGAACTCGTCCACCCTGCCATCGTAACCGTCCCGATTTGCGGCGGTTTAGCATGTGAGGGTGGAGACGGTCCTCATAGTGCTCTCGGGCTGGTGGTGGATCGCCCCGGCCGCCGCCGGTGCCGGGGCGGTGACCTACGCCGGGTTCACGGCCAACAGCCGACGTGCCCGGCGGCTGGAGCTGGACGCCGCCCGGCACGAGGAGGCCGGAGCCTATCGCGCGCTCATGCACGCTCGCGCCGTGGTGCGCACCACGCGGGCGGACCACCTTGCGGAGCGGTCGCGCACCGGGATGCTGTCACCCGAAGCCCTCGAGGCCCGGCGTGAGCTGCAGCTCGCCAAGCGCGCGCACAAGTCGGCGGTGCTCGAGCTGCGGGCGATCCGCGCTCGAGTGCGGTCGGCCGCGGAGCAGTACAGCACGTCGTCGCGCAGCGACCCGCTGCCGGTGGAGAAGCTGCGCGCCGCGCACGACGCGGTCACCGCCCGATGGCTGCCCTACGAGGTCGACGCCGAGAAGGTGATCTCCTACCCGGCGATGACCGACGCCCGATACCCCGCCACCCTCGCCTTCCTGCGAGCCCAGCAGCAGGCCCAGCGCCTCCGGCCCGCTCAGGGCGCGCGGGTGAGTCCGCAGGAGTACCTCGACTACCGTGCCGCGGTGCGCTCCTTGGAGGCGACATTCGCCGAGGCGGAGCGCCGGCACGGCGAGGGCATCAGCCGAACAGGAGCGCGAAGACCGTGAATCCGCCGCCGACGAGGATGAGCGCGATGATCGTCACCCACGCGGTCACCTTGATGCGGCGCTGCCGTGTGGTGCCGTACTCGTCGTCAGCCATGTGCCGATTCTAAGCGTGGGGCACGGTCGCGCCGAACGCAGTCGGCAGCGTGTCCTGCGAGGCAGCGCGCAGCTCGTCGAGCGACACCGTGAACAGGCGCTGCACCTCGAGCTCGTTCTCGCCGGCCGGTGAGGCGTCGGTGACGCCGATGCGCAGCACCGGATACCCGCGCCCATCGCAGAGGCCGCGGAACCTCACGTCGTCCTCGCGGGGCACCGAGACGAGCACGCGGCCGGTCGATTCCGAGAAGAGGGCGGCCGCGGCATCTACCCCGTCGCGCTCCATGAGCTCGTCGAGCCAGACCCGGGCGCCCAGCCCGAACCGCAGCACGCTGTCGGCGAGGGCCTGGGCGAGGCCGCCGTCGGAGAGATCGTGGGCGCTGCCCAGCAGCGACTGCTGGGATGCCGCGTGCAGCAGCTGCGCGAGACGCTTCTCCTGCGCGAGGTCGACCTGCGGCGGACGCCCGCCCAGGTGCCCGTGGATGGTGCCGGCCCACGCCGAGCCGCTCAGCTCGGTGGAAGTCACTCCGAGCAGGTAGATGTTGTCGCCGGGGTCCTGCCAGCCGCTGGGGACTCGCCGGGCGACGTCGTCGATGATGCCCAGGACGCCGACGACGGGGGTGGGGAAGATCGGGGTCTCGCCGGTCTGGTTGTAGAACGAGACATTGCCACCGGTGACCGGGATGCCGAGCTCGACGCAGGCATCCGATAGGCCCTCCACGGTCTGCGAGAACTGCCACATCACCTCGGGGTTCTCGGGGCTGCCGAAGTTGAGGCAGTCGGTGACGGCGGTGGGCACCGCACCGGTGACGGCGACGTTGCGGTAGGCCTCGGCCAGCGCCAGCTGGGCGCCGGCGTAGGGATCGAGCTGGCAGAACCGTCCGTTCGCATCGGTGGCGATCGCGAAGCCCAGGCCGGACTGCTCGTCGACGCGGATCATGCCGGCATCGTCGGGGAACGACAGAGCCGTGTTGCCCATGACGTAATAGTCGTACTGGTCGGTCACCCACGCTTTGCCGGCGAGGTTGGGGCTGGCCACGAGCTGCAGGAACTGGTCGCGCAGCGCGTCGGGCTCCGTCGTGCGCTCCAGGGCGCTGGCCGAATCGTCCCGCAGGGCGTCGATCCACGTCGGGTAGGCGACGGGTCGCTCGTAGACCGGGCCGTCGACAGCGACGGTCGAGGGGTCGACGTCCACGATCTGTTCGCCGTGCCAGAAGATCTGCAGACGCCCGTCGCCGGTGACTTCGCCGAGCACGGAGGTCTCGACATCCCATTTCCTCGTCACCTCCTCGAAGGCGCCCAGCTTCTCGGGGGCGACGATGGCCATCATCCGCTCCTGGCTCTCGCTCATGAGGATCTCCTCCGGCGTGAGCGTCGGGTCGCGCAGCAGCACGCGGTCGAGCTCGACTCGCATGCCCGATCCGCCGTTGGCGGCCAGCTCGCTCGTCGCGCACGAGATGCCCGCGGCGCCGAGGTCCTGGATCGCCTCGACGAGGTCGTCGCGATACAGCTCGAGGCAGCACTCGATGAGCACCTTCTCGGCGAACGGGTCGCCCACCTGCACGGCGGGCCTCTTGGTGGGGCCGCCGTCGTCGAACGAGTCGGAGGCGAGGATGCTTGCTCCGCCGATGCCGTCGCCGCCGGTGCGCGCGCCGAACAGCACGACCTTGTTTCCGGCGCCGGAGGCGTTGGCGAGCTTGAGGTCCTCGTGGCGCAGCACGCCGACGGCGAGGGCGTTGACGAGCGGGTTGCCCTGGTATACGGGGTCGAACACCGTCTCGCCGCCGATGTTGGGCAGCCCCAGGCAGTTGCCGTAGAACGAGATGCCGCTGACCACACCGTGCACGACGCGCGCGGTGTCGGGGTGGTCGATGGCGCCGAAGCGCAGCTGATCCATGACGGCGACCGGCCGCGCGCCCATCGAGATGATGTCGCGCACGATGCCGCCCACGCCGGTGGCCGCTCCCTGGAACGGCTCGATGTAGCTCGGGTGGTTGTGCGACTCGACCTTGAAGGTCACCGCCCAGCCCTCGCCGACATCCACGACGCCGGCGTTCTGGCCCATGCCGACCATGAGCCGCTCGCGCATCTGGTCGGTCATCTTCTGGCCGAACTGGCGCAGGTAGATCTTGCTGGACTTGTACGAGCAGTGCTCGCTCCACATCACCGAGTACATGGCAAGCTCGCCGCTGGTGGGGCGCCTGCCGAGGATGCTCTGGATCTCGGCATACTCCTCGGGCTTCAGTCCCAGTGCCGCGTACGGCTGATCCTTGTCGGGGGTCGCGATGGCGTGCTCGACCGTGTCGGCGACGGGGGTGTTCACTCGGCTGGACTCCAAGTTCTCGGGGCCTTCTCAGTCTATCCGCGCCCTCTGCCTCGCGTTCGGCGTACTGTCGGGTGCCATGGCCCACACCTCCGATCCTCTCGAACGGCTCCGCGAGCGTGCCGCCGAGCTCGACGACATGCTCGCGCGGCTCGATCGCGACGAGGCGGAGGTCCGCGCCGATCGGGCCGACGGCACCGCCGACGACGAGCACGATCCCGAGGGCGTCACCCTGTCCG
This sequence comes from Microbacterium sp., assembly GCA_035703465.1. GTDB lineage: Bacteria > Actinomycetota > Actinomycetes > Actinomycetales > Microbacteriaceae > Microbacterium. The sequence goes on along the minus strand of DASSYC010000095.1, from coordinate 7,807 downwards.
GCGAGTGGCAGCGACTCGATGCCGTGCGCCGGGGAGTGCTCGCCGAGCGCGAGGACCTCGCCGACTCGCTCGCCCGTGTCGAGGCCGGCACTTACGGCGTCTGCGTCAGCTGCGGTCAGCCGATCCCCGCGGGACGGCTGGAAGCCCGTCCGACGGCGACGATGTGCGTCGCGTGCGCCGAGGCGGCAGAGCGCCGCTGACGTCGACGATCTTCGCCCGGGATCGAGAACTCATTGCGCGAGCTGGCGTCATCCGAAATCCTGACACTGTGTTTCTGCGTATGTGGGAGTACGAGGTGGCCGAGGGTCGCGAGCCCGAATTCGAGCTGATGTATGGCGCGCGCGGCGCGTGGGCTCAGCTCTTCGCGCGTTCGGACCAGTTTCGCGGTACAGGGCTGTTCCGTGGCGTCGATGACGCGCGCACCTACCTCACGGTGGACCGGTTCACGAGCGCGCGGGCGTGGTCGAGATTCCTGGAGCTGCACGCAGCGGAGTACGCCGCGCTGGACAGCCAGGGGGAGGGGCTGACGACGAGCGAGCGTGAGATCGCCACCGCCGGCGGGCACGGGTGACACGCGCAACGGCAGGCGGCAACATGAACCAATTTCCAGCGCGAACCCACCACCAATGAACTGAAATGTACGTTTTGCGTAATAACTACTAGAATGGCGGCATGAGTCAGATTGCTATCACTGAGGCCCGGGGCCGATTGGCGTCGATCATCGACGATGCCCGCACTGCGCCGGTGTACCTCACACGTCGGAACAGGCCCGTTGCGGCCGTGGTCGACGCCGGGCAGCTGGAGCAGTTGCTGGAGGATGCGGAGGAGCTTGCGGATATCCGTGCCGTGGACGCGGCGTGGGATGAGACGGAGAAGTTGGGTGAGACGCCCGTCCCGTGGGACGACGTCAAGCGTGACCTCGGCCTGATTCCGTGACCTTTGAGATCCAAATTCTCCCGGCCGCAGCCAGAGCGATAAAGAAGCTGCCTCCCGAGGCGAAGCGTCGGGTTCAGGCGGCAGTCGAATTGCTCGCCGAGGATCCGCGGCCGCCGGCGGCGAAAAAGCTCACTGGACGCCCAGAATGGCGGGTGCGGACTGGCGACTACCGGGTGCTGTACCGCATCCGAGACGACGTCCTGACCGTTGTCGTTGTGCACGCCGGTCTCCGGCGAGACATCTATCAGAAATGACTAGGGCTGGGCCATCGGAGTCGATGTCCCATGGACGAGGGCTTCTCGCATCGGTTTCGCACCCGCGGCATCGCCCGGCCTGAGAGCGCCAAGCTGCTCTATGACGCGAGGGAGGCTCAGCGTGCGACGAATCTTCGCGCGTAGTCGGCGCGAATCGCGGTCACGACCCTCCGTGTCACGACGACCCACGCCCGTGTCACGCGAAGCCGGTTGTGTTATCTCAACCCCTTCCTGACAGAACAGGAGGGAGGGGGTCTTGACAGGGACCGCCGGCATCCCTAATCTACAACCAAATGGTTGTAGAACGAGAGCTCACCGATGACGAGACCGACCGCCTGTTCCAGGCGCTCGCGACGGCGACCAGGCGTGACATCCTGCGTCGCACGATCGAGCGCGAGCAGTCCGTCTCGGCGCTGGCCCGCGAGTACGACATGTCGTTCGCGGCCGTGCAGAAGCACGTCGCCGTGCTCGAGGCCGCGCATCTCATCGTCAAGCGGGCGGAGGGCCGCGAGCGTCTCGTGCGAGCGGATCCGGTCATGATCGCCCGTGCCCGCGCGCTGCTGGCGCGCTACGAAGACCTCTGGCGAGCGCGGATCGACCGCCTCGACGCCTTGCTGTCACAGACCGAAGGAGACTGACATGCCTGTCACCGAACTGACCACCGACCCCGAGGCGCTCACGATGACGCTCATCGCCGACGTCGACGCCCCCGTCGACCGGCTCTGGCGCGCCTTCACCGACCCGCGCCAGCTCGAGCGATTCTGGGGTCCTCCCGGCTGGCCGGCGACGTTCACCGAGTTCGACTTCACGGTCGGCGGCCGAGCCCGTTACCACATGACCAGTCCGAAGGGCGAGGCCTCGTACGGCGCCTGGGAGTTCGTCCGCATCGACGATCCGCACGGCTTCGAGGTGCTCGACACCTTCGTGGAGGCCGACGGCACGGTGTTCGAGGGCTTCCCCGCCATGCGCATGGTGTACGCGTTCGAAACGACCGAGACTGGCTCGCGGATGCGCAACGTCACTTACTTCGCCTCGCACGAAGCGCTGGAGCAGGTCGTCGCGATGGGCGCCGAAGAGGGTTCGAGGCTCGCGATGGGCCAGCTCGACGCGGTGCTGCACGACCTTCGCGAGTACTCGCAGGGCAAAGGCACCCGCACCGAGCTGATCGACGACCAGCACGTGCGCATCACGCGGCTCATCGACGGCCCGCAGGAGGTCGTGTGGCGCGCGCACGCCGAGCCGGAGCTGATGAAGAAGTGGATGCTGGGCCCCGACGGCTGGCGGATGTCGGTGTGCGAGATCGACCCGGTCGTGGGCGGTCGGTACCGCTACGCGTGGGAGCCGCTCGACCCCGACGCGGGTCAGCCGTTCGGGTTCGACGGCGAGACGCTGCTCATCGAGCCGATCCGCCGCTGGGTCACCGCCGAGCACATGACCGGCACGGACTACCCGTCGACGCTCAACGACCTGAGCCTCTACGAGGAGGACGGCGCGACCCTTGTCACTCTCGTGATCGAGTACCCCGACCTCCAGACGCGCGACATGGTGCTCGCCACCGGCATGACCGACGGCATGGAGGCCTCGTACGCCCGGCTCGAGGGCGTGCTCGCGACCGTCTGATCCGTCAGGAGAGCCGGCGCCGCTGGATGAACATCGCCGCGGCGCCGGCCACGGCGAGGATGCCGACGCACCAGGCGAGGGCGATCCAGATCGCCCCGCCGACGGGCGCACCGGTGAACAGCGCACGGATCGTGTCGATGATCGGCGTGACCGGCTGGTTCTCGGCCAACCAGGCGACCGGGCCGGGCATCGAGTCCGTCGGCACGAACGCCGAGCTCAGGAACGGCAGGAAGATGAGCGGGTACGAGAAGGCGACAGCACCGTCCATCGACTTCGCGAGGAGCCCCGGGATGACGGCCAGCCAGGTGAGCGCGAGCGTGAACAGCAGCAGGATGCCTCCCACCGCCAGCCACGCGCCGACGCCGGCGCTCGTCCGGAAGCCGAGCAGGAGTGCCACCCCGACCACGATCACGAGCGAGACGGCGATGGCGGTGATCGACGTGAGCACGTGCGACCACAGCACGCCCGATCGCGCGATCGGAAGCGATCGGAAGCGATCGACGATGCCGCTGCCGCGGTCGATGAAGAGCCGGTAGGCCGTGTACGAGACGCCCGACGCGATCGTGATGAGCAGGATGCCTGGGAGCAGGTAGTCCACATACGAACCGGGGTATGCCCCGATGTCGATCGCGCCGCCGAAGACGAAGACGAACAGCAGCAGGAAGGCGATCGGCATGACCGCGGTCGTGATGATCGTGTCGGGACTGCGGAGGATGTGGCGCAGCGACCGGCCGGTGAGCACGGTCGTGTCTCGGAGGGCATGGGCGGTCATCAGGCGGCCTCTCTGGTGTCGTCGCCGACGATCGCGAGGAAGACCTCCTCGAGAGTCGGCTGCTTCCGGATGTACTCGGTCTTCACCGGCGGGAGAAGCGCGGTGACCTCGGCGAGAGTGCCGTCGGCGATGATGCGGCCCGCGTGCAGGATCGCGATGCGGTCCGCGAGCTGCTCGGCCTCTTCGAGATGCTGCGTGGTCAGCAGCACCGTCTTGCCTCTGGCTGCGAGTTCCTTCACCGCTCGCCACGTCTCGAGGCGAGCCTCGGGGTCCAGGCCCGTCGTCGGCTCGTCGAGGAAGACGACCGCAGGATCGCCGATGAGGCTCATCGCGATGTCGAGTCGGCGGCGCATGCCGCCGGAGTAGGTCCCGGCGCGGCGGCCCGCGGCATCCATCAGCCTGAACCGCTCGAGCAGCTCATCGGCGGTCGCGCCCGGGTCGGCCACGTGCCGGAGCCTGCCTACCAGCACCAGGTTCTCGCGGCCGGTGAGGATGTCGTCGACGGCGGCGAACTGCCCCGTGAGGCTGATCGTCTCGCGCACCCGCGCGGGCTGCGCGGCGACGTCGAATCCGCCGACCGCAGCCGTGCCGGCATCCGCCGTCAGCAGCGTGGCGAGGATGCGCACGAGCGTCGTCTTGCCGGCCCCGTTCGAGCCGAGCAGGGCGAAGATCGTGCCGCGCTCGACCTCGAAGTCGACCCCCTGCAGAACATGCAGGTCCTTGAAGGACTTCTCCAGTTTCCGCACGGCGATCGCGGCGCTCACGACTGCCTCCGCTCTGCCTCGTCGATCGCCTGTGTGAGGCGGGCGCGCTCCTTGTCGATCCATTGCTTCCCGGTGTACGACCGGGCGAAGGTCTCGGCGAAGTCGACGGGGTCGTCGCCCACCACATCGCGCACGGGGGTGCCGTCGGCGGCGGCGCGATCCCACAGGTCGACCAGGTCGTCGATCATCGTCACCAGGGTGTCGCCGTCGGTGGGGCCGGAGTACATGAGGTAGCGCTGAACGGCCCTGCCCGCGTCGCGGTACGGCGCCGGCAGCGCCTCCAAGCGCGCCATCGCCTGCTTGTACTGCTTCTTCTGCTCGAGGGATCCCGTGAGGATCTCGATCCATCTGGCCATGTCAGCCGTCCTTCCTGCTGTCGTCTGTGCGGAGCTGCTCCAGTCGCTCCGCGAGGAAGCTCCAGGTGCTCCAGAATTCGTCGAGGTGTTCGCGTCCGCCCGCATTGAGGGTGTACACCTTTCGCGGCGGGCCCTTCTCCGAGGGCACCTTCTCGACGTCGACCAGCCCGCGCTGCTCGACCCGCACGAGAAGCGCGTACACGGTGCCTTCGGCGAGCTCGGTGAAGCCCTCTTCACGCAGCCACGCGGTGATCTCGTAGCCGTAGGCAGGGCGGCGCGCGAGGTTCGCGAGGACGATGCCCTCGAGCACGCCCTTGAGCATCTCGGTGGTCTGCCCGCTCACTGCCTCTCCTCAGTACTCAGTGTCATTGACTACTGGTAGATAGTAACACTGAGTACCGAGAGTGCAAGCGAATCGGCGTAAAGTGCCGGGGGTGCTGCCCGAAGCCCATCCGCGGGATCTGCTGATGATCGGCGCCGTCTTCGGCGTCGCCGCGTTCGTGTGGGCGGGCTGGGCGCAGGAGCAGCCGCCCACGGGAGTCGTCTGGCGCATCGTGCTCGGCGTGCTGAGCGCCCTCGGCATCGCGCTCGCGGCGGTGAGCATCGTGTTCGCGGTGCGGAATTGGGATGCCGGCTCGGCCTTCGACGCCAAGGGGACGCCGTTCATCGTCTACATCATCGTGTTCTGGGTCGAGGTCGCGATCATGATCGGGCTGTCGATCTGGGCGAGCGTCGCGGGGCGCAGCGACCTGATCGCGCCGCTGGTGCTTGCCGTGGTCGGCATCCACTTCCTCCCGCTGGCGTGGGTGTTCGGTCAGCCGCTGCTGGTGGTCACCGGCATCGTGCTGGCGGTGGCCGCGGTCCTGATCGCGCTGCTGCCCGCGGAGGGCGTCGGGCGCAGCTTCTGGTGCGGGATCGTCGCGGCTCCGGTGCTGCTGGCCGCCGGCGCGTGGAGCACCGTCGTCGGCCTGCATGCTCTGCGGGCGTGACACCCTCTCAGCCCAGGTCGTCGTCCGTGCCGAACAGGCCCTGACCGTACAGGTGGAGGGCGTCGTACGCCTCACCGTATGTGCGCGGAGCCTTCGCTCCCGGGTCGAAGCGCGCGAGCAGGAGGCCGAGCAGGCCCCGCGCCGGCGAGGTCAGTGGACGGTGCCGGTGGGCGTCGACGGTGGCCGCGGCATCCTTCTCCTCGGGGTTCGTCGGAATGTACAGCGCCGCCGGCTGCGGCCAGGTGTACGGCTGGCGAGGCGTCGTCAGGTTGACCGCGTTGAAGATCGGGTTCGCGTCCTGGTCGCGCAGGGTGAGCGGCTTGAGCCCGTGCTGCCTGCTCAGCGTGTTGATGACCGAGCCGTGGTGCATCTCGTCGTGGATGACCGTGTTCGCCGCGGTGTAGGCGCTCACGACGATCGCGGGGACGCGCAGACCCAGCCGGTCGAACAGGAAGCCCATCTCGCCCGCACCGCTGCGGTCGGGCGGAACCGCCGAGGGCGGCGGCACATGGTCGTAGGTGCCGCCGTGCTCGTCGAAGGTGATGACCAGGGCTGTGTTCATCGCGTTCGATCCGCGCCGCGAGCTGCTGGTGCGGATCGCGTCGTAGACCTCCTGCGCCAGAGCATCGCCGGCGCGGACATCCGAGAGCGCACTGTTGTAGAAGTGATGCGGGCCGTCGCCGTCATCGGTCGTCGACTCGCGCAGCGCACCGAACGGCGGGTGCATGTCGTTGTGGTTGATGACCATGCGCGGCTCGATGAACGAGTACGCGGGCAGGTCGCCGTTCTCGGCGTCCTCATGGAACTGCTCCATCCCGCGGAAGTTCGTCTTCCAGTACGGATGCAGCACGGGAGCGTGCATCATGCCCGTCAGCGAGACGAGCTGGCTGGTGTCGTAGTAGACACGCCACGAGACGCCGGCCTCCTCGAGCCGGTTGAAGACCGTCGGGGCGGGGGGCCCGTCGATCCACTTGTAGAAGCCGTCGCCGCCCTGGTTGGTCACGAATCCGTTCGAGGTCGACGCGTGGAAGAACATGCGGTTGCAGAACGTCTGCGACGGGACGGCGCAGAACCAGCGGTCGTACACCGCGAACTCGCGCGCGAGGGTCGACAGCACCGGCAGCTGCGCCGGGCTGAATCCGCCCATCGCGATGCCGTACTCGGCGGCGGTGGGCTCACGGCCGCGCTCGCGGCGGAAGTTGACGATGAAGTCCTTCACGAATCCGGAGTTGTCGGGGATGATGCCCTGCGGCGGCGTGTTGAACGGCGGCTGCACGCCGTTGCGGCGGATGTGGGCATTGCCCGGCGGGTCGACCGTGCCGAACAGCTGGGTGTTGATGTGCGGGTACGCCTCGCCCGGATCGGGCTGCGGCGACTGCATGATCGTGTCGGTGGGGCCGTCGTACACGTGCGCAGGGACGGCCGCCCCGTCCGGCCCGGGGTTCGCATACGAGCCCTGGGCGATCCCGTCGAACTGCGCCTGGGACTTCTCCTGCGCCGAATAGAGGTGCCCGAGCACGTTGTCGAAGCTGCGGTTCTCGAACATGACCACCACGACGTGGTCGAAGCCCGGCACGGTGCGCCGCGGGAGCGGGTCGAACTCGGGCGGATGCGCGGTCGCCGCCGAGGTGATCGCCGCACCCGCCGCACCGCCGATCGCGAGGCCCGCTGCACCCACTCCGGTCCGTCGCAGGAAGTCGCGTCGCGACGTCTCCCGCTCGCGCTCGCCCATAGACGGATGCTATCCGCGACCAGGTGCGGGTCGTAGGGTGTGCGCATGGCCGAGTCGTTCCCGTTCGACCGCAGCGCGCGCTACGGCGCGGCGCTGGTGACGACCCTGTTCGCCGGCTACCTCTGTATCGCTTCCAGCTTCGACGCCTTCATCGAGGCCTCCAACTACGCGGGCGCGATCGGCACCGACGTGCCGCTGGTCGACCTCGTCGAGTTCCTGCTGATCGTCGGGCTGTTCGTGGCCGCGTTCACGATCATGCCCGCCTCCGGGGCGCGGCGGCTGGGTGCTGTGACCCTGGCCTGCGTGGTGCTGCTGCTGTGGGCGACGATCGGGATCCAGCGCGGTGTCGGCAACATCAGGCATCCGATCGAGTTCTGGGCATTC
>DASSYC010000210.1:0-3058 GCA_035703465.1 Microbacterium sp. | reverse complement strand
CGTTGACGAGCACCCCGACGTTCTGCACGATCGGCAGCGACTCGTGGATCAGGATGTGCTCGCCCCCGAAGAACTCCAGCGTGAACGGCTCAACGGCGACCGTGTCGCCGGGTGCCACGGCGGTGACCTCGTACCCCACGGCGGCCTGTGCGACGCCCTCCGGGCCGAAGATCGGGATGCCCGGCGAGGCCTTCAGGATCCGCTCCAGGTGCTCGGGCGTCCAGTGATCGGGGTGTTCGTGCGTGAGGACCACGGCGACCGCCCCGGCCACCTCCTCCAGCGGGAGGGTGAAGCTGCCCGGATCGATCAGGAGGAGCTTGCCGCCGATGTCGATCCGGAGCCCGGCGTGTTCATGCTTTGTGACGCGCATGCGCCCGAGTCAACTCGCTCTACAGGGGGTCGGCAACGGGGCGCACGGCGAGTTTGCCGGCCGCGGCCGACATGGCATACTTGAACGGTTGTCTGACGGCCCCATCGTATAGCGGCCTAGTACGCCGCCCTCTCACGGCGGTAACGCGGGTTCGAATCCCGCTGGGGTCACCAACTGAAAGCCCTCGGTTCATCCGAGGGCTTTCGCGTCCTCGCCGTCCGGCGGTTCGCCTCTCGCGCGATGTCCTACGCACGCGAGAGAGTGGACGCATGAGACCGACGAACTGCACCGGCACCTTCGCCCAGGTCGCCCAGGCCTGAGGCGACGGAGGCGACCGGGGATGAGAACACTCCGCTACTCGATCAACGTCACGCTCGACGGCTGCTGTCATCACGAAGCGGGGCTCCCGCCCGACGAGGAGTCGATGCGCTACTGGACCGCTGCGATGACGCGAGCCGACGCCCTGCTGTTCGGCCGAGTGACATACGAGATGATGGAGTCGGCCTGGCGGAAGCCTGCCGGCGGCCCGTGGCCGGACTGGATGGAGGAGTGGGAGATCCCCTTCGCCGAAGCCATCGACCAAGCGAAGAAGCATGTCGTGTCGAGCACGCTGGGCGAGGTGGACTGGAACGCCGAGCTGATCCAGGGTGATCTGGACCAGGCGGTTCGGCGTCTGAAGGACGAGCCGGGCGAGGGCGTCCTGTCCGTCGGCGGGGTGACACTGCCGCTCGCGCTGGCGGATCTGGGGCTGATCGACGAGTACGAGTTCCTCGTGCAGCCGATCCTCGCCGGACACGGGCCGACGCTGCTCGCTGGTCTGCGCGAGCGCATCCCGCTCGAACTCGTGGACAGACACGAGTTCGAGTCGGGAGTCGTCGCTGTGCGCTACCGGCACGCGGCCCGTGGGTGACGCGGCCGATGGGTGACGCCACCGAGATCAGGGCGGCGGAAATGGCGATTCGCGCAGCACCTGCGCGAGGTGCGCGGTGTTGCGTGCCAGGGTCGCGGTCGCGCTGGCGACCTCCTCGGGCGTTTCGTCGAGATCGCGATAGTCGACCGTCTGCATCGCCTGACCGTTCCAGTAGGTCCCGGCCTGCGCGGCGATCGAGTAGCCGACGTCTGCGAGCGCCTGGTAGAGGTCGGCGGTGATCTTGTGGGCGCCGTCCTCGTTGCCGACGACGACGGTCGCTGCCACTTTGCCGGTCAGGATCGGGCGACCCTCGGCATCCGTCTCCGACAGCTCTGCGTCCAGACGCTCCAGAACCCGCTGGGCGACGCTGGACATGTGACCCATCCAGGTGGGCGTGCCGAACACCAGGATGTCGGCGGCGAGCACGCTCTCGCGCAGCTGCGGCCACTGGTCGCCGTCGCCCATGTCCTTGGCGACACCGGGGCGCACGTCGAAGTCCACGACTCTGACCTGCTCCCCGGTGGCGCCGTGCTCGGCGAGCGCATCGAGCACCTGCTGCAGCAGCACCGATGTGCTCGACGGCTCGGGCGAAGGCTTCAGACTGCAGTTGAGGGCCAGTGCGGTGACCATCCTCGCTCAGCCCTTCGCGGGGACGCGGTTCTCGGCGCTGACCATCCAGGCAAACTTCTCGAGCGTCTCCAGGATCTGGTGGAGGATGTCCGCGCTGGTCGGGTCCTCTTCGTCGACCGCGTCGTGGACGTCTCGGCAGGTGGCAGTGACAGCCTCGATCCGCTCGGTGACGAGATCGATGACGTCTGTGGTCGCCAGTTCGCCGGCCGGCATCGGGGGAAGCGAGGTCGTCTCCGAGACCGTCTCGCTGCGGCCGTCGGGCACGGCGTGCAGTGCGCGCATGCGCTCGGCGACGGTGTCGCTGAACAGCCGTGCGGCGGCGATCACCTCGTCGAGCTGCAGGTGGGTGTCGCGGAAGTTCTTGCCGACGACGTTCCAGTGCGCCTGCTTTCCCTGCATGGCCAGCGCGATCATGTCGACGAGCACCCGCTGCAGGTTCTCGGTCAGCGTCGCCGACGCGGCGAACCCGCTCTCTGCGTTCTGCTCGTCGGTGAGGCCGACGCCTCCTGATATGCGGCGCTTGCTCCGCTTCACGGTCGAGTCGGTCTTCGCCTTGCTGGTCTTGCTCGTCTTGGTCGTGGAGGCCATGTCGACTCCCTTTCGTCTCGTCTCGCCTCGACCGTACGTCGGCTGGCAGAGCCGGTGACGGGGATTGCATACCCGGACGGCGGATGCTACACCCTTCGCTCGCAGGGCGATAAAGCCCAGACGCCATCGCCGTCAAGGGGGTCCGCGCGCAGCGCCCGCGCGCGTAGCGTCGGCGCTGATCGATGGGAGACGACATGTCAGACGACGCGACACGAAGCGACCCGCGCGGCAAGCATCGCGAAGAGGGATTCCCGCCGCAGCGCCAGGATCAGCCCGGAGACACCGATGCCACCGTGCCCACACCCGACCACGGCGAGGACTCGTACGAGGGCAGCGCGCGGCTCGCGGGCCGGCGCGCTCTGATCACCGGGGGCGACTCGGGAATCGGCCGTGCGGTGGCGATCGCCTTCGCGCGGGAGGGCGCAGACGTCGCGATCGCCCATCTTCCGGAGGAGCAGGACAACGCCGACGACACCGAGCGGCTGATCGAGCAGGCCGGCCGGCGCGGCCTGAGCATCGCGGGGGACGTGCGCGACGAGGACTTCGCGGCATCCATCGTC
>DASSYC010000087.1:0-3581 GCA_035703465.1 Microbacterium sp. | reverse complement strand
GCCCGTCGATCACACGGTAGACCGCGTTCTCGTTGCCGGGGATCAGACTGGATGCCAGGATCACGGTGTCGCCGGGACCCGGCTCGATCGCGTGGTCGAGGTTCGCCATGCGCGACAGGACCGCCATCGGCTCGCCCTGCGAGCCCGTGGACATGTAGACGATCTGGTCGTCCGGGAGATCCTTGGCCTTCTTGTAGTCGATCAGCACGCCCTCGGGCACGTGCAGGTAGCCGAGGTCCTCCGCGATGGTCATGTTGCGCACCATGCTGCGGCCCAGCAGCGCCACGCGGCGTCCGTGCGCGTGCGCTGCGTCGAGCACCTGCTGCACGCGGTGCACATGGCTGGCGAAGCTCGCGACGATGACTCGCCGCGGCGCTTTGCCGATGACCTGGTCGAGCACCGGGCCGATGGAGCGCTCCAGCGGCGTGAAGCCCGGCACATCGGCATTGGTGGAGTCGACGAGGAACAGGTCGACGCCCTCCTCGCCCAGCCGCGCGAAGGCGCGCAGATCCGTGAGCCGGTCATCCAGCGGCAGCTGGTCCATCTTGAAGTCCCCGGTGGCCAGCACGAGACCGGCGGGCGTGCGAATGGCGACGGCCAGGGCATCCGGGATCGAGTGGTTGACCGCGACGAACTCGCACTCGAACGGGCCGAGCTGCTCGCGACCGCCCTCGGCCACCAGCAGCGTGAACGGCTTGATGCGGTGCTCCTTGAGCTTGGCCTCGACCAGGGCGAGCGTCAGACCCGACCCGACCAGCGGGATGTCGGGCTTGAGCTTGAGCAGATACGGCACCGCGCCGATGTGGTCCTCGTGGCCGTGCGTGAGCACGACGGCGACGATGTCGTCGAGCCGATCCTTGATGGGCTCGAAGTCGGGCAGGATCAGGTCGACGCCGGGCTGGTGCTCCTCGGGGAACAGCACGCCGCAGTCGACGATGAGCAGCTGGGAGTCGAACTCGAAGACGGTCATGTTGCGACCGACCTCGCCGAGACCCCCGAGCGGGGTGACACGCAGGGTTCCCCGCTGAAGTCGGGGCGGCTCTTGGACGTTGGGGCTCATCGGCTCCCTCTCACCGGGTCGTACCGTGCACCTTCGGCAGGGCGCCGCCGGCGGCGGCGTTGCGGTCGGGCTTGAAGTTCGAGAAATCGGTGCCCGGGACATCCTTCACGAGCGACAGCTCGTCCTCGATGGCCGCGGCCTCCCACTCCTCCGGACCGACCAGCGGCAGGCGGACCCGCGGGCTGGAGATTCGGCCCAGGCCGTGCAGGATGTACTTCGCGCTGACGGTGCCCGGCACATGGGTCATCACGGCGCGCACGAGCGGCTCGAGGCGGCGGTGCTCGGCGGTCGCCGCCGTCAGATCGCCGTGGTTGACCGCGTCGACGATCGCGCGGTACGGCTGAGCTGCGATGTTCGCCGTGACGCCGACGAGGCCGGTGGCCCCGATCGCCAGATGCGGCAGCACGTTGGCGTCGTCGCCGGAGAAGTACATCAGCTCGGTCTGGTTCAGCACACGGCTGACCTCGCTGAAGTCGCCCTTGGCGTCCTTGATGGCGAGGATGTTGGGATGCTTCGCCAGCCGCAGGATCGTCTCGTACCGGATCGGCACGCCGGTGCGCCCGGGGATGTCGTAGAGGATCACGGGCAGATCGGTCGCGTCGGCGACGAGCCGGAAATGGGTGAGGATGCCGGCCTGCGTCGGCTTGTTGTAGTACGGCGTCACGATCATGATCCCGTCGGCGCCCGCGCGCTCGCTGGCCCGGTAGAGCTCGATGGCGTGTGCGGTCTCGTTCGATCCGCCGCCGGTGATGATCTTGGCCCGGCCGGAGGACACGGACTTGCCGACTTCGACCAGCTTGAGCTTCTCGTCGTCGGTGAGCGTGCTCGTCTCCCCCGTGGTGCCGGTGACGACGATGCCGTCGGCACCGGCATCGATGACGTCGTCCATGTGCTTCTCGACAGCAGGCCAATCCACCTCTCCGTCGGCCGTCATCGGGGTGACCAGCGCGACGAGCACCTGTCCGAAGGGATTGCCCGAGTGCGTCATCCCTTCAGGCTACCGTTCACCGTCTCCTCGCCCGATCCGGGGTTCGGGCGGGGGGTGCGAGTCGGACTTCGAGCCGGCCTGCCAGCCCGCCTGCGAGCCTGACTTCGAGCCGGACTGCGAGCCGGACTGCGAGCCGAAAGTCGGGCGTCGGTCGTTTTCGGTCCCGGTCGGCCTCTCGGGCGTGGCCGTCGGGTCAGTTGCCGGCCCACTGCCGGCCAGCAGGACTGATGTGCAGGTCGTCTGACAGTGCGGCGAGGATGGCGGCCTCGACGAGCGGCCAGTCATGGAGGATCAGCGCCGAGTCGAACCGCAGCGGGATGAAGCCGAGCGACACCGCGACGGCATCCCGCACCCGATCCGTGTGCCGGGAATCGCCATCGTGCGTCTTTCCGTCCGCTTCGAGGATCAGGCGATCGCCGATGACGAAGTCGACGATGCCCACCCCCGGGATCGGCACCTGACTGGCAAGCGAGATCCCCAGTCGGTGGAGCCGCAGGCGCAGCAGCGACTCGAGACCGCTGTCGGCGTCGCACCTCGCGAAGTCGACGAGCCATCGTGCCCGATCGGGAAGTCGATCCTCGAGCGTCCGGCGTCCCGCCTCATCGAGCAGCCCCTGACGCAGGGCGGATTCCAGCGCGGCGAAGAAGGCCTCGTCGCCGCGGCATCGATGGATCTGAACGAGACAGTGGACGACGCTCACCCGGTGCAGCTCGGGTTCGCCGACGGACGCGTCGCGGTGGAGCACACAGCACGCGACCGCACCGGACTCCGCATCGACGGCGAAGCGGGTGGGGTGGCGTCCCGGGTCGACCCACGTATGGGTCTGCTCTTCCGCGCCGTCATCGAGGGTCCAGAGGCCGTGGTCGCGCGCCGCCGACACGCAGGCGAGGGCGCCGCGGTGACTCAGTGCCTCCCGCCTCGCCTCCGTGCTGGCCGGCAGTGCATACACTCCCTGGCGCGGTCGCACCAGGGAGCCGCTGTGCACCGCCGCCGCGAGCGCTCTCTTCGACACTCCCGCGCGCCGCAGCAGGCGGGTGCGTGCGACGCCGCCATGGCGGCGAACGATCCGCACTGCGCGCTCCACTGGCATCCCGCCAGCATGCGCGACCCGCTCGCACTCGTCGGCGGATCCGGCATCGACTGTGGACGACCGTCCCGAGTTCGGCGGCTGTGGAGGACGAGACGGCCCCCACCGACGACCGGGGGGCGACACGAACACCACCTGAGAGTTCGAGACCGGACCGAAAGTCGGGTCGGTGACGTGACACGCCGGGACGAAGGGATTCCTGTCGGGGTGTCGTCGTCACCGACCCGACTTTTGGCTCGGCGGCTCGGTGGCTCGATGGCCCGGTGGCCCGGTGGCCCGGTGGCCCGGTGGCCCGGTGGCCCGGTGGCCCGGCCAGGTCCCGGGCGGGACGGGACAGCCCGGTCACCGCCCGGTGGCGCCCAGGCGCGCGGTCACGGACGCCGGGAGCACCCGCAGCACCAGGGCGATGATCTTGTAGCGCAGCGACGGCACGCACACGGCCCTGC
>DASSYC010000251.1:0-6726 GCA_035703465.1 Microbacterium sp. | reverse complement strand
GCGGTCATCGTCACCGCGGGCGCCCTGGGCGACGTCTTCGGCCGCAAGCGGGTGTTCCAGCTGGGTCTGCTGCTGTTCATCGCATCGTGCGTGTTCATCGCACTGTCGACGACCGGGCTCGCGGTCATCATCGGACGGATCATCCAGGGGGCGGCGGGGGCGACGATCCTCGCCTGCGGGCTCAGCCTTCTGACGGTGGCCAATCACGGGGCGGCGCAATTGCGTGCGGTCTCGTACTGGGGCGCGGCGGCCGCTGTCGGCGCCGCAGCGGGGCCCCTCCTGGGCGGGGTGCTCGTCGGCTTCACCGGCTGGCAGGGCCTTTTCTGGATCGACGCCGTGGTGGCACTGGTGTGCATGCTCATCACCTGGCGTTCCGTGGCAGAGTCGCGTGACGAGCAGCGGTCGAGATCGATCGACTATATGGGGGCGCTGCTCGTCGCGCTGACCCTGAGCCCTGTCGTGCTGGCCACGAGCATGGGGGCCGACTGGGGCTGGTTCTCGCTGCCGACGATCGCGTGCCTGCTGATCGCCGTCGGCAGCGGGTTCGCGTTCGTCGCGGTGGAGAAGCGTGTCGCCGTGCCGCTGCTGGATCTCGCGCTGCTGCGCAACGTCGTGCTGGTCGCGTCGACCATCGCCATCCTGATCGGGGCGGGGACGATCAACGGCCTGATGTACCTGCTCAGCCTCTACTTCCAGAACCCGGACGCTCTGGGAATGTCGGCGTTCCAGGCCGGCCTGGCCCTGCTTCCGGCCACCGTGGGGCTGGTGGTGATCGCACCCTTCGTGCCCAAGCTCGCCGGCAGGCTCGGCGGCCGGCAGGTCGTCGGCATCGGGTTCCTGCTGACCGCGATCGGCTTCGCCGTGATCGGGTTCGTGCAGTCGTCGTGGGGGTATCTCTCGTTCGTGCTGCCGCTGGTGGCGATCGCGGTGGGGATGGGCTTGTCGAACGGCCCGGCTTCATCGGCGGCCACGGCGTGCGTGCCCGAGAAGCAGGTGGGGTCGGCATCGGGCGTGTCGAACATGGCCCGATATGTGGGCGCGGCCGTCGCCACGGCGCTGGTGGCCACGATCAACGCCTCCGTCATCGGGGACCAGACCGGCGACGGCGGGGCCATGTCGGACGCGCTGGCCTCGGGACTGGCGGCGGCGTCGTGGGTGATGGCCGGCTTCAGCGCCCTCGGCGTGGTCATGGCGGTGATGCTGAGGCGTCACCGGATGGCGCAGGGCACTCTGCAGGATGCCGCGGCCTCGGCCGCCGCCGCTCTGCACACTCTGCCCACCACCGCCTCGGGCACCGCCGCTGCCCGCCCCGCGGTCGCGAAGTGAGGCTCCGAGCCCGCTCATGGATCACCCGCCGCGGATGACGACGGCGGTCCGTTCGCGCCGGATGCTGTGGGCATGACCGAATTCGACTACGGCCCGATCGACTTCTATCTGATCGGCTTCGACGGAGATCGCCCTGGACCCGAGGTGCTCGAGGCGATCGACGACCTCGTCGCGGAGGGCATCGTGAACCTGCTCGACCTGGTCTTCGTCTCGCGCGACAGCGCCGGCGAGCTCTCGGTGATGGAGCTGTCGGACACCTCCGACGCAGACGGCATGCCCGCTCTGACGATCCCTGGCCTCGCCGGGGACGAGGACATCGAGGCTCTTGCGGCGGGGGTTCCGCCGGCCGCCTCGGCGGCGGTGCTGGTGGTCGAGCTGCTGTGGGCGAAGCGATTCGCGGCGCGGCTGTTCGATGCCGGCGGCTTCGTCGTCGCCCGCCAGGGCATCCCCGCGCCGCTGGTCAACGCCTATCTGACCGTTCACGCTGATTGAAGAGGAGAAGACAATGCTGCGCAGAGGAAGGCCCGGGCTCATCGGGATGGCCGCACGCACCGCGGTGGTGGCCGGCACGGCGACGGCGGTCTCCGGCCGCGTCGCCGCGCGTCAGCAGGGCAAAGCCGATCAGGCCGCCGAGGCGCAGGCCTGGGAGGCCCAGCAGCAGGCCGAGGCTATGCAGGCCGCGGCCGCACAGGCGGTCGCGGCGGCGCCGCCGCCCGCGGCACCGCCGGCCCCTGCACAGCCCCCCGCCGACCTGATGACCCAGCTCACTCAGCTGACGGCTCTGCACTCGCAGGGGGCGCTGACCGACGAGGAGTTCGCGGCAGCCAAGGCGTCGCTGCTGGGCTGACGCCCGGGCGGTTCAGACTGCGGCGTCGTCGCTGCGGGCGCGCAGCTCGTGGCCGTGGACGGTCAGTGCGTAGATGACCAGGATGTCGACAGCGATGACGGCGATCGCCCACCACGGCTGGGCGGGGATCTGCATGACCTGGCCGAGCGCATTCAGGCCTGCCAGCACGATCGCCACGATGCGCGCCCAGGTCTGGCCGGCGAAGAGCGCGACCGCGGTGAGGACGAGCAGGACGCCGATGATGAGGTTCCACCAGCCCCAGCCGTTGACATCCAGCAGCCAGACGCTGCCGCCGGCGACGAGGTAGTAGTCGTTCGGTCCGATGAGCGCCGCGAGCCCCTGGATCGCGCTGAACATGCCCGCGATCACCAGGACGACGCCGGCGAAGATGACCCAGCCGACCCAGCCCTTGTGAGTGGCCGTGTTCGTGTTCGTGCTCATTGCTGCCTCCTCGGCTCCGCGGCTGTGCACGCGGTGTCGCGTGACATCCGTGACGCTATGACCGTCGGAGGGGGTGGGGGATCACCCCCGTCGGATGAACCTGCGCCTCACACCTTGAGGTCCTGACGAGGCACCACGACCTCGCGGATGATCAGAAGGATCGACGCCATCACGGGGAGGGCGACCAGCACGCCGATCACCCCCATCAGCGCCCCACCCACCATGGCGCCGATCAGCACCAGGGCGGCGGGGATCGAGATGGCCCGGTTCATCACCCGCGGGCTGATGACGTACGACTCCAGCTGGATGTAGACGAGATAGGCGATCGCGAAGATCAGCGCCTGCACGGGGCTGGAGAACAGCGCGACCGCGGTGCCGAGCACCCAGAAGATCACCGAGCCGAACAGCGGGATGAGCGTGATCACGAACGCGATCACCGCCATGAGCGCTGGGAACGGGAGCCCGATCAACAGGTGCAGCACGAAGACCGTCGCGGAGTTCAGCGACGACAGGATCACCGAGCCGATCAGCGCGCTGCCCACGGAGGAGGTGATCCGCTCGGTCATCTCCGACAGCCGGGCCCGGCTGTGCGCGGGAGCCAGCGCGTAGAACGCGTTCTTCATGGCCTCCAGGGATGCCAGGAAGTACAGCGTGAGTGCGACCACGACGAAGCCGGCCGAGATCGCACCGACGAGGCCGATGCCGAAGGCCAGGACGCCACCGCCGAGCGCCGCGAGCGTCGCCGGGCTCGAGACCCACTCGGCGAGCCGGTTCAGCGCGTCGCTCACGGCCGCCTGAGTGTCGGTGTCCAGCTGTGCGAACCACGCGCTGTCCGGAACGCCGGCGATGGCGCGGGGGATGCTCTGGACCAGCTGCCCCACCTGTGCGAGCACCGGCGGCAGCACGAAGATCAGGAAACCGGCGAACAGCAGCACGAATGCGCCGAACACGATGGCGATGCCGGCTCCTCGCGCAATGCCATGGCGCGCCAGGAGCCGAACGATCGGGTCGAGGCCGAGGGCGAGGAACATCGCCAGCACGATCGACAGCAGGATCGTGGAGATCGACACGAACGCGCTGCCGAGCAGGAGCGCGGCGAGCACTCCGATCGTGACGAGGAACCCGGTGATCAGCGGCTTGTCGACGGCGGCCACCACGGCGGCCAGTCCGCGCCGGCGGCCGGGCGCCGCCTCGTCGCTCGTCACGGCAGGGAGGTCGGCCATCCCGTCATGATCGCCTCCGCCGCGCGACGCCGCGTCACCCGACGCGGGCGATCTGGCCCGGATCGATGAGCCCGAGCTGGGCGGCGCGCTCGATCGCCTCATCGCGACCGGTGACGCCGAGCTTGCGATAGATGTGGCCGATGTGCGTCTTGACCGTGTTGATGGACACGAAGCTGTGTGCGGCGATGTCGGCGAACGTGAGCCTGCTGGGCAGATAGGCCAGCAGCTCCATCTCTCTCGGGGTGAGCCGGTCGGCGAGCGGCTGGTGTCGTGCCGCGCCGCCCGCTCGGCCGCGCAGGACGACCAGGCGCCGGAAGTCGTCCGCGACCCCGGGGAGCTGGTCGATGAGGTCGGCGACGTCCGGACCGGCCTGGATGAACGGCCAGACGAGCCGGTGGGGCGCGGCCCGGGCGAGGGCGGACTGGAGGTGCGCGCGGGACTGCGGGCTCCGGCCGTCGAGAGCGCACATCCATCCCAGCAGCAGATCCCGCTCGACGGCCGGCGTCGGCGCGTCCGCGTCGGCGGGCGGGCGCATCTGAGCCAGCCGTGCGCGGGCGGCCGTGGGCTGACCGAGCGACAGCAGGGTCGCCAGCTCCTCGAACGCGATCAGCGACCAGTCCTGGGCGGGAGCGGAAGCTTGCTTGGGCGCACCCCGGAACCTGGCGCGCCGCATCGCCAGCGCGGCGAGGGTGTCACGGACGAAGGGCGGCGGTGGCCCTGCGGGCTCGGGCGTATCGGCGTGCAGGGTGTCGGGGTCGATGATCAGCGAGGCGAGATGCGCGAGCCAGAGCAGCTGCGTGCGGTGATTCGACTCAGCGCGGATGACACCCTCCTCAAGTGCCAGCGATCCGACATCCGGCTCGCCCCTTCGGATCGCCGCGATCGCGCGTGCGAGATAGGCGTCCGCCGGCGCGGCGTGTGCGCGCAGCCCGAATTCGTCCGTCAGGGCCAGCGCCTCGTCGGCGAGCTCGGCCGCCACGATGAGCCGGCCGGACAGCGCTTCGGCGAGCGCGAGCGAGCCCTCGGCGTGCACCCGGTAGGGGCGATAGGCCATACCCTCACCCTTCAGCGCATCCTGGAGGATGCGCCGCGCGCCTGCAAGGTCGCCGAGCAGCAGCAGCGCGCGGCCCAGGGACACCTGGGCCACCGCGATCAGCAGCGGGCGCGTGGTCAGCCCGATCAGGTCGGGCAGCTCTGCGTCCGGCTCGTCCCGCAGAAGTGTCAGCGCGCGACGTGCGGCATCGGCATACTCCTCCGGGTGCGGGACGAACTGGACGCAGGCCGCGAGGTAGGCCAGGCCGACCTGGCGCTCCCCTGTGGTCAGCTCCCGCTCGGAGAGGATGCTGCGCATCGCGTCCGCCGCGAGCCGGCCGCGACCGTTCATCCCCTGCGCGATGCTCAGCAGCAGGTCAGCGGCCGGCCGGCCCGCCCGCACGTGACCGGGAATCCGCTCCAGCCAGCCCTCCACCGCCGACATCCGGGTGTCGTCGTAGACCACCCTGCCCAGTCCCAGCACGCCGTCGACAGCCCGATCCCAATCGCGCGCACGCAGGCGGTACTCGATTGCGGCCTCCGCCCATCCCTCGGTCTGCGCCCAGTCCGCGGCAGCCAGCAGCGTACGCACCTCCGCCCGCGGATCCTGGGCGTGCAGCCGGAGCAGCAGGATGTCGCGAAAGAGGCGATGGAATCGATACCACCCCGGCTTCTCCGGCACCGGCAGGATGAACATCGAGTCGTGCTCGAGCTGCTCGATAGCCTCGGCGCCTCCGCCGTCGCCGAGCAGGGAATCGATCAGCGAAGCGCAGAATTCGTCCACGACCGCGATCTTCATCAGCGCGTCGCTCCGGTCGGCCCCGAGTGCGTCGAGCACCTCCTCGGAGAGGTAGTCGGCGACCAGGCGATCGCTGCTCGTCAGGGCGGACACGACCCGTTCCGGATCGGCGGTGAACCGCAGGCTGAGCGCCATGAGCTGCACCCCGACGGCCCACCCCTCGGTATGGGCCATCACGGCGCCCGCCGTGTCGTCGTCGACGGGGCGACCGATGATGGCGCCGATGACCCGCGCCGTCGTCTCCTCATCGAAGGCGAGCTCGCGCTGCCGGATCTCGACGAGTCTGTGCTGCAGGCGCTGGGTGCTCCAGCCGAGCTGGAGGTCCATCCTCGACGAGAAC
Organism: Microbacterium sp.; assembly: GCA_035703465.1. Taxonomy (GTDB): domain Bacteria; phylum Actinomycetota; class Actinomycetes; order Actinomycetales; family Microbacteriaceae; genus Microbacterium. The sequence continues at coordinate 718 of DASSYC010000251.1, read as the reverse complement.
ACGAAGTGCGTCGACGGCGGCAGCAGGTCGACGAGCCGCCAGAGGTCGGCGAGCACCGCGCTGCCCCTCAGGAAGTCGAGGTCGTCGAAGATCACCACGACCGGGCCGGCATTCGCGAGCCCAGTCGCCAGGTCCTCGATGAACGGATCCCCCAGCCGGTTGCCGGCCATATCCACCGGGATCTCCGGGGGGTTCAGAGGCCCGACGGCGGCGATGGCGTCGACCAGCCGGCGCGCGAAGACGGATGCCTCGAGGTCTGCCCTGGTGATGTCCAGCTGGACCACTGGGCGATCGATCTGCGTCTGCGCCCACTGCGAGAGCAGCACCGACTTGCCCGCACCGGCCGGGGCGACCACGAGCGACAGCGGCGAAGGCAGGCCCGCGTCGAGCTGGGCGCGCAGCTCTGGACGATCCACGGCATGCGCGGGGATCATCCGCCGTCGGCGATCCGGCATCGCGGCCTCCCCAGGAGAGTGGGACGCCATGAATCATCCCACCGGGGTGACGCGACCGCGAGTGCCTCGCCGCAGACTCGGCTTCTGCAACGAGCCGAGTCTGCCAGCGGAGGGACCTCACATGGGTTCGCACATCGTGGACGTCATCGTCCAGGGAAGGCTCGGCCGCGACCTCGTCTCGGCGCTGCCGGAGTTCTCCGTCAGGACCGAATCCGGACTGACCCATATCGTCGGGCCGGTGCCCGATCAGGCGAAGCTGTTCG
>DASSYC010000178.1:0-3280 GCA_035703465.1 Microbacterium sp. | reverse complement strand
TGGGGCGCGCGCCGATCACGGCGACCGCCAGCGCCACGACCGTCCACACCGCCGGGATGGTGGCTGCGGCCTGCAGCAGGACATCGCCGAAGGCCACGCCGATGTCAGCGGTGCCGGCGAGCCACCCGATGAGGCTTCCCGCGATGAGCATGTACACAGCAGGTGCGCCGAGCGCGATGACGACGTTGCTGAGGTAATAGCGCGGGCGGGATGCCGCCGTCGCGATCACCGGCTCGAGCCGGTCGTCCATCTCCTCGGCGCGCACCTTGAGCATGGTCTGCACACCGGGGATGGCCGCGAGGATCCCGACGAGGCTGAGGATGGTGACCAGGAACGCGCTGACCAGGTTCTCAGAGGTCGCAGCGCCGCCCGCGAGCATCTGCTGGATCGCCGGCTCCGACCCGAAGATGTCGGAGATGGACGTGGCCAGATAGCCGTAGACGAACCCCAGGGCGACGAACGCGATCGCCCAGCTCAGCAGCGGTCCGCGATTGATCCGCAGCGCAAGCCGCCACGTCGAGCGGGCCCTGCCACGGGCAGGTCCGGGCCGGGGGGCGATGGCTCCGGCGCCGAACTCGCGGCGCGATTGCAGCAGGAAGGCGATCGCCAGCAGCACGATCGTGAGCGCCACGGCCGGCAGCAGCGGCCACCAGCTGTCGTCGACGGCGGGCTTGGTCTCGGTCATCCAGCCGAGCGGGTTGATCCAGATCAGCCAGTCCGGGGCATGCAGCGCATAGGTGACCCCACGGCCGATGAACAGGACGCCGAGGGTGGCGATGGCGAGGGAGTTGGAGGTGCGCGCGTCCGAGCCCAGCTGCGCGGTGACCGCCGCCACGCCCGTGAACATCCACGCGGTGGCGGACATCGTCGCGGCGACCAGCATCGAGGCGCTCCATCCGCCCCCGAACAGCACGGTGACAAGGCCCGTGACAAGCCCCAGCAGGATCGCGAAGACCAGGCACATCCACACCGCGGCCATGAGCCGGGCGTCGCGGCCTGCGACCCCGGATGCGAGCAGTTCGGCCTGCCCGGAGTCCTCCTGCGCACGTGTCGCGCGGGTGACCGCGAAGATCACTCCGAGCGCGGCGATGAGGCCGCCGAGGGCGAGTGAGCGCCACGCGTTGAACCCGTCAGCCGTGGAAAGGTCGAACGCCGGGCCGAAGATGATGGCGATGGCCGGGTTCGCCCCGACCGCGGCAGCGAGGGCCTGACGGTCCTGATCGGTCGGGAAGATCAGCGGGTACAGCATCGACGACGACGACAGCAGGGTGGTCAGCAGCGCCCAGGGAGCCAGCAGCCGTCCGTCGTACCGCAGGTTCGCCCGCAGCAGCGGTCGGGTTCCGGTGATGGCGGCGGCTGCCATCAGGATGCCTCCTGCTCGGGCGCGGCAGGCTCATACAGGCGCAGGAACAGCGACTCGAGGGAGGGGGGCTCGACCGTCAGAGCGGTGATGTCCAGGGGCGTGAGCCGTGTCATGGCCTCCCCCACCTGGGCCGTGTCGACGGTCGCGGTCGGCCGCGCGCCGTCGATCTGAATGTCCGTGAGACCCTCCAGCGCGGCCCGGCTGGGCGGGTGCACCAGAGTGGCGTGGATGGTGGTGCGGGCACCCTTCTGCAGATCCGTGAGCGTGCCGGTCTCCACGACCCGCCCGTCGCGGATGATCGACAGCCGGTCGGCGAGGGACTCCACCTCGGAGAGGATGTGACTGGACAGCAGCACCGACGCACCACGTGCCTTGGCCTCCGCCAGCACTTCCTGGAAGACGTGCTCCATCAGCGGGTCCAGTCCGCTGGTCGGCTCGTCGAGGATGAGCAGTTCGACATCCGAGGAGAGCGCCGCGACGATCGCCACCTTCTGCTTGTTGCCCTTCGAGTACTGTCGCCCGCGCTTGGTCGGATCCAGCTCGAACCGCTCGACGAGATCCTTCCGCCGCGCCTCGTCGAGTCCGCCCCGCAGCGTGCCGAGCAGGTCGATGGCCTCGCCGCCGGTCATGCCCGGCCACAGCGACACATCGCCCGGCACGTATGCGAGCCGGCGATGCAAGTCGACGACGTCCTTCCAGGGGTCGCGGCCGAGCACCGTGGCCGTGCCGCCGTCCGAGCGCAGAAGGCCGAGCAGCACGCGAATGGCGGTCGACTTGCCGGCGCCGTTCGGGCCGAGGAAGCCGTGCACCTGACCTCTCTCGACGGTCAGGTCCAGACCCTTCAGCGCGTGAAAGCGCCCGTATGACTTGGTCAGCTGGCGAACATCGATCACCGCGTCGTTCGCAGCCATCACGGGCCTCCTCGCTGCCGCACGGGTCGGTACGCGGCCAGCATAGACCGCGACATCCATGCGCACCTCGACGTCACGCGTGGCTGTGGCCGGGAAGGTGGGCCTGCTCGCCGTCATGGTCGAAGATGGTGAGGATCTCGGCGGGACCTCCAGGTGCGGTGACGGCATGGGGGGTCATGGTGGAGAACTCGGCGGCCTGACCTGCGTGGACGAGGATGCTGCGTTCACCGAGCTGCAGATGGACGGTGCCGGTGAGCACGGTGAACCATTCGTATCCGGGGTGGACCTGCGTGCCACGGACGTCGCGGTCCGGGGTGATGCGCATCTTGGCGATGGTCACGCCGCGACGATCGCGCTCCCGAGACAGGAGCCACACCGTGGCACCGCCGATCGGTTCGGGCTCGGGGCGGATGACGACGTCCTCGTCGCCCTCGGGTTCGACGAGCTGATCCACGCTGGTCCCCAGGGCACGGGCGATGGCGACCAGCTGCTCCAAAGCGATGCGGCGGCCTCCGGTCTCGATCCGACTCAGCGTGGATGTGGACACGAAACAGCGAGCAGCCAGTGTGTCCAGCGTCCACCCGCGAGCCCGCCGGAGCCCTCGTATCCTCTGCCGGACGACCTCATCCAGTGGTTCTTGCGTCATACGCAAAATCCTATGCCATATCAGCAGATCCCGACTAGTGTCGCCCTATGACTTCGCATGATGCCCCGCACCCCGCTCACCACCACGGATTCTCAGAGGCCCTCGCCGCGCACTACGAACGCGGGGCGCTGCTGTCTCGGGGGGTGACCGCGCTCGGGCTGGACCGCGCCGCGCCTGCCCTGGATGGTCCGGTCCGCACGGTGCTCGATCTGGGATCGGGCACCGGCGCAGGAGCGGTCGCTCTGGCCCGACGGTTCCCGGAGGCGCAGGTGCACTGCCTGGACTCGTCTGCGGAGCTGCTGGATCGACTCACGACTGCTGTCGCAGCCGCGGGTGTCGTCGACCGCGTGCACGCCCACA
>DASSYC010000076.1:0-4488 GCA_035703465.1 Microbacterium sp. | reverse complement strand
GGTGCTGCTGTGCGTCACCGGCGGCTTCCAGGGGTTCGACCTGTTCTACGTGCTCACCAACGGCGGGCCGTACTACAGCACCGAGATCCCCACCACCTACATGGTGCGCACCGTGTTCCACAACGGCGACGTCGGCTACGGTTCGGCGATGGCGGTCGCCCTGACGGCGGTCGTGGTCGTGTGCGGGGTCATCTTCATGCGGCTGCGGCGCGCGGCGACCGAGCGCTCGCAGCGCGGCCCGCGCGGTGAGGCCGCGCCTGCCGCGGCCGCGGCCCTGCCCGAGTCGACGGTGGTGGCCTCGTGAGGCTGGCGTTGGGGCGCGTGCTGATCACGGCACTGCTGGTGCTGATCGCGGTGGTCTTCTTCTTCCCGCTGGTGTGGATGGTGGCATCCAGCTTCAAGACGAACAGCGAGATCTTCCGCACCCCGTTCGCGCTGCCGTCGTCGATCGACTTCGGGCAGTGGGTGCAGGCGTGGGATGTCGGCAACATCGGCCAGTATGCGCTGAACAGCGTGATCACCACCGGCACGTCGGTGCTGCTGATCCTCGTCTTCTCGGCCGCCGCCGCGTACGCGTTCAGCCGGTACCGGTTCCGGGGCGACAAGTGGCTGATGGGGCTGCTGGCGCTCGGGCTGCTGCTGCCGGTGCAGTCGTATTTCATCGCGCAGTCGACGCTGTTCCGCGACCTCGACATCCTCGACACGCGCCTGGCGCTGATCATCCCCTACACGGCGATGGGCATTCCGCTGGCGACGTTCCTGCTGAAGACGTTCCTGGACGGCATCCCCGAAGAGCTCTTCGAGGCGGCGCGCGTGGACGGCGCCGGAGATCTGCGCATGTTCGCGGTGATCGCGCTGCCGCTGCTGCGCCCGGGCCTGGCGACCGTGGCGATCTTCTCGGCGCTGAACACCTGGAACGAGTTCCTGCTGGCGCTGCTGTACATCCAGGACGATTCGCTCAAGACGATCCCGACCGGGCTGCTGGCGTTCTCGTCGCGGTACGTCACCGATTACGGCATGCTCTTCGCCGCGCTGTCGATCATCACGATCCCGATGGTCGTGATCTACATCGTCTTCAACCGCCAGGTCACCGAGGGCATCACCGCCGGCTCGCTCAAGTGACGCGCAGCGTGCGTCTCCCGCACTCACGCTCTGATCACGTACAAGATCAGAGCGTGAGTGCGGCCGCGACCCCCACCGGTCGTTGAGCGAGCGAAGCGAGACGAAACGCTGTAGCGGGGCACGCAAGAGTGCGGACGTGAGCACGATGTCGGAGGCCCGCGACGGCGGCCTCCTCTCGCAGCGTTGCCGCCGTGCCCCTCTACCAGTACGCAATGCGCACCACACGGGCTGAGCCGCCGCATCACCGTCGCGACCGACTCCCGCAGCGAGATTGGGGACCAGCGTGAGTGAGATCGACGACCTCCGACTGCAGGAGGCGCGGGCGAAGGCCACGGCCGCGGCGAAGGATCAGCAGACGGCCGAAGAGAAGCGCCTGCAGGCGGTCGCCGATCGAGAGGCAGCCGAGCTCGCTCGCGACCAGGCACGCGCCGAACTGGACGAGTGGAAGGCGAGCGCCGCCGACCGCAAGCGCACGGCCGACCTGGCGGCCCAGGGCACACAGTACGACAACCTCACCAAGCTCCAGAGCGTGGCCAAGGACATGGTGCCCGACCTGCAGGAGGTCAAGCGGGGCGAACTCACCTCCGCCGAGGGCAAGGTCGGGTTCAGCACGCTGCTGAAGGTGAAGGCGCTTGCGGATGCCGCCGACCGCGTGCGTCAGGCGGTCAAAGGCGACGGCAAGGACAAGTACCGCGTCTTCGTCACGGCCGATCCGCTCCTTCTTCAGCGTGACGCGATGCGCAAGGGCCTCACCGACCGGCTGAGCCGTCTCGCCGAGGTGCTCGAGGGCTTCCTGGGCGCGTCGCCCGACTCCGGGCCGAAGGTCGAGACGCTAGATCCGGTCTCGGCCGTCGTCGCAGCGGCGACGGGCTTGTCCAAGGCGATTCCCGGCGTTCTGAGCTTGTTCGCCGCACACCGCAAGCTGACGGTGCAAGATCTCACAGTCGAGGATGCTGAGGCGGTCGCCGCCGTTGCGGGGTCGCTCGCGAGCGCAGAGGTCGGCGAGCGCGTCGTCATCGACTCGTTCCGCTTTCTCGAGAGCGACCCACCGCCCGAGAACGGGAAGGCCTCAGCCGTACTGGCCGCCCGCGACCATCTGCAGAAGGCACTGATCGACCTGCAGAAGGCACTGGCCGTGGAGAAGGTCAACCCGAAGGAAGAGGCGGATGCCGCCTGGATCGCTGCCGCCGAAGCCATCGCCGCTGTCGCGCGTGACACTCTCGACGCAGCGGACACGATTCCTTCAGGTGGCACGATGAGCCCGCTGGCCGCAGCAGTGGCCGTGGAGCACATCCGACTCGGTGACTATCAGTATGTTCTGCTCGTCCAGGAGGCGGGGGCATCCGTCGTCGAGCTGGCGAGCGACCGGGCCCTCGCAATGAAGGACCCGATTCACGTGGTCGGCACGGTTGCCCTGGCATACCAGCTCATCGACCCGAAGGACTCGCACGTGATCGCTGCGGGTGTCGAAGCCGGCCATGCCGAAGTCATCGGCCGGCTCGGCTCGAAGATCGAGATCGCCTCTGGGAGGTAGCTCGGCGCGTTTCGTCTCGCCCTCGGCTTGCTCAACGACCGGTGATACCCAGCCCTACCGCTTCCCCATGCCGTAGTACGTCCACCCGGCATCGCGCCACGCCTGCGCGTCGAGGCAGTTGCGCCCGTCAACGATCACCCGTCGCTCCACGAGCGCCCCGGCATCCTCCGGCGACAGCTCCCGCCGGTATTCGTCCCACTCGGTCACGAGCACGACTGCCGACGCTCCCTCCAGCGCTTCCGACACCGACGCCCCATACTCCAGCTGCGGGTGCAGCGCCCGCGCGTTCGCCAGCGCCGCCGGGTCGGTCACGACGACCTCGGCCCCGAGCCCGCGCAGCGTGACCGCCACCGCCAGCGCGGGCGAGTCGCGCACGTCGTCGGAGTGCGGCTTGAACGCCGCCCCGAGCACCGCGACCTTCTTGCCGACCACGTCGCCGTCGAGCGCCTCGACGACGAGGTCGACCGCGCGCTGCCGGCGCCGCAGGTTGATGGCATCCACCTCCCGCAGGAAGCCGACCGACTCCCCCCGCCCGAGCTCTTCCGCGCGGGCGGCGAACGCGCGGATGTCTTTGGGCAGGCATCCCCCGCCGAATCCGATCCCCGCACCCAGGAATCGCCGGCCGATCCGGTCGTCCTGCCCGAGCGCGTCCGCGAGCTGGGTGACGTCGGCCCCGACGACCTCTGCGATCTCGGCCATCGCATTGATGAACGAGATCTTCGTCGCGAGGAACGCGTTCGCGGCGACCTTCACGAGCTCGGCGGTCTGCCAGTCGGTGACGATGAGCGGGCAGTCGCGAGAGAGAGCGGATGCATAGACCTCGCGCATCACCTCGGTGGCCGCCTCCGCACCCGCCGGCACCCCCACGACGATCCGGTCGGGCTCGATCGTGTCCTTCACGGCCCAGCCTTCGCGCAGGAACTCGGGGTTCCACACCAGCGCAGCACCGGCCGCCTCCACCGCCGGGGCGAGGCGAGCGGCCGTGCCGACGGGCACCGTCGATTTGCCGGCGACGATGTCGCCTGGCTTGAGGTGCGGCACGAGCGCGGCGACCGCGGCATCCACAAAGCTCACGTCCGCCGCGTCCGCGCCGTCGCGCTGGGGCGTTCCCACGGCGATGAAATGCAGGGATGCCTCGGCAGCCTGTGCGATGTCGGTCGTGAACCGCAGCCGCCCCGATGCGACACCGGCGGTCAGCAGCTCTTCGAGGCCAGGCTCGAAGAAGGGAGCTTCACCGGCCGACAGGCGCTCGACCTTGGCGCTGTCGGTGTCCACTCCGACCACGTCGTGCCCGAGTGAGGCCATCGCCGCGGCGTGCACCGCACCGAGATAGCCGCATCCGATCACCGACAGCTGCATGACGTCTCCCCACCTGCGACGCCTCGCGCAATCGCAGATGCCACTGTATCGAGGCGGTCACGGCCCCGGATTCCCAGGTACGGATTCGGGACAACGCTGGTACCCTCAGTACGTGGCTTCCGGGGGAGCCGCCAGCGAGCGAGTCGCGACCCGAAATGCGACGGCGCCGCACGCGCAATTGGGGGTTCATCAATTGGTGATCAATGCGAGCGTTGCGACGAGGTAGCGGCAGTGGCTATCGACGAGCACCCGGCAGCAGGCATCCGCGCACCTCTTGAGAGGGGGGCCGGGCCGGCACCTGGCATTCCCGACCCGGTGGCGCAGGTGCGCCGCTGGCAGCGGCACCTGGGCGTCGCCATCTCGGTCACCGACATCATCGTCATCGCGGTCGCCGTGGTCACCGCCCAGGCTCTGCGCTTCGGCTTCGGCACCGAGCACACCATCGTCTTCCCCGGGGGCGGCGAGCTCGACCT
>DASSYC010000213.1:0-14281 GCA_035703465.1 Microbacterium sp. | reverse complement strand
CATCTACTACGCCGGCAAGGCGTTCCTGTGCACCGAGGTCGCGCGGTGGGTGACCGAGGAGGGCCTCGCCCTGGACGTCTGCACCGGCGGCGAGCTGGCGGTCGCGGTCGCGGCGGGTGTCGACGGCTCGCGCATCGGCTTCCACGGCAGCAACAAGTCGGTGGCCGAGCTGGAGGCCGCCCTGGATGCCGGCGTCGGAACGATCGTGCTGGACAGCCGGATCGAGCTCGAGCGTCTCGCGGCCGTCGCCCAGCGCCGCAGCATCCGCCAGCCCGTCCTCATCCGCGTGAACAGCGGCGTCCACGCCGAGACCCACGACTTCCTCGCGACCGCGCACGAGGACCAGAAGTTCGGCTTCCCGCTCGACGAGGCCGCGGATGTCGCCGCACGGGTGCGTGAGCTGCCGAGCCTCGCGCTGGTGGGGCTGCACTGCCACATCGGCTCGCAGATCTTCGGTGCGGACGGCTTCCGCGAGTCCGCCGCGCGCATGGTCGAGCTGCACGCCGAGCTCAGCGCCGCAGACCCCCTGCCGATCCTGAACCTGGGCGGCGGCTTCGGCATCGCCTACACCTCCGCCGACGTGCCCGACCCCATCGAGGAGCTCGCCGAGGGCATCGTCGAGGCTGTGGCCGCTCAGTGCGAGGTGCGCGGCATCCCCATCCCCGACCTCGCCTTCGAGCCGGGACGCTGGATCGTCGGGCCGGCCGGGATCACGCTGTACGAGGTGGGCACCGTCAAGCCGGTGCGGGCCTCCGAGGACGCCGCCCGCCTGTACGTGAGCGTGGACGGCGGCATGAGCGACAATCCTCGCCACGCGCTGTACGGCGCGCAGTACGCGGCGCGGCTGGCGTCGCGTGCGAGCGAGGCCGATCCGGCGCTCGCCCGCGTGGTGGGCAGGCACTGCGAGTCCGGCGACATCGTCGTCGACGCCGAATACCTCCCCGGCGATGTCGTCCCGGGCGACCTGCTGGCCGTCGCTGCGACCGGGGCGTACTGCTTCTCGCTGGCCAGCGATTACAACCATGTGCCGCGTCCGCCGGTCGTCGCGGTCCGGGCCGGGCAGGCGCGGACCATCGTGCGCCGCGAGACCATGGCCGACCTGCTCGCCCGGGACATGGGTGTGCCGCACAGCGACGAAGGGGACCGATGACTGCCGACTACCGCCGCCTGCGGATCGCGCTGCTGGGCGCGGGAGCCGTGGGCTCGCAGGTCGCGGCGCTGCTGCTCGCGCACGGCGACGAGCTGGCCGATCGCGCCGGAGCCGCACTCGACCTCGTCGGCATCGCCGTTCGCGACCCGGACGCGCCGCGCGACACCGACCTGCCGCGAGAGCTGCTGACCACCGATGCCGAGTCGCTCATCGTCGGCGCCGACATCGTCATCGAGCTGATGGGCGGCATCGAGCCCGCCAAGACCCACCTGCTGCAGGCGATCAACTCCGGCGCCGATGTGGTCACGGCCAACAAGGCGCTGCTGGCCACGCACGGGCCCGAGCTGTTCGACGCGGCCGACCAGGTCGGCGCCGAGGTGTACTACGAGGCCGCCGCGGCGGGGGCGATCCCGATCATCCGCCCGCTGAGGGACTCGCTCGCCGGTGACCGGGTGCGCCGGATCATGGGCATCGTCAACGGCACGACGAACTACATCCTGGACCGCATGGACACCGAGGGCGCCGAGTTCGCCGACGTGCTCGCCCAGGCGCAGGAGCTGGGGTATGCGGAAGCCGATCCCACCGCCGACATCGAGGGGTTCGATGCCGCGCAGAAGGCGGCGATCCTCGCGAGCCTCGCGTTCCACACCGCCGTGCCGCTGGACGCCGTGCACCGCGAGGGCATCACCGGCATCGACAGGGCGATGATCGAATCGGCGCGCCGCGCGGGATACGTCATCAAGCTGCTCGCCGTATGCGAGCGTCTCATCGATCCGCACACGCAGGGCGAGTCGATCTCGGTGCGCGTGTATCCGGCACTCGTCAGCCGCGCCCACCCGCTCGCCAGCGTCCACGGCGCGAACAACGCCGTCTTCGTCGAGGCCGAGGCGGCCGGCGACCTCATGTTCTACGGCGCCGGCGCCGGCGGTGTGCAGACCGCTTCAGCGGTTCTCGGCGATGTCGTCTCTGCGGCTCGCCGGCACATCGCCGGGGGCGTGGGAGTGGGCGAGTCGACCCGCGCCGACCTTCCGCTCGCCCCGGTCGGGCAGGTGGTCACGCGGTACCAGATCACCCTCGAGGTCGAGGATCGGCCCGGAGTGCTGGCGACCGTAGCGGGCATCCTCAGCGAGGGCCGGGTGTCGATCGCGACGGTCGAGCAGACCGTCGGCAGCGAGAACGCGTCCGTCGCGCACCTGGTGATCGGCACGCACCGTGCACGGGAGCAGGATCTCAGCGAGACGGTCGAGCGGCTCGCCGCGAGCGGCGTGGTCGAGCGCGTGGTTTCGGTGCTGCGCGTGGAAGGAGACTGATATGGCACATCTGTGGCGCGGAGTGCTCCGCGAATACGGCGACCGGCTGGGAGTGACGGATGCCTCTACCGTCGTCACCCTGGGCGAGGGCGGCACGCCGCTCCTCCCCGCGCCGGCGCTGTCGCGGCGCACCGGGTCGGACGTGTGGGTGAAGTTCGAGGGGATGAACCCCACCGGGTCCTTCAAGGATCGCGGAATGACCGTAGCGCTCTCGCGTGCCGTCGAGCACGGCGCGGAGGCGGTCATCTGCGCATCGACCGGCAACACCTCGGCCTCCGCCGCGGCGTACGCCGCGCACGCCGGCATCACCGCGGCGGTGCTGGTGCCCGAGGGCAAGATCGCGATGGGCAAGCTCAGTCAGGCCGTCGCCCACAACGGCCGGCTCATCCAGATCCGCGGGAACTTCGACGACTGCCTCGAGATCGCCCGCGAGCTCGCGGAGCACTATCCGGTGCACCTGGTGAACTCGGTCAACCCCGACCGCATCGAGGGGCAGAAGACCGCCGCGTACGAGATCGTCGAGGTGCTCGGCGACGCGCCGGACTTCCACTTCATCCCGGTCGGCAATGCCGGCAATTACACGGCGTACTCCCGCGGGTACCGTGAGGAGGCCGAGCGCGGCGCATCCACCCGGGTGCCGCGGATGTTCGGCTTCCAGGCAGAAGGCTCGGCGCCGCTGGTGCGCGGCGAGGTCGTGAAGAACCCCGAGACGGTGGCATCCGCGATCCGCATCGGCAACCCCGCCTCCTGGGAGCTCGCCCTCGAGGCACGCGACGCCACCCAGGGCTGGTTCGGGGCCATCGACGACGACCGCATCCTCGCCGCGCAGAAGATCCTCGCCGCCGAGGTCGGCATCTTCGTCGAGCCCGCCTCGGCGATCAGCGTCGCGGGACTCCTGGATCGTGTGGAGGCCGGCGTGGTCCCGGCAGGGACCCGTGTCGTGCTGACGGTCACCGGCCACGGCCTGAAGGATCCGCAGTGGGCGCTGCGCAACCCTGACGGCACCGATGTCCAGCCGATCGTGGTGGATGCGACCACGAGCGAGGTCGCATCGCTCCTCGGGCTGCAGCCCGAATCGCGGGGAGAGTGAGCATGCGGCCGAGCGTCGCGGTGCGCGTGCCCGCCACCAGCGCCAACCTCGGCCCCGGGTTCGACACCCTGGGACTCGCGCTGTCGATCTACGACGAGCTCACGGTGACGGCCATCGACGGCGACCGGCTCGTGATCGAGGTCGAGGGATCCGGCGCTGCGCAGGTTCCGCGCGACGGCTCCCACCTCGTCGTGCGCGCCATGGCCCACACGTTCGAGAGCGTGGGGCGTCGGATGCCGGGCCTGCACCTGCGAGCGCGCAACGTCATCCCGCACGGCCGGGGCCTCGGCTCGTCCGGTGCGGCGGTGGTCTCCGGCATCCTCGCCGCCCAAAGTCTCCTGGCGGACGAGATCGACCTGGACGATTCCGACCTGCTGCGCCTGGCCACCGAGATGGAGGGGCATCCCGACAATGTTGCGCCGGCTCTGTTCGGCGGCCTCACCATCGCCTGGACCACGCCCGCCGGCCCTGCGCACAAGAAGCTGCTCGTGCACCGCGGCGTCTCGCCGCTGGTCTTCGTTCCCGAGTCCACGATGTCGACGCAGGTCGCCCGTGGCCTGCAGCCGGCCCAGGTGCCCCGCGAGGATGCCATCTTCAACGTCTCGCGATCCGCGCTGCTGGTCGCTGCCCTGACCCAGAGCCCCGAGCTGCTGCTCGCTGCGACCGAGGACCGACTGCACCAGGACTATCGGGCAGAGGCCATGCCGCACACGAGCGCGCTGGTGCGCGCGCTGCGCGCCGAGGGCTTCGCGGCGGTCGTGTCGGGGGCGGGACCCAGCGTCCTGGTGCTCGCCGACGGACCCGGTGCGCGACTGGAAGCCGCCGCGCTCGCGGTCTCCGTCGCGGACGCCCCGTGGGAGGCCCTCATGCTCGCCGTCGACGTCAAGGGTGGTACAGTTAGGGAACCAGCGGAGGATTCCACGTAGCAGCATTCGCGGCGCGTGAATCTGGCCTCCGTCGCAATTCTTGCGAACTCTGCACAACACCCATCCCGCCGACCGACCCCCGGTCGCCGCAGGATGCGCGCCGACGCGCCCGCGTCGGCAGCAGAGCCGAATGTACCTATAGAGGAGAACTCGTGGAGTCCATCTCCGAGATCCAGTCCGACGCCCTGCCCGCCGACAGCGAGCTGGCCGACAGCACCCCCGCCGTCGACGACGCGGCCCAGAACACCGGTCAGGCCGAACAGGCCGACCAGGCAGCGGATGCTGCCGCCCCTGACGCCGCAGAGCCTGCCCCCGCAGAGTCTGTCTCCGCCGATGCACCGGCGGAGAAGCCCGCCCGGGCCAAGAAGGCCGGTGCCCGCCGGCGTCGCGTGCATGAGCTCGCCGCCGAGGCGGGCGTCGACTCGCGCACCGTGCTCGACAAGCTGGCCGAGCTCGGCTCGCCGGCGGCGAGCCCCGCCTCCGCGGTCACCGCCGAGGTCGCCGACCAGGTTCGCGCCGCTTTCGCGGCGGAGAAGGGTGACGAGTCGCCGGCCGAGGCCGACACCGAGGCATCCGCCCCCGAAGCCTCTGCCACCGACGAGACCGAGGCGCCCCCCGCGGCCGATTCCGCCGAGACCGAAAGTCCTGCGGCGGGTGGCAGTTCCGCTGCGCGCGAGAGGTCGGCGGCCACGAAGAAGACCGAGAAGCGCTCCGAGCCCGCTGAGACAGAGCAGAGCGGCGACTCCGCTGACGGCGAGAAGTCCGAGGAGCGGGCGCAGTCCGGCGAAGGCGAGCAGTCCGGCGAGGGCGAGCAGCAGTCGTCCGGGCGTCGCAGCCGCAGTCGCAGTCGCAGCCGCAGCCGCAACCAGAACCAGAATCAGAACGGCCACGATGGCCAGAACGGCCAGGTCCAGGGCGGTCAGAGCGGCCAGGCCGGCGCGTCCAAGCAGGAGTCCGACGGCGACGAGCAGTCGCAGGGCGGCCGCGGGCGCGGGCGCAGCAAGCGTCGCGGCCAGGGCGGTCCGACTGACGAGTTCGAGACCGAGATCGGCGAGGACGACGTCCTCATCCCGATCGCCGGCATCCTCGACGTGCTCGACAACTACGCGTTCGTGCGCACCAGCGGATACCTCCCCGGCACGAGCGACGTGTACGTCTCGCTGGGTCAGGTCAAGAAGTACAACCTGCGCAAGGGCGATGCCATCGTGGGTGCGATCAAGCAGCCACGCGAGGGCGAGCAGTCCGGCCGGCAGAAGTACAACGCTCTCGTGAAGGTCGACTCGATCAACGGCCTCTCCACCGACGACGCCGCCGGTCGCGTCGAGTTCGGCAAGCTCACGCCGCTCTACCCGCAGGAGCGTCTGCGCCTGGAGACCGCGCCCGAGAAGCTCACCCAGCGCATCATCGACCTGGTCGCGCCCATCGGCAAGGGCCAGCGCGGCCTGATCGTCGCCCCGCCCAAGGCCGGGAAGACGATCGTGCTGCAGCAGATCGCCAACGCCATCGCGACCAACAACCCTGAGGTGCACCTCATGGTCGTGCTCGTCGACGAGCGTCCTGAGGAGGTCACCGACATGCAGCGGACCGTCAAGGGCGAAGTGATCGCGTCGACCTTCGACCGTCCGGCCGAGGACCACACGACCGTCGCCGAGCTCGCGATCGAGCGCGCCAAGCGCCTGGTCGAGCTGGGCCGCGATGTGGTGGTCCTGCTCGACTCGATCACGCGCCTGGGCCGTGCCTACAACATCTCGGCGCCGACCTCGGGACGCGTGCTGACCGGAGGCGTGGACGCGTCGGCGCTCTACCCGCCGAAGCGCTTCTTCGGAGCGGCCCGCAACATCGAGAACGGCGGCTCGCTGACGATCCTCGCGACGGCCCTCGTCGAGACCGGCTCCAAGATGGACGAGGTCATCTTCGAGGAGTTCAAGGGCACCGGCAACAGCGAGCTGCGCCTGTCGCGTCAGCTCGCCGACAAGCGCATCTTCCCGGCCGTCGACATCAACGCGTCCAGCACCCGTCGTGAGGAGATGCTGCTCTCGCCCGACGAGGTCAAGATCACCTGGAAGCTGCGCCGCGCCCTCGCCGGGCTCGACCCGCAGCAGGCCCTCGAGGTTGTGCTCGGCAAGCTGAAGGAGACGCAGTCCAACGTCGAGTTCCTCGTGCAGATGCAGAAGTCGATCCCGACGCCGGTCGCGGGCGGCCACTCGCACGGGCACGACAACAGCATCCGCTGACCGATGTTCGAGTCGGTCAAAGGGCTGATCGAAGAGCATCAGGCGGTCCAGGCCGAGCTCTCCGATCCGGCCGTGCACGCCGACGCCGCGCGCGCGAAGCGCGTGAACCGACGCTACGCCGAGCTGTCGAGGATCGTCGCCGCCCACGACGCGTGGAGCGCGGCATCCGACGATCTTCAGGCGGCACGCGAGCTCGCGAAGGAGGACGAGGCCTTCGCCGCGGAGATCCCCGAGCTCGAGGAGCGGCAGGCGCAGACGCAGGAGCGGCTGCGCCGCCTGCTCATCCCACGCGACCCGGACGACGCCCGCGACGTCATCATGGAGATCAAGCAGGGCGAGGGCGGAGCCGAGTCGGCGCTGTTCGCCGCCGATCTGCTGCGGATGTACCTGCAGTATGCGGCATCGAAGGGATGGAAGACCGAGCTCCTCGAGCGCAACGAGTCCGACCTCGGCGGATACAAGGATGTGCAGGTGGCCATCAAGGGCTCCAGCACCGACCCCGCCCAGGGTGTGTGGGCCCACCTGAAATACGAGGGCGGGGTGCACCGCGTGCAGCGGGTGCCGGCGACCGAGTCGCAGGGCCGGATCCACACCTCCACGACCGGGGTGCTCGTCTTCCCCGAGGTCGACGAGCCCGACGAGATCGAGATCAGCACGAATGATCTGAAGATCGATGTGTTCCGCTCGTCCGGCCCGGGCGGGCAGTCGGTGAACACGACGGACTCCGCGGTGCGCATCACCCACCTGCCGACCGGCATCGTCGTGTCGATGCAGAACGAGAAGTCGCAGCTGCAGAACCGCGAGGCGGGGCTGCGCGTGCTGCGCGCCCGCCTGCTGGCCAGGCAGCAGGAGGAGCGGGATGCCGCGGCATCCGATGTCCGACGCTCGCAGATCCGCGGCATGGACCGCTCCGAGCGCATCCGCACCTACAACTTCCCGGAGAACCGCATCGCCGATCACCGCACGGGGTACAAGGCGTACAACCTGGACCAGGTCATGGACGGCGCGCTCGATCCGCTCGTCGAGTCGGCGGTGGCCGCCGACGAGGAAGCGCGCCTGGCGGCGCTGGCGGGTGCCGACGACGCGTGATCAGCCCACCGGTGCGAGGTCAGGGCAGTAGGTCACGATCGCGGCCGAGATGAAGGCGTTCGCTCCGTCGGGGTCGGGGGCCATCCCGGGCAGGCGCATCCCGTGCAGAGCTCCGCTCACCTCCTGGAGCGACGAGCCGTCACCCAGCATGGCGCAGACACTCTTCGCATAGCCGATTGCGTCCTGATCAGGAAAGTCACTGAACGAACCGGCGTTGCCGCGGACACTCCCGAGGAACACCCGTTCCTTGATGAACTCGGACTGCTTCGTCCATTCGACGGTGTCGAGTGCGTCCGGGCAGTAGGCCACCTGCGCCCCGCCGACGAGTGCGACGATCGTGGCGTCCGAGAGCACGAGATTCCCGGTCAGCGCGCGCAGTCCGTCATCCAGGCTCTTCCCGTCGATGACGATCTGGCAGATGCTCTGCGCCACGGCGAGCAGGTCTTCGTCGGTGGCTTCTGCCAGTTCTTCGCGCGGGCCCTCGGTCGTGCGCAGGTGAGTGAGCAGAGCCTTCTCCTCGGGCGTCCGCTCAGTCGATTCGGCGGTCGTACCGGGCCCGCCCGTTGTGATCGTGATGGGGAAGCATCCGGTCAGCGCGAGCGCGAGCAGGAGAAGCGGCACAATGGCCCGGCCGACCCCCATGTCGTCCCCTTCCCCCACAGAAGTTGGCGCCAGTGTAGCGCGCAACTCACCCGTGAGGAACCAGTTCTCAGGGCGGACACGGGCGCTACGCTCGAGCCATGTTCCGGTTCATCATCCGAGCGTTGATCTGGCTGGTCTCGGCGTTCCTCGGGCTCGTCGTCGCGAACCTCCTGCTGCCGGGGTTTCACCTGCACTGGGATTCGGCGTGGGGGATCGTGCTGGCCGTCGTGATCTTCGCGGTGCTGCAGAGCGTGCTGGCGCCGTGGCTGCTGAACGTGTCGCGCAAGCACGCGCGGGCGCTCATCGGCGGAATCGGGCTGGTCTCCACATTCGTGGCGCTGCTGATCGCAGTGATCATCCCCGCGGCCGGCATCGGCATCGATGGACCGGTCGCCTGGATCGTCGGAACGCTGATCGTGTGGCTTGTGACGGCGCTTGCCACGTGGCTGCTGCCCGGTCTCTTCCTCAAGAGGCAGGTGCAGGAGCGACGGGCCGCCTGAGCCGCGTTTCAGACCCGGCGCCCTTTACTGGAGGGCCGACCTGGCGCTATGGTGTGCGCACCGCAGACGGAGTGACAGACTCCGCGCGGGAGGCGCGGCAGGGGAGCCGTGGCTGGGGAACTGTCGGATGGGGGACCGGCCATGACCGCACCTGTTTCGTCGACCGCGCTCGCACCTGTTCCGCCCGCGGCGCCCGTCCAGCCGCTGCCGGTTCCTATCACGGCCTCCGGGCGCACGGGATGGGTCGCCGGCGTCGTCATCCTCGCGGTGCTGCTGGCGCTCTATCTCGCGGTCATGTACGGAATGCTGCTGGGCAATGTCGGCGCTGTGGTCGCGGCGATCGTGGCGCTGGTTCCGCTCGCGGTCGTCGTCATCGTGGTGCTGCGCGTGGATCGGTGGGAGCCCGAGCCACGGCGTCTGCTGTGGTTCGCGGGCCTGTGGGGCGCGATCGGCGCCATGGCACTCACTCAGCTCTACCTGTACGCGTTCGGCACGGCCGACGAGTG
The DNA here is from genome assembly GCA_035703465.1 of Microbacterium sp. Taxonomy (GTDB): domain Bacteria; phylum Actinomycetota; class Actinomycetes; order Actinomycetales; family Microbacteriaceae; genus Microbacterium. The sequence continues at coordinate 4,834 of DASSYC010000213.1, read as the reverse complement.
GGCGAGAATCGTGATCCAGGCGCCGATCCTGGAGGAGATCACCAAGGCCGTCGGCGTCTTCCTCATCTTCCTGTTCGCGCGGCGATTCTTCGACGGTCCGGTCGACGGCCTGGTGTACGGCGGTCTCATCGGTGCGGGCTTCGCGTTCACCGAGAACATCCAGTACTTCGGCGATGCGCTCGCCGGCGGTGGGCTGGGCGGCCTCGGGTTCTCCTTCTTCCTGCGCGGGCTGCTCTCGCCGTTCGTGCACGTGATCGCCACCGGCCTGACCGGGCTCGCGCTCGGGCTGGCGGTCCGGCACGGTCTGCCGCGCGGCTCGTGCCTGATCTGGGGATCGGTCGGGCTGGTGGCGGCGATCATGTTCCACGGACTGTGGAACTGGACCGCGCTCGTGGAGCTGCAGGCATTCCTGTTCGGCGTGTATCCGTTCCTGCAGGTGCCGCTGTTCGCAGTGTTCGTGGTCGGTGTCGTCTACCTGCTGCGCAAAGAGCAGCAGACGACCGCCGCCCGGCTGACCGAGTATGCGAACGTCGGGTGGTTCACGCCGGAGGAGGTCACGATGCTCTCCACGCCCAAGGGCCGCCGTGAGGCGCTGCGCTGGGCGGCCGCACAGCCGGGCGACCGGCGACCGGCGATGCGCAAGATGATCTCGGCAGGGACCGGCCTGGCCAGCGCCCGGCAGCGCGCACTCAGCGGGCGTGATCCGCTCGCGGCGACTGTCGACGAACCTGCCTTCCTGCAGGCGATCGTCGCAGCCCGCGCCGAAGTCCTGCGTCCTTCCTGACGGCGATGTCGGCGATGGTGCGTCGGCCCGGCCGCCTGCGGGCGCGCGCCGGGATCCTGCTCAGGCGCGACCTCGCGGTGGTGACGATGATGGCCATCGCCATGACGCTCAGCGCATTCTCTGTCTACCAGGCGACGCGCGCAGCCGACGCCGCCGACGCGGCCCTCACGCAGGCGCGTGCCCTGGATGCGCAGGTGACGCGGCTGAGCGGGGAGCTGCAGACGCTGATCGCCAACGACAGCGCCGTCCTCGCTCAGCTGTGCTCGGGCAGTCTCGAACGCGCCGCGGCGCAGGCCGGACTGCTCACCAGCACTCCAGACATCGAGGCGCTCGTCAGCTCCACGATCGAGCTGGATGCACTGCGCCCGCTGGTGCGTGGCGATCGTCTCGCGGGCTGTGCGGGAGCGGACGGCACCCCCGCCGCGTACCGCGTCGACCAGGCGCTCGCCGGGCTGGAGGATGAGACGACCCTGTCCGCTCTGTCTGCGCGAACGGCACAGCTGCGCGCCGAGGCGGGCACGCTCGGGATGCAGGAGCGCACTCTGACCACGCTCGGTCTCGTCTTCATCGCCGTGCTTGCCGGCCTCATCGTCGTCGACCAGCTCGGGGATCGCCGTGGCCGGCCGGCAACGGTCCGCGGCACGGCGGTCCTCGCGTGGCGGTCGGGGATCGTCGTCGCGTGCGCGGTCGTCGTCTTCATCAGCACCGTGCTGCTGCTGTTCGCGGCCGTGGAGCGAGTCGCCGCTGCCGCTGTGGTCCTGGTCATCACCGGCGCCGCGCTGGGGCTGTGGCAGTGGGTGCGGCGCCACGGGGAATCTGCCGGCCCCGCCGAGCGACCCCGTTGGTGGGCGGAGATCCTCGGCGCCGCTGCGATCGTCGCGTTCGCGGGAGCTGCGGTCGCGCTCTCCGTCGTATCGTCCAACGATCGGGACTCAAGTGCACGCGCAGAGGCGCTGACAGCGGAGGCGCAGCGCCTCCAGGAGGAGGGGATCGAGCGAGTCGCGCGCGGGCTCTCTTCCCTCACGGCTTACGCGGAGGCCGAGGCCGCCGCGGTCGCCGCCGCCCAGCTGGCCATCATCAGCCCGGACTCCGGAATCGATCCCGATGCTCGCGCTGTCCATCGGGAGGAGGTCGACGAAAGGCTCGCCGCGCTCGAAGACAGCCTGCGCGATCAGATCAGCGCGGGCCAGGATCAGGAAGGACCTTCCGTGTGCGCGTTCACCGCGCCCACAGCGCTGACGGCGCCGTCGATGCCGTCGGCGCTCTACCACGAGCTGTCCGACGAGCAGTACATCCCCTGGTATGTCTCACGCTCGCTCTGGCCGGCGCGCGCCTGTGACGCGACAGCCGAGCTGACCAGCCAGGAGGCGACCGTGTGGGGAGAGCACAGATCCCTGCTGACCGTCGCCCTGGTGGTGCTCGGGCTCTCGGGGTTCATGCTCGGTCTGGCGTCGGGTCGAAGCCGGACGCGCCGCTCGTCCGTGATGCTGCTCGTCGTCGGGACGGCGGGCATCGTCGTCGGCACGGGACTGACCATCACCACGGTCCCGGATACCGCGTGGCGCCAGAACGTTGCATCGGCGGAGCAGGTCGACGCGATCGCGATCGCGCTGGCTACAGCTCAGACCGACTGCACGGCCGATCCTGCTCCGCTGGCCGATGCTCTGAAGAGCTTCGACGGGTTCGGGCCCGCGCACGAATGGCTCGGATACGCGTTGTGGTGCAGTGCGGAGGCCACGGACGGGTGGGCGATCCTCAGCGCGCAGAAAGACGCGAGCATCCTGGCAGAGGCCGTCGGCGCGCTGCTGCGGGCGGAGGATCTCGGTCCCGTGACACCCCGGCTCGAGGGCAATCTGGGTTTCGCGCAGATCGACCTCGGGATCCTCCGCGAGGACGACGCGATGGTGCAGGCCGGGCTCGAGCGCACGGAGCGCGCGCTCTTCCTGCTTGGGCGCGACTCGGGGGCCGGCGGAAGCGCCGTGCACTCGATCCGGCTCAATCGGGCGCTGGGCATGGCCGCCCTCGGGTCGCACGAGCAGGCTCTCGCGGCCTACCAGGAAGCCGCCGACTGTCTGACCGGCGCGCGGGACTCCTGTGCCGGTCAAGGCCTCGCCGACCCAGAAGCCGTGATCCAGCTGCGGTCCTGGGCACTGGCCGACCTCGAGCTTCTTGCCGACACGGTGCCGGGCGCGCTGATGGACGAATATCGATGGAGCGTGCTCGGGGCGCCCTACTCGTCAGTGTTCGGGCTCGAGGGCGCTCAGCTCTCGGTCTACCCGCAGGAGGTGCAGGTCGCCTCGCGCGACGACAGCCCGGCCGTGGACGGCAGAGCCGCCGTCGTGTGGTATCACCGCGCGGACGACGACGATCTGTGGGCGGTCATCGCGGCGCCCACCGCCGAGACTCTGCAGGTGGGCGCCCATCTTGAGCATGTGATCCCGGCCGGCACGCTGATGCCGTCGGGCCGATACCGGGCAGACGTCTACGCGAACGGCGTGCGCACAGAGGTGCACTTGGCCGGCGCATACACGGCCGAAGAGGGCATGGCGCGCTACGAGTCCCGGCGCCTCGGCATCAGCGCCGTGGTGCCCGATGACTGGTATGAATGGCAGGACGACGGCGTCGTGTGGAGCCTCGGGCCCACCGAGGACAGCGGGCTCTTCGTGCGGCGGATCGAGTACGTCCAGCCAACGGGCGACGTCGACGCATTCGTGGCGACCGAGCTCGAGAACGCCCTGAAGCGGCTGCAGCCCACCGGTGAGACGGTGCAGACCCGCGGTCAGTGGTTCCGGGGCCTGCAGGACACGGTGACGATGGAGTACGAGACCGCGGCCCGCACAGTGCGGGGCATCGCCGGACTGCAGAGCTATGTCTCCGACACAGGCTGCGGCGCGTCCCTGATCACCGCCGGAATCGGAGGCGACGAGGTCTCCGCCGATGACCTGTGGCTCCTGACGGAGATCGACCTCACGCGCGCAGTCCCCGTCGTCGATCGCATCCGAGGAAGGTTCGAGGCCGACCGCTTCGCGATCGTCGTGCCCGACGGCTGGGACGCCGCGATACGCCCGCCGGGCGCCGGCGGCAATCTGTTCACCGCGAAGGACTGCCGGACGTGGGAGGCGAACCTCCTGCTGGACCAGGAGGAGACCGGCCGCAGCCTCGCGCAGTACGTCGACGACACACTCTCGGGCTACGGCGACCCGGTCGAGTTCCCGGGCTTCACGCTCATCGGCCGCACCTCGATGGAGGTCAAGGGCGCGACGGCGGCGCAGCTGCTGGAATTCACCTGGGATTCGGACGGCGACGGCGCAGCGGACGATCAGGTGCAGCATCAGCTGTTCGCGGTGCGCGATGGAACGGTCACCTACCTGACCGTGACGGTCTCGACCGATTCGGCCGACCGGTACGCGGACGACGTCGCGCGGGTCCTGGCCTCGCTGGAGGTGCGCTCACCGGGCGGCTGACCGCTTGCGGACATGAAGCGCCACGTCTGAGGGTCCGAGTCGTGCGTCAGATCTGGTACTCGGGCGCTGTCAGCAGCGCGCGCGTGTCCTCTCCGGGTCTCTTCGCGCGCGGCTTGGCGGGCACGCCGACGAGCACCGAGTCGGGTTGGCAGCTCCTGGTCACGACGGCGTTCGCCCCCACCGCGCTGTGGGCGCCGATGACGATCGGGCCGAGGATCTGCGCACCGGCGCCGACGGCGACCCCGTCCTCGAGGGTGGGATGCCGCTTCCCGCCGTCCAGCATCCGGCCGCCCAGGGTCACCCCGTGGTAGAGCATGACGTCGTCGCCGATCTCGGCGGTCTCGCCGATGACCACGCCCATGCCATGGTCGATGAAGAAGCGCCGGCCGATCTTCGCCCCCGGGTGGATCTCGATGCCGGTCAGCCAGCGCCCGAGGTGCGAGACCAACCGCGCCAGCAGGCGCCAATCCGCACGCCACAGCCGGTGTGCCAGCCGATGCATCCACACCGCGTGCAGGCCGGGGTAGCACAACAGCACCTCGAGCACGCTTCGGGCCGCCGGGTCGCGGCTGAACACGCTCCGGAT
>DASSYC010000176.1:0-2596 GCA_035703465.1 Microbacterium sp. | reverse complement strand
AGACGAACACGACCGGCCGCGTCTGATCGAGGATGTGGGCGGTCTCGGCCGGCGCGAGGCGGAAGTTCATCGGCGAGCTGACCGCGCGCAGACCCTGCGCGGCGATGTACAGCATCGCGAATTCGGGTGTGTTCTTCAGCTGATAGCAGATGATGTCCCCGACGCCCACGCCGCGGTCGCGCAGTCCGGCGACCAGCCGCCCGGTGTCGGCGCCGAGCTGCGCGTACGTCCATGATCGGCCCGACGGCGGGTCGCTCAGAGCCGGCCGCTGCGCGTAGCGGTGGGTATTGCGCTCGAAGGCCGCCGCCCAGGTGAAGCGGCTCTCGAAGACCCGCCGCAGCTCGCTGGTGTCGTAGTCGGTGTTCCCGGTCATCTCTTCCTCTCCTCTTCTTCCCGTGTCGCGCCCACCTCCGCTGCGAACGGCGGTGCGGCGATCGTCATCCCCCCATCCACGACGAGGGTCTGTCCCGTGATGTAGCCGGCCTGCGGCGACAGCAGGAACCGCACGGCGTGCGCGACGTCGTCTGCGGTGCCCAGCCGGCGCAGCGGGATGCGTGCGGTCATCGTCTCCAGTGACGGCATTGCGGGGTCGGCGTAGAAGTGGTGCAGCGAGTCGGTGTCGACGAGTCCGCCGCTGACGGCGTTGACGGTGATGCCGCGCTCGCCGAGCTCGACGGCCAGGTGCCGCACCCAGGATTCGAGGGCCGCCTTGTCGGCGCCGATCGCGGCGTAGCGGGGGAACGCGCGCTGCGCGCCGTAGCTGGTGAGGGCGACGATCCGGCCGCCGCGCGGCATCCGCGGTGCCGCCCGCTGCGCCAGCAGCACGAAGGAGCGCACGTTGGTCGCCCACGAACGCTCGAGGTGGTGCGGCTGCAGTTCGGCGACCGGCCGGAAGACGGATGCCGCGGCGTTGGCGACCACGGCGTCGTACGCGGTGTCGCCCGCGAAGAGCGCGTCGATGTCGGCCTCGGACTCCAGCTCGGCGCGCACGGCACGCGCCGACCCGCCGGTGGCGCGGATGGCCTCGGCGACCGCCTCGGCCGCGTCCGCGGAGCGGCGGTAGGTCAGCGTCACATCGACGCCGTCGGCGGCCAGAAGCCCGGCGATGTGCGCGCCAATGCCGCGCGAGCCGCCCGTGACGAGGGCGGATGCCGCCCCGCGCTGTTCCATGCACGCTCCTTGACCGATGAGCCGCTGCTCCCGTCGCGTTGCGAAAGCCTAGTCCGTTCCCCGCGGGAGTGCAGGGGCCGGGGCGCGGCATCTCTCGGGCACGGGCGCGGCCGCCGCGAGCGTCATAAGCTGAAGCGTGCTCGCGTCGACGAGAGGTGCTGCGCACGTGCCGGGGGCCGATGGTGGCTGACGGGCGCGATGTCGGACTGGGCGGGAAGGCTCGCATTCTCGTCATCCTCGGCCTGCTCGCCGTCGTCGCGGGTGTCGCGATCGGATTCCTCGGCGGAGGCTTCCGCTGGCTGCTCGTCGAAGCCGCCGTCCTGCGTGAGGAGCTCTCCCGCTGGGCGCACACCGTCCCGTTCGGGTGGCTGGTCGTGATCATCTTCGGCGCGGTCGGCGCCGTGGTCGCGGCCCTCCTGGTGAAGGCATCTCCGCGGTCGGCCGGGAGCGGCATCCAGGACGTCGAGGCCGTCCACCGCGAGCAGCTGGAGCCTCCGCCGCTGTCGGTGGTCCCCACCCGATTCGTCGGCGGGCTGGCCGCGATCGGGTCGGGCATGGTCCTCGGACGCGAGGGCCCGACCGTGCACATGGGCGCGGCGCTCGGTGCCGGTGTCGGCAAAGCCGCCAAGCTCGGCGACGACGACCTGCGGCTCCTGCAGACGGCCATGTCCGGCGCGGGGCTCGCCGTCGCCTTCAACGCACCCGTCGGCGGGGCTCTGTTCGTCCTCGAGGAGGTCGCGAAGTCCGCGAGCTTCCGGCTCCTCGTGCCCACGGTGATGGGCGTCGCAGCCGCCATCGCGTGCTCGCGTCTCGTCCTGGGTGACCACCCCGACTTCGCGGTGCACGACGTGTCGGACCCGCCGCTCTACACGTTGCCGATGTTCCTCGTCTTCGGAGTCGTCGTGGGGCTCGTCGGCGCGGTCTACAACGGCCTCGTCGTCGGGCTGCTCTCCCTCGCGACCCGCCTCCGGCGCGTCCCGGCGGTGGTTCGGGCGGCGGTCATCGGCGCCCTGATCGGCCTCGCCCTCTTCGTCGACCCGCTGACGGTCGGCGGCGGTGACGCCCTCGCGCAGCTGCTCCTGGCCGGACAGGCCATCGCTCCGCCGCTTCTGCTGCTGTACCTCGCGGTGCGGTTCCTTGCCGGCCCGCTGTCGTATTCGGCGGGTACGCCGGGCGGACTGTTCGCCCCTCTGCTCGCCCTCGGCGCCCTCCTCGGGACGATCTTCGGCCAGTTCACTCAGCTGCTCGCACCGCGGCTCGGGACCGACTTCATCATCGCCATGGCGATCGTCGGCATGTCGACGCTGTTCGCCGCGGTGGTGCGCGCCCCGCTCACCGGCATCCTCCTCATCATCGAGATGACGGCCGTCACGACGGTCACCGTGCCGATGCTGCTCGCGGCGGGTGGCGCCGTCGTGACAGCCAT
>DASSYC010000111.1:0-3550 GCA_035703465.1 Microbacterium sp. | reverse complement strand
GGCCGGCCCCCGGACCTGACCGCCCGGAGAGCCGGCGGAACTGCGCGACGAGCAGCCCGGCCTCGGTGAGCCGATCGAGGTTGACGGCGGCCGTGCTGCGGGGAATGCCGAGCGCCGCTGATGCCTCGTCGCGGGTGAGCTCATCCTCTACGGCGAGCCGGTAGAGGGCGCGCCGCACGGGGTCGGCCAGCAGGGCCAGCGCGGCGGCGCGGTTTGCGACTAGTGCTGTCACGCTTTCATTGTATTCTAAAAATACAGATCTTGACAGAAGAATCTGCGGGCCGTACCGTCAGAAGAGAAGGGACGGTGGGCGATGTCGATGACGGCGCAGGTCGCACAGCTGCATGCGGTCGAGGATTCCCCGGCCCCCAGGCGACCGCCGGTCGACCGGCCTCGGGCCCTCGCCGCGGTCGCCGAGCTGATCGCGGCCCTCGGGTACGAGGTCGACGCCGACCTCGCCGAGACGCCGCGGCGCGTGGTGGACGGATTCGTCGAGCTGACCACGCCGCGCCCCTTCTCCATGACCGCGTTCCCGAATGACGACGGCTACGACGAGCCGGTGGTGGTCCGCGACATCCCGTTCGTGTCCCTGTGCCGCCACCACCTGCTGCCCTTTCGCGGCATCGCCACGGTCGGGTATCTGCCCGGCGACAAGCTGATCGGGCTCTCCAAGCTCGCCCGGGTGGTCGAGCGGCACGCCCGCGACCTTCAGGTGCAGGAGAGCCTGACCGTGCAGATCGCCGACACCCTCGAGGCCGAGCTCTCTCCGCGAGGCGTGGGAGTCGTGCTGCGCGCAGAGCACATGTGCATGTCCGTGCGCGGCGTGCAGGTGGCCGGGGCGACCACCGAGACGACGATGTTCCGCGGGGAGCTTGCCGGTGACCGCGGACTGCAGGCACGCTTCCGGCAGCAGATCTGACGAAGGAGGAGGCATGTCGCACATGCTGATCATCGGCGGCGGCATGGCGGGCGGCACCGCCGCGGCCACGCTGAGGGAGGGCGGATTCGACGGCGACATCACCGTCGTCGCGGGGGAGGCGCATCCGCCGTACCAGCGGCCGCCGCTGTCCAAGGGCTTCCTGGCCGGGACCGAGGGGCTGGATGCCGTGTACCTCCAGCCCGAGGAGTGGTATGCCGACAACGACATCACGCTGCGCACGGGGGTGGAGGCGACGAAGCTCGACCCCGCCGCGCACACCGTGACGCTCGCCGACGGCACCGAGCTCTCGTACGACGCCGTGCTGCTGGCCACGGGCGCATCGCCGCGCTCGCTGCCGCTGCCGGGCCATGAACTGCCCGGCGTGCACCAGCTGCGTCGGATCGACGACTCCGAGTCGCTCAAGGAGGCGCTCGCCGGCGGTGGGAAGCGCCTTGTGCTCATCGGATCCGGCTGGATCGGCATGGAGGTGGCTGCGACCGCACGCGGGTACGGCAACGAGGTGACGGTGCTCGAGCGCGACCCCGTGCCGCTGGCCGCAGCCCTGGGCCCGCGCCTCGGTGCGAGCTTCGCCAAGATGCATCAGGAGCACGGGGTCGACCTGCGCACGTCCGTGAACGTCGAGCGCATCGTCGGTGAGGGCCGCGCCGAGGGCGTCGTCGTCGACGGCGAGACGATCCCCGCCGATCTCGTCCTCATCGGCGTCGGCGCGGTGCCGAACACCGCCCTGGCCGAAGCCGCCGGCCTGCAGCTGAACAACGGCATTCTCGTCGACCCGGGCATGCACACCAGCGCCCCCGACGTCTTCGCGGCCGGCGACGTCGCCAACGCCTACCACCCGGTGATCCAGCGCCACCTGCGCAGCGAGCACTGGGCCAACGCGCTGGAGGGCGGCAAGGTCGCCGCGAACTCGATGCGGGGCCTGCGCGCCGTGCACAGCCAGATCCCGTACTTCTACACCGACCAGTACGACCTGGGCATGGAGCTGTCCGGGTACCCGCCGCTCATGGCGGACGCCGACCTGGTCATCCGCGGCGACCTCGACGCCCGCGAATACATCGCCTTCTGGGTGCAGGGCGCGCACGTGGTCGGCGGCATGAACGTCAACGTGTGGGATGTGAACGAGGCCGTGCAGCGGCTGATCCGCTCGGGCCAGTCCGTGGACCTGGACCGCCTGCAGGACCCGGACGTGCCGCTGGAGGACCTCATCACGTGATCCCCGTCACCGCGCCGGAGCTCGATCTGGCGGGCCGCACGATCGATCTCACCGCGCACGCCGTTGTCATGGCGATCGTCAACCGCACTCCCGACTCGTTCTACGACCGCGGCGCCACCTACGGCCTGGATGCCGCGGTGGCCGCCGGTGCGGCGGCCGTCGAAGCGGGCGCCGAGATCGTGGATGTCGGCGGGGTGCCGTTCTCACCCGGACCGCCGCTGCCCGTCGACGAGGAGATCGCCCGCGTCGTCCCGGTGGTGCGCGAGCTTGCGCCTCTTGTCGCGGTGAGCGTGGACACGTTCCACCCCGAGGTCGCCCGCGCCGCGATCGACGCGGGCGCGGCCATGATCAACGACACCACCGGGCTGCACGACCCGCGCATGGCCGACGTCGCCGCGGAAGGCGGCGCCGCCCTGGTGATCGCCCACAGCCTGGCCGCACCGCGCACGCAGCACCCGCTGCCGCACTACGACGATGTCGTCGACGACGTGGCGCGGTTCCTCGTCGAACGCCGGAGCATCGCCCTCGAACACGGCGTGCCGGCGCAGCGCATCGTGCTCGACCCGGGTCACGACCTCAACAAGAACACCCGCCAGTCCCTCGAGCTGACCCGGCGCCTGGGCGAGCTCACCGCGCTCGGCTCGCCGGTGCTGGTCGCCCTGTCGAACAAGGACTTCGTGGGCGAGACGCTCGACCGCGATCGCGGCGAGCGGCTGCCGGGCTCACTGGCTGCCGCCGTGTACTGCGTGCTGCAGGGCGCGCGCCTGGTGCGCGCCCACAACGTGCGCGAGACCGTCGACGCGCTGCGCATGGTGGAGGCGATCCTCGGCCGGCGCGAGCCCGCGTACCTGCGACACAACATGCGACCGGAGGGGAACGACTGATGCCGACCCGTGCCGAACTGGCCGAGACATACGCGCTGCCGGCCCGCGACGCGACCCGCGTGCGGATGAACTTCGTCTCCAGCGCCGACGGCGCTGTCACCCTCGAGGGCCGCAGCGGTCCGCTCGGCGGCGGGACCGACCGTGCCGTCATGCGTGTGCTGCGCGCGATGGCCGATGTCGTCATGGTCGGCGCCGGGACCGTGCGCGTGGAGGAGTACGGGGGGATCGGGGGAGAGGACGAGGATGCCGCGTGGCGCCGCGCCCACGGGCTGTCGCCGGTGCCGCGCCCGGCGGTGGTCTCGCGGTCGCTGCGCCTGGACCCGAGGCATCCCTTCTTCGCCCGGGCCGAAGCCCGCCCGCTCGTGATCACCTGCGCCGCCGCCCCCGCCGGCCAGCGCGACGCGCTCGCCGAGGTCGCCGACGTGCTGGTGTGCGGCGACGAGTCGGTCGACCTCGGCGACGCCCTCGGCGCGCTCGCCGGCCGCGGACTCACCCAGGTGCTGTGCGAGGGCG
>DASSYC010000250.1:0-3324 GCA_035703465.1 Microbacterium sp. | reverse complement strand
TCAGGCGCGCCCTGTTGCCGCGCGTGTGCGCCGCGACAGCGAGTCGACGATCACCGCCAGCACGAGCACGACGCCGGTGACCATGAACCGCACCGAGGAGTCGAGATTCAGCAGCGTCAGCCCCGACGAGATCGACTGGATCACCACCACGCCCAGCAGCGCAGCATAGGCGGTGCCGCGACCGCCGAACAGGCTCGCCCCGCCGATGACGGCTGCGGCGATCGCATTCAGGTTCGTGTCGCCGCCGCCAGTGCTCTGGTTCGCGGCCGCGAGCCGTGCCGCCAGCAGGATGCCGCCCAGGGCGGCGAGGGTCGAGCACGCGGCGAACGCGGACAGGTAGATGCGATTCACGCGGATGCCGGCGCGACGCGCCGCCTCCACAGAGCCGCCCACAGCGTAGACCGCGCGCCCCCATCGGGTGCGCGTGAGGACGAAATTGGCGGCGACCACCAGCAGCAGGAACAGGAGGAACATCACGCCGACGCCGCGGGAGAGGTTCAGATACCAGGCGGCGGCCACCAGCAGGACCAGCAGCGCGCCGCTGCGGATGGCGATCTCGGCGTAGCCCTGGCTGATCAGGCTGGCCGCGGCGCGCTTGCGGGCGCGTCGCACCCGCGAGAGCGCATAGAGGCCGGCGGCGACGGCGGCCAGCGCGTACGAGGCCCAGGGCGGCAGGAACAGCTGCTGGGCGAAGTGCACAATCCACGAGTCGAAGGGCAGGTTGATCGAGCCGGACTCGCCCAGCACCCACAGCTGCAGGCCGAGGAAGCCGAGCAGCCCCGCGAGGGTGACGACGAAGCTGGGCAGCCCGAACCGGGTGAGCAGGAAGCCGTACAGCAGGCCGATGACGCATCCGATCGCCAGCGCAGCGATCACCGCCAGCCCGGCGTTCCACTGCATCTGCACGAACGTCACGGCGAGCACGGCAGCTGCCACACCGGCCACCGATCCGACCGACAGGTCGATCTCGCCGACCAGCAGGACCAGCACGACCCCGAGCGCGATGGTGCCGATCGCGGCGCACTGCATCGTGAGGTTCACGAGATTGGTGCTCGACAGGAACACGGGATTCAGCGCCTGGAACACCGTCCAGATGACCACCACCCCGACGATGACCGGCAGTGAGCCGAGATCGCCGCCGCGCACGCGGGCGACTAGCAGCTCGGCCCAGGCGCGCAGGCTCTCGCCGCGGGTCATGCGCGAGGTCCTCGCCGCCGCGCGGGCGGCAGCGGGATGATCGGCGCCCCCGGAGCATCGTCGGCGGCGTCGGCGGCGTCGGCGGCGTCGGCGGGCGGGTCGGGCGGCGGCGGTGCAGCGCTGCGCGCGACATCCGTCGCGCCGGTGATCGCCGCGATGAGCGTCTCGCTGGTGACGTCGGCGACGTTGTAGACGCCGTTGTTGCGACCCAGTCGCAGCACGACCACGCGGTCGGCGACGGCCATGACGTCGGCCATGTTGTGGCTGATCAGCACGACGCCGTGCCCGCGCTCGCGCAGCCGCTCGATGAGGTTGAGCACCTCGGCGGTCTGGGCGACGCCCAGGGCGGCGGTCGGCTCGTCGAGGATGACCACTCGGGGGTCGCCGACGAGCGAGCGCGCGATCGCGACGGTCTGGCGCTGACCGCCGGAGAGGGATGCCACCGGCACGCGCACCGACGGGACCTTCGCCGCCAGCTCGCGCAGCAGCGACCACGTGCGCTGCTCCATCTCGACCTCGTCGAGCGTGCCCTCGGCGATCAGCTCGCGCCCGAGCCAGAGATTCGCGACGACATCGAGGTTGTCGCACAGCGCCAGGTCCTGGAACACGGTCGCGATGCCGAGCTCCTGCGCGTCGGCGGGCGTCGGGATCTCCACGAGCTCGCCGTCGAACTCGACCGTGCCGGCATCCTGCGCGTGCACGCCGGCGAGGATCTTCACGAGCGTCGACTTGCCCGCACCGTTGTCACCCACCAGCGCCACGACCTCGCCCTCGTTGACCCAGAAGTCCACATCGGTGAGCGCCTTGACCGCGCCGAAGCGCTTGCCGATGCCGTGCATGGTGAGCACGCGCTCCCTGGTGCGCGCAGCGCGCGCCGCGATCGCACCGCCTGCCGTCATGTCTGCGGGCATGTGTCGAGGGTAGATCACCCGGTGGCGGCCGGGAGCAGCCCGGCCTGGCGACACGCGGCCTCATAGGCCGCGGTGCAGATGTCGTCGACGGTCCAGAAGCCGTCGGCGACCACCGTGTCCAGGATGTCGCCGACGGTCACCGCGACAGGGTCCAGCAGCGTCGCCGGGGTGCCGTCGACCTCCATCGACGCGGTGACCTCCTCGCCGCGCAGCAGGGCCACGGCGACCTCGGCGGCACGCTGGGCCTGCTGGGTGAGCGCCTTGTACACGGTCATGTACTGGTCGCCGCTGACGATGCGCTGGATGGCGGCGAGCTCGGCGTCCTGGCCGGTCACGATCGGCCAGGGCGAGACATCCGCCGCCTTCAGCGCTGAGATCGCGCCCCCGGCGACGCCGTCGTTGGCGGCGTAGACACCGCCGATGTCGTCGCCGAAGCGGGTGACCTGTCCCTCCGCCCAGTCCTGCGCCTTGTCCGGGCTCCAATCCGGCGTGTCGTACTGGGCGAGGATGCGCAGCCCGCTGTCTTCGAGGATGAGCAGCGCGCCGGTGCGGAACTGCGCGGCGTTGCTGTCGGTCGGCGACCCGTTGATCATGAGGATGCCGGCGTCGGCGCGGCCGGCGGCATCCATGCCCGCCACCAGCGCCTGCGCCTGCAGGGTCCCCACCTTCTCGTTGTCGAAGGACACGTAGTAGGCCAGGCGTCCGCCCTCGATCATGCGGTCATACGCGATGACGGGCACCCCCTGGGCGTTCGCCTGGTTGACGATGGTGGCGGCGGCTCTGCTGTCGACGGGGTCGAGCACGAGCACGCGTGTGCCCGAGGCCAGGGCCGACTCGGCCTGCTGCTGCTGCTTGGCCGCATCGCCGTCCGCGTTCGCGTAGGTCACGCGGTAGTCGCCGAGCTCGGCGACCCGCGCCTCGAAGACCGGGCGGTCGAAGGTCTCATAACGGGCCGTCTTCGCGTCCGGCAGCAGCAGCGCGATGATCTCGGCGCTGGAGCCGTTGCCGGCGGCGCAGGCGGCCAGCGGCAGGGCGAGCGCGACGGCGGCGGCGAGGGCGGCCAGTCGTCGGATCAGGCGACCGGATGCCACGATCAGGCCGTATGCGGAAGTGATCGGGCGCCCACCGAGACGTGCTCGAGCGCCATCGCGATCGCGCCGCGCACTTCGGCCCATTCGCCGAACGAGGAGGCGACGATCTCCGGCAGGCCGCCGGG
>DASSYC010000059.1:0-31506 GCA_035703465.1 Microbacterium sp. | reverse complement strand
GAGCTGGGACGACGCATTCCTGTACGCCTTCGATCACGATGTCGTCGTGGTGGTCGCCGCCGGCAACCGCGGCAGCGGCACCACCCGCGTGGGCGCGCCGGCCACGATCCCGGGGGTGCTGACCGTGGCGGGCGTCGACCGCGACGGCCGGGCGAGCATCGAGGCATCCACCCAGGGGATCACCATCGGCGTCTCGGCGCCCAGCGAGCAGCTGCTGGGCGTCTCGCCCGACGGACGTCTCGTGGAGTGGCGGGGCACCAGCGGCGCCGCCCCGATCGTGGCCGGCATCGCCGCGCTCGTGCGCGCCGCGCACCCCGACCTGGACGCCGGCAACGTCATCAACCGGATCACCGCGACCGCGCGGCTGTCTTCGGAGCAGTCGCCGGTGCTCTACGGCTCGGGACTGGTGGATGCCGCGCGCGCCGTGACGGCCTCGGTCCCCGAGGTCACGGCCAACCCGGCAGACGATCTGCGCGAGTGGATCAGGGTGTATCGCCGCGCGCCGTCGGTGCCGACCGACCAGCCCACCAGCGCCCCCGTCGACGTGCCGATGCTGCCTCCGGCAGACGCGGTGAGCGAGGCGGCATCCCCCCTTCTCCCGTCGGCTGACAGCCTGCGGTATGGGACTGTGCCGCTCATGGTCCTCACCGTCCCTGCTATCCTTATCGGGCTCGGTGTCACCGCAGCTGTCCGACGCATCAGATCGGCGCGCGCCGCCCGGGTGACCAGCCGGTGATGTCCCACCCTGTCGAGGAGTCCGTTTTCATCGTGTCCAGCACCGCAGGCAACGCCGTGCCCAAGATCCTCATCGTCGGCGGCGGCTACGCCGGCTTCTACACCGCCTGGAAGCTCGAGAAGCACCTGCGCCGTCACGAGGCCGAGGTCACGATGGTCGACCCGGTTCCGTACATGACCTATCAGCCGTTCCTGCCCGAGGTCTCGGCGGGGTCGATCGAGGCGCGCCACGCGGTGGTCGCGCACCGCCGTCACCTCAAGCGCACGCACGTCATCACCGCGAAGGTCACCGCGATCGACCACGAGAACCGCGTGGCGACCATCACACCGCCCATGGGCGAGCCCTGGCAGCAGGAATACGACCAGATCGTCGTCACCGCCGGCGCGGTCTCACGCACCTTCCCGATCCCCGGCATCGCCGAGAACGCGATCGGCCTGAAGACGATCGAAGAGGCGGTCGCGATCCGCGACCGGCTGATGTCGAACTTCGACAAGGCCGCGACGCTGCCTCGCGGCCCGGAGCGCGACCGTCTGCTCACCGTCGTCGTGGTCGGCGGCGGGTTCGCCGGCATCGAGGTTTTCGCAGAGCTGCGCTCGCTGGCCTCGGCCCTCGTGGGCAAGTATCCCTCGATCATCTTCTCGGACACGCATTTCCACCTCATCGAGGCGATGAGCCGCATCATGCCCGAGGTGTCGCTGCCCACCAGCGAGTGGGTTCTCAAGGACCTCGCCAAGCGCGGCGCCTCCGTGCACCTGGACACGCAGGTCGTCGGCGCCGTCGACGGGGACGTCGAGCTGTCCACAGGCGAGGTCATTCCCACCGACCTCATCATCTGGACCGCGGGCGTCATGGCGAACCCGACGGTGGTCCGCGGCAGCGACCTGATGGCTGAGGAGCGCGGCCGCATCCGCACCCGCGCCGACCTGCGCGTCGGCACTGAGGACGAGATCATCGAGGGTGCCTGGGCTGCCGGCGACGTCTCGGCGGTGCCGGATCTCACGGGCGGCGGAGTGGGCGGCTACTGCGTGCCCAACGCGCAGCACGCGGTGCGCCAGGCGAAGCTGCTCGCGAAGAACGTCGTCGCGGTGCTCCGCGGCGAGGAACCCCGCGAGTACTACCACAAGAACCTCGGCGCGGTCGCGGGCCTGGGTCTGTACGACGGCGTCTTCCAGTCCGGCAAGCTGGCGGTCAAGGGCTTCCTGGCGTGGCTGATGCACCGCGGCTACCACGGCCTGGCGATGCCGACGTGGGAGCGCAAGTGGCGCGTGTTCTGGGGCTGGTGGAACAACTTCTGGCTCGGCCGCGACATCGTCAACCTCGAGACCGTGCAGAACCCGCGCTACGTCTTCGAGGAATTCGCGGCACGCCCGCGCCCGCAGCAGGCCGTCGAGGCCGCGCCGGCCAAGAACCGGGACAAGGCGGCGGACGAGACTCCCACGAAGGCGAAAGCGTCGGCCTGATTCGCGCCGGACGGGTCGGTAGCCTGTGACCGGGCCCCCGTAGCCCAATGGCAGAGGCAGGCGACTTAAAATCGCTTCAGTCTGGGTTCGAGTCCCAGCGGGGGCACGCTACCGCAACGCCATCCGGGTCTGGGTCTGGATGGCTCCACCGCCGGGCTTGAGGGCTCGCAGGATGCTCTCCAGCGCAGCCATGTCCGGTACGGCCACCCGCAGCAGGTAGTCGTATGGTCCGGTGACATGCACGGCATCCCGCACGCCGGCAAGAGTGCGCACCCAGGTGAGGAACTCCTCCGAGTCCCGGTCGGCGTGCAGCCGGACGTCGATGAATGCCTCGATGCGGGCGGACGGCTCGGGCTGCTGGTCGGCGAGGAGCACCGTGTAGCCCGTGATCACCCCCGCGGTCTCCATGCGGCGGACGCGGGCGGCGACGGCATTCGTGCTCAATCCGATCTCGCGTCCGATGGCACTGAACGTTTCTCGGCCGTGTGTTCGCAGAATGCTGAGAATCTCTCCGTCTGTGTCGTCCATGCTGAGACTTTAGCCGCAGAGCGGGAGAATCGATCACTCGACGGGAATGCATGCCTCAGCGTGGCGGCATGGAACTGAGCACCGCGCTGCTGGCCGGGATCGCAGCCGGGCTCGCCGTCGCCGTTCCGCTGGGAGCGATCGGGGTGCTCCTGCTCCGGGAAGGGATCGAACGCGGGTTCCGGCGCGGGTGGCCCGCCGCGGCCGGGGTCGCCGTCGCCGACCTCGTGTACTGCGTGCTGGCGATCGGCCTGGGAGCGGTCGCAGGTCCGCTCGTGAGATCCCTTCAGCCCTGGCCCGCGCTGATCGGTGGACTCATCCTCATCGGGATCGCCCTTCGCGGCCTCGCCGGCGCGACCCGTCCGGCGCCGCCGCCGCCGGCCCGCGGTGTCGCAGCAAAGGCCGCTTTTCGCTTCGTCGCGTTCGGCGGGCTCACACTGGTCAACCCCGCCACCTTCGTGTACTTCGCCGCGATCACCACCGCGATCGATGCCATCGCAGCATCCCCCATCAGCGCTGCGGCGTTCGCCCTGGGCGTGGCATTCTCCTCGCTCGCGTGGCAGCTGCTGCTCGTGCTCGTCGGCAGCCTGCTGAGATCAGGTGCCCGGGACCGCGTGAGACGTGTGACGGTGATCGTCGGCAACGTCATGGTCGCAGCGTTCGGCATCGTGATCATCACCGCAGCCCTCAGCGGATGAGCCGCTAGTCTGCGGGTCAGGAGGCTGACATGTCCGTTCCTGCAGCGCCGCCGTTCGACGCCGAACTTGTGCCCGTGCTCGAGGCGCTCGCCGACCGGGTGCCGCCGACGATCACGCTCGACATGCTGCCAGGGCTGCGCGCGCTGCCCGCCGATCCGACCGTCGGCGGCATGGTCGACGCCGTCGGCGCCGTCCGCGACGAGCACCTGCTGGAGCGCGACGATGGAGCCCGGCTCCCGGTCTCGGTGTTCCGTCCTGCCGGCGGCCCTGCGTCCCGCCCCGGGATCGTGTACCTGCACGGGGGAGGAATGGTGTTCGGCAGCCGCTTCGGCGGCGTCCAGGCGTACCTGCCGTTCGTCGCGAGCCACGGCGCGGTCGTCGTGGCGGTGGACTATCGGCTGGCGCCCGAGCATCCCGACCCCATCCCCGTCGAGGACTGCTACGCGACGCTTCAATGGGTGTCCGACCACGCCGCCGAGTTCGGCATCGACCCGGCTCGCATCATGCTCGCCGGCCAGAGCGCCGGTGCGGGCCTCGCGGCGGGTGTGTGCCTGCTCGCTCGCGAGCGCGGCGGTCCTGCAGTGACGGCACAGGTGCTCCAGAGCCCGATGCTCGATGACCGGGACGCGACCGCGTCCACCCATCAGATCGTGGGCATCGGCGTATGGGATCGCGCGAGCAACGTGATGGCGTGGACGGCGCTGCTGGGCGACCGGCGCGGCGGCCCGGACGTCGCAGCGGCGGCAGCTCCGGCACGGGCGGCCGATCTGGCCGGTCTGCCGCCCGCGTTCATCTCCGCGGGCAGCGCCGAGGTCTTCCGTGACGAATCCGCCGCCTACGCCTCGCGTATCTGGGCGTGCGGGGGAGTTGCGGAGCTGCACGTGTGGCCCGGCGGCTTCCACGGGTTCGAGAACTTCGCACCTCAGAGCCGCCTGGCGATGGCGGCGGCCGCCGCCCGAGATGGCTGGGTGCGTCGCATCCTCGACGCCGGATAGAGAACGGAGTGCGAAATGTCCGTGAGTCGTCTGCAGCACATTCCCGGAATCGGCGTTGATCATCTCGGCGACCGGGCTGATCGGGCGCAGGATGCCTCGCTTCTGAGGCTCGAGAATCTCGACACCGACCTACGTCCGCCTGCGGTCGCGCTGGCGCGGACCAAGGCGGCCGTCGACGACGACGAGGCGAACAGCTACCTGCCGTTCCAGGGAGGTCTGGCGCTGCGCCGTGCGGCGGCCGAGCATGTGGGCCGAGCGGCGGACCGACTGTACGACCCGCTGCGGGAGTGCGTCATCACGGCAGGCGGGCTCAACGGTGTTCTCAACTGCCTGCTGGCGACGGTCGAGCCCGGTGACGAGGTCGTCATGGTGGATCCGATCTACGCCGGCCTGGTGAACAGGGTCAGGCTTGCGGGCGGAGTCCCGAGGTTCGTCAGCCTCACGGCCACTGCGACAGGATGGATGCTCGACCCCGATGACCTCGCGGCTGCCGTCACTTCCCGCACCGCGGCCGTCCTCATGATGTCGCCGGCCATGCCGACCGGCTCCGTGATGACCCGTGACCACTGGGCTGCACTGGAACGCGTGCTCGAGGGCCACCGCGCCTGGCTGATCTATGACGCGGCGATGGAGCGAATCCGATTCGATCACGCGGAGCGAGTGCATCCCGCACAGGTTCCCGGTCTTGCTGAACGGACGATCACGGTCGGCTCGGCGTCGAAGGAGCTCAGGATGATCGGCTGGCGGGTCGGCTGGGTCGTCGGGCCATCGGCCGCCATCGCGGACATCAATCTCGTGGGGCTCAGCAACGTCGTGTGTCAGGTCGGGCTGGCGCAGGAGGCGGTTGCCTCAGCGCTCACCGCTCCCGATGCCGAGGACGACGTCCGCCGCGCCGTGGACGTCTGGCGTGAGCGATGCGACCTGATCCTGGAGCAGCTGGCCGGGCTTCCGGTGGTCCGTCCCGATGGCGGCTGGTCGCTGCTGATCAACACCACGCAGATCGGGATGACGCCGGCCGATGCGTCCGAGCTGCTCTTCACCCGCGGACGGGTCGCCGCGACTCCGATGCACGGCTGGGGTCCGACAGGTGAGAGCCATCTGCGGCTGGTGTTCGCGAATGAGCCCGTCGAGCGGCTGCGCGACCTGCGCGGACGCTTCGAAGCGGCGTGGGGGTGAGTGCGACAGTTCAGGCCGCGGCCCGCTCGCACACCCAGCCGTCCGGGAATGTCCCGTCGGCGAGGAACCGTGTGAGCTGCACACGCTGGAAGTCGGCGAGGTCGGCATCCGCGCGCGGGTAGATGATCGGCTCCTCCTTGCTGTTGTGGCTCTCCAGCAGCGCGAGCATGTCGCGGCACTGCTCGCCCAGGTCGGCCGCGTCGCTGCCGGAGCCGAGGGCGTCGTCGAGCGTGTCCATCGCGCGCCACAGCTCGCCGTGCTCCTTGAGCATCACGAGGATCGGCATCATCATCCCGGCCTCGCGCAGCGGCGGGAACAGGAATCGCTCCTCCAGGTAGATGTGCCGGCGCAGCGCGTGCATGGCGCGCCGCAGGGGCGCGGCATCCCCGCCCTCCTCGAGTTCCGCGAGATATTCCTCGATGCCCTCATCGATCTCGTGGTGCTCGCGCGTCAGCGCGTCAGCCAGCGCGGTCCCCTCGGCCATGTGTCTCCTCGATTTCTCACAAAGTCCTCTTGGAGAAACACCCTACGCCGAGGCCGTCCTCGACGCGGCCGCACGCGGGTCCCCCTCGTGCGCGTTCACGTCTTGATCTCGGGGGAGATCAGAGGGTGAGTGTTGGGGGATTGCGTGCTGGGTGGGGCCGGGAGGCGCGTTCCCCCGTGCGCGTTCACGGTTTGATCTCGGGGGTGATCAGATGGTGAGTGTCGGGGGACGGGCTCCATAGGCGCACACCGCCTGGGCCGCCAGCGCGGCGCCCGCAGCGGCGGCGGCGGCAGGGGGCTCGCCGCGCAGCAGTGCTGCGAGGAAGCCCGCCGAGAACGAGTCACCGGCGCCGGTCGGGTCGACCGCGTCCACGACGACTGCCGGCACGTGCACCGCGACGCCACCGCGCTCGCATGCCCAGGCGCCATCGCGCCCGACGGTGACCGCCGCAACGCCGTGACGCTCGGCGAGCGTTCGGGCTGCGGCATCCGGCTGCTCCTGCCCGCTGAGGAGGGCGGCCTCGGCCGTCGTGGCGATGACGATGTCGGCGCCCGCCGTCGCCGTCGTGAACGTCTCGACGCCCAGGTCGTCGATCGCGGCGACCGAGCCGGCGTTGAGCGACACGCGTGTGCCGGCGGCGTGCGCGCGGTCGACGAGGCGGCCGAACTCCTCCGCGTGGCCGAGCACCGAGTAGCCGGTCGCGTGCACGAGGGCGAAGCCGGTCGGGTCCACGTCGTCGGGCGAGAGGGCGGCGTTCGCACCCCGTTCGGTGAGCATCGAGCGACGGTCTCCTTCGACGATCACGATGATCGCGCCGGTGGGCAGCGTCTCATCGCCTGTGATGCGGGCGCGCGCGCCGGCGGATTCCAGCAGCTGCGCGTGGCGGGCGGCATCCACCGTCGCGCACCTGCCGACGAACGTGACGTCCGCGCCGGCGGCGGCCATCCAGGCGGCCGTGTTCGCGGCGCTGCCGCCGGGCTGCGAGCGGATCGAGCTCGCGGTGTCGGTGTCGGAGCGGATCGGACCCGACGGGACGACGATGATGTCGTCGATCAGATCGCCGAAGACGAGTGCCCGGCTATCGGCCGGCATAGGCCACCGCGATCTCGGAGGCGAGTCTGATGTTGCTGCGCACGAGGTCGAGGTTCACCTCGAGGCTGCGGCCGCCCGAACGCTCCACGATGTCACCGAGCAGGAACGGGGTCACCGCCTTGCCGCGGACGCCGGCCGCCTCGGCTGCGGCGAACGACTCGCCGAGCACACGGTCGTGCTCGGCCGGGTCCCACTGCAGCTCTGTCGAGATCGGGTTGGCGACGATGAGTCCGCGCGGGTCATCCGTGTCCTGCGCGTGCAGCACCGCGGCGAACTCCTCAGGCGTGTCGAGCCGCCAGTCGAGCTCGATGCCGCTGGAGTGCAGCCAGAATGCCGGGAACTCGTCGGTGCCATAGCCGATGACCGGCACCGACAGCGACTCGAGGCGCTCCAGCGTCGCCCCGATGTCGAGCACCGACTTCACCCCCGCGCACACGACCGCCATGCGGGTCACGCCGAGCGTGGGGATGTCGGCGGACTCGTCGTACGTCTCCACCGCCCCGCGGTGCACGCCCCCCAGCCCTCCGGTGGCGAAGACCCGGATGCCGGCGGCCGCCGCCAGATGCGCGGTCGCCGCGACAGTGGTCGCCCCGCTGCCGCCTGCGGCGGCCAGCACAGCGAGGTCGCGCACGCTGGCCTTGGCCATCTCCTCCATGGCGATGCGCTCGACCTCCCCGTCCGACAGGCCCACGTGCGGCACGCCGTCCAGGACTGCGATGGTCGCAGGCGTCGCGCCGGCTTCGCGCACGATCGCCTCGAATTCGCGTGCGGCGGTCAGATTCTCGGGGCGGGGAAGTCCATGCGAGATGATGGTGGACTCGAGGGCGACCACGGCGCGTCCGGCCGAGAGGGCGTCGGCGACCTCGGCGCCGAGCGAGAGCGGCATTGTCATGGCCACAGTCCACCCCAGTCGGTCCCCGAGCGCAACAGCGTCGCGCCCGCTCCCGCGTAGGCTGTGAGGATGCTCGACCTGCTCGCCGCGAGCCCCGACGCGGCTGTCGAACCCTGGCGCGACCCCGCCGCCTACTGGGGCGCCATGTCAGAGGCGGTCGAGGGGCTCTCCGGCCCGGTCGCCGTGATCGGCGTCGAGGCGCTGCGGTACAACGCGCTCGACCTCGTCGTGCGTGCCGGAGGCGTGCCCATCCGGGTCGCGAGCAAGTCGGTGCGGGTGCGGGAGGTGCTCGATGCCGCGCTCGCGCTTCCCGGGTATCGCGGCATCCTGTCCTTCACCCTGCCCGAGGCGCTGTGGCTCTCAGCCGACCACGACGACATCGTCCTGGGCTACCCGACCGCCGACCGTGCCGCGATCGCGCGGCTCGCCGCCGACGAGCAGGCAGCAGCGCGGATCACGCTCATGGTCGACGACCCGTCACAGCTCGACCTCATCGACGCCGTCGCGCCGCCGGCATCCCGCCCCACCCTGCGGGTCGCCATCGACGCCGACGCATCATGGCGGGCGCCGGCGCTCGGACACATCGGCGTGCGGCGCTCGCCGCTGCACCACCCCGGCGACGTGACGTCGTTCGCGCGGGTGATCGCAGGGCGCCGCGGCTTCCGGCTCGTCGGGCTGATGATGTACGAGGCGCAGATCGCGGGCCAGGGGGATGCCACGGGCTCGGGCGACGGGGTGATCCGCTGGATGCAGCGTGTCTCCGGCAGCGAGCTGCGGGCGCGCCGCGCGGCGATCGTCGCGGGTCTGCGCGAGATCGCCGCGCTCGAGTTCATCAACGGCGGCGGAACCGGCTCGCTCGAGTACACGGGCTCCGACGATGCCGTCACCGAGCTGACCGCCGGCAGCGGGCTGCTCGCCGGGCATCTCTTCGACGGCTACCGCGCCTTCGATCCCGCGCCGGCGGCCGCATTCGCGCTCGAGGTCGTGCGCAAGCCCCTGCCGGACACCGTCACGGTGCTCGGCGGCGGCTGGGTCGCCTCGGGCCCGCCGCTCGCATCACGTCAGCCGCTCGCCGCCTGGCCGGAGGGCCTGCGTCCGTTCTCGCGTGAGGGGGCCGGCGAGGTGCAGACCCCGCTGCAGGGCGACTCGGCGCGCGGTCTGGCTGTGGGCGATCGCGTGTGGTTCCGCCACTCCAAGAGCGGCGAGCTGGCCGAGCGTGTGAACGAGTACCAGCTCGTCGACGGCGGCCGCATCGTCGCCGCGACTTCGACCTACCGCGGTGAGGGAAGGGCGTTCCTGTGACGAGGCCCGGACGATGACGCGGATGGGCGGCACGTGGGAGAACTGGGGGAGATCCGCGAAGGTGCGGCCTCAGCACGTGGAACGGCCGACGACGACGGATGCCGTCCAGCGCGCCGTCCGGGCGGCTGCCGGTCGCGGTCTGAAGGTCAAAGCGGTCGGAGCAGGGCACAGCTTCACCGGGATCGCCGTCGCCCCCGGCGTGCTGCTGGATCTCACCGACCTGTCCGGGATCGTCTCGGTCGACCGGGACCGCGGCCGCGTGCGGATGCTCGCCGGCACGCGCCTGCACCGGATCCCCGCGCTGCTGCGACCCCATGGCCTCGCGATGCAGAATCTCGGCGACGTCGACCGCCAGTCGATCTCCGGCGCGACCTCGACCGGAACGCACGGCACGGGCGCCCGCTTCGGAGGCATGTCGACGCAGATCGTGGCCGCGACCCTGGTCACCGCGACCGGCGAGATCCTGACGATCAGCGAAGCGGAGAATCCGGAGCTGCTGCCCGCGGTCGCACTCGGCCTCGGCGCGCTGGGTGTCCTCGTCGATGTGACCATCCAGTGCGTGCCCGCGTTCGTGCTGCACGCCGTGGAGCACCCGGAGCCGCTCGACGACGTGCTCGCGAGTCTCGACGACCGCGCAGCCGGATCCGACCACTTCGAGTTCTACTGGTTTCCGCACACCGAGGTGGCCCTCACCAAGACCAACACCCGGCTGCCGGGGGATGCACCGCGGCATCCGCTGCCCGGGGTGGGCCGCTGGATCGACGAGGAGCTGCTGGCCAACGGCCTGTACCGCGCCGTGTGCGCGACCGGGCGGATGATCCCGGCGACGACGCCGCCGTTCAGCCGGCTCGCGGTGCGACTGACGGGCGATCGGGAGTACACGGATGTCTCGCACCGCGTGTTCACGCAGCATCGCGACGTCCGCTTCCGGGAGATGGAGTACGCGATTCCCGCCGAGCACGTGGTGCCGGCGTTCCGCGCGCTGACCCAGCTCATCGATGAGCGCCGCTGGCGCATCTCGTTCCCGGTCGAGGTGCGCTTCGCCGCCGCCGACGACCTGTGGATGTCGACGGCGACCGGCCGCGCGTCCGCGTACATCGCGGTGCACCGGTATTGGCGCGAGGACCCGGCCGACTACTTCGACGCCGTCGAGCAGATCATGACCGGCCACGGCGGACGGCCGCACTGGGGCAAGATGCACTCGCAGGACGCCACGTCCCTGCGCGAGCGGTACCCGCGGTTCGACGACTTCACGGCGCTGCGCGACCGCCTCGACCCCGACCGCATGTTCGCCAACCGGTACCTGGAGCGCGTGCTCGGGGTCTGACGGGCTCGCTGGGAGTCGACCGCGCATCCCGTCGCCGCTCGGGCGCCCTCGCTATGATGAGGGCAAAACGAACGGAGATCCCTGGCATGTGGGAATGGCTCATCCCGGTCCTGATCGTGGTCGCCCTCGTCGTGATCATCGGAATCTACCTGTGGGCGACGTACAACTCGCTGGTGCAGCTGAATGTCCGCGTCGACGAGGCGTGGAGCGACATCACCGTGCAGCTCAAGCGCCGAGCCGACCTGATACCGAACCTCATCGAGGCGGTGAAGGGCTACGCCGCCCATGAGAAGGCCGTGTTCGAGAACGTCACCCGCGCCCGCGCGGAGACGCTGTCGGCCGGCGGCCCCGCCGATGCTGGTGTGGCCGAGGGACACATGCAGCAGGCGCTGAAGAGCTTGTTCGCAGTCGCCGAGGCGTATCCGCAGCTGCAGGCCAGCCAGAACTTCCTGCAGCTGCAGCAGGCCCTGGTCGACACCGAGGACAAGATCCAGGCGTCGCGCCGGTTCTACAACGGCGGTGTGCGCGAGCTCAACACGAAGATCAAGGTCTTCCCGAACAACATGTTCGCCCGCAACCTCGGATTCCACGAGCGCGAGTTCTTCGAGGTCGTCGACGGCGCCGCGATCTCCGAGCCGCCCCGGGTCCAGTTCTGAGAGCCCTCGGTCGTTGAGCGAGGAGCGAAGCGACGACACGAAACGCGTGTGGGGTGACCCGTGTACTCCGCGATAGCCCGCAACAAGCGGAACACGTGGTTCATCATCGTCGGATTCGTGTTCGTGCTCGGCCTCATCGGGCTGCTGGCCGGCTGGCTCGCCGGCAACAACTGGTGGATCACCGCGTTCATCCTCGTGTTCGCGGCCGGCTATGCGACGTTCCAGTACTTCGTCGCCGACCGTGAGGCGCTCGCGATGGCCGGCGCGGTTGCCGTCACGCAGGCCGAGGCGCCGCGGTACTACCGGCTCGTGGAGAACCTCTGCATCACCACCGGCACGCCGATGCCGAAGCTCTACGTCGTGGAGGACCCGGCGCCCAACGCGTTCGCCACCGGCCGCAAGCCCGAGGAGGCGGCGATCACCGTCACCACCGGACTGTTCGAGATGATGACCGATCGCGAGCTCGAAGGCGTGCTGGGGCATGAGCTCGGGCACATCCGCAACTACGACATCCGCGTCACGCTCATCGTCTTCGGCCTGGTGGTCGCCGTCGGCATCCTCGCGGATGTCTTCCTGCGCATCGCCTTCTTCGGCGGTCGCGGCCGCGGCGGGAACGCGCAGGCACAGCTGCTGTTCATGATCTTCGGGCTGGTCGCCGCGATCGTCGCACCGCTGCTGGCCGGTGTGGTGCAGGCGGCGATCTCGCGCCAGCGCGAGTACCTGGCCGACGCCACGAGCGCGATGACCACCCGCGACCCCGACGGCCTGGCGTCGGCGCTCGCGAAGCTGCAGGAGCACGGCCGCCCGCTGCAGAAGGCGAACACCTCGATGGCGCATCTGTGGATCGCGAATCCGCTGCGGCCCGGTGGCATCTCACGGCTGTTCTCGACGCACCCGCCGATCCCCGACCGGATCGCCCGGCTGCAGAAGATGGGCGGGGAGTTCTGAGCGGATGCCTCAGCGCACCGCCAGCACCATCTGATCGTCCTCGAACATCACGTCGCCGTAGAGCGACCAGTCGTCGGCGCGGTAGGTGAAGGCGCCGTCGCCCCCGGAGCGGGCGGTGCCGCGGGCGGTCGCCACGATCTGGCCGCCGGTGGCGGCGAAGCTCGTCGCGTCGGCGGCGAGGGTCACCTGCGGGGTCTTCTCGATGCGGAAGTCGAGGCTCGACAGGGCAGTGAGGTCCGCTCCCCACGGCACGCGCAGTCCGCAATGGGCGGGCACGGCGGTGACCGGCTCCGCGCACACGGCGGCATAGGCATCCAGCTGCTCCTGCGCGATCGCGGTCGCCTCGGGAGTGAGGGATGCCTCGAGATTGACTGACACCGGCGTCTCGTTCGTGACGGCCACCGACACGCCTCCATCGAGGAGGTCCGCCGGTGCAGGGGCGATCGGATAGACGGCGGGAAGCGCGAGAGTGGCGCCCAGCGGCACGGTCACGCCGCCGACCTGGGCGCTGTCGCCGAGCGACGACGAGATGTCGATCTGAGCCAGGGAGTCTGCGGCCAGTCGCCACGTGCCGGATTCCTGCGCCAAGAGAAACCCGATGACGCCTGGCTGTCCGTCGAGCGTGACCTCAACGCGGAAGCTGTTGTCATCCAAGGGCGGAGACACTGAGGCCGCCGAGATATGACCGCTTGCACCGTCGAACAGGTCGAGCACATGATCGCGGCTGTCGTCACCGGCGAGGAATCCCTCGAGGGTCTCGCGGTCGCCGTCTTCGAGGGCCTGCACGTAGCGCTCGGCGGCCTGTTCGACGGTCTCGCCGCGCAGCAGCCACCAGGCGATTCCAGCGCCGGCGGCCACGACGACCACGGCACCGGCCACGATGCCGATGATCGCCCCCCGCTTCACCCGTCCCACCTTAGTGGCGGGTGGCGCTCGGCAGCGCGCGGGCGAGGTCGTCGGCGGCATCGCCCCAGCTCGACACCGAGATCGTCTCCAGTCCTCGCCAATCGGCGGCATGGCGCAGCTCGGCGGCGAGCCGCTCGGCCGCGTGCGGGGGAGCGCCGTGCTCCCACCACGCCGACTGCACGAGCAGCCGCGACGACTGCCGGTCCGCCTTCAGGTCGATGCGACCGACCACATCGTCCCCGACGATCACGGGCAGCGAGTAGTACCCATACCGGCGCTTGGGTGCCGGGGTGTAGATCTCGATGCGGTACTCGAAATCGAACAGACGCTCGGCGCGGTCGCGGAACCAGACGACAGGGTCGAACGGGCTGAGGATCGCCGTGGCATCCACCCGGCGCGGCACCCGCGCATCACGGTGCAGCCACGCCTTGGCCGCTCGTCCGCCGCTCGTCCAGCCCTCGACGGTCACCGGGGCGAGCTCACCCGCATCGACCAGATCGCCGATCGCGGCCATCACCGCCGGACGATCGCGCAGGCGCCAGTAGTCGGCCAGATCGGATGCCGTGGCCACCCCGTATGCGCGAGCCGCGCGACGAACGAGTTCGCGCACGGCCTCGTCCCGCGGCACCGGGTTCGCCAGCACATCCGGCGGGATGACATGCTCGGCCAGCCCGTACCGGCGCTCGAAGCCGCGCCGCCCGGCGATGGCGACGTCGCCGAACAGGAACATCCGCTCCAGCGCCTCCTTGATGACATCCCAGTCCCACCACGCCCCGCCCCCGCGGCGCTTCGCGTCGTGGTCGATGTCGGCAGGCCGCAGCGGTCCTCGCGCGGCGAGCTCCGCGCGCACCCAGTCGATGATGTCGCCGTGCCGCTGCATCCATTCGCCCTCGCCGTACTTGGCGCGCAGCTCGTCGCGACGGAACTGGAACAGCGCCCAGTCGGCGACCGGGATGAACGCCGCCACGTGGGCCCAGGACTCCACGTAGGCGGGTCGGCGGGCGAATACGAGCCGGTCGAGGGCCGTCGTGTCGTACGCGCCCAGCCGGGAGAACAGCGGCAGGTAGTGCGACCGGGCGAACACATTCACCGAATCGATCTGCAGCACGCCCATCCGCGCCATCGCCAGCTTGAGCTGCCGGGTGCCGGGGGAGTCAGGACGGGATGCTGCCAGCCCCTGCGCCGCCAGCGCCACGCGTCGCGCCTCTGCCTTCGACAGCGTCTCTCTCACCCGCGTCACACTATCCCCACCCCCCCGACGCCGAGAAGGGGTATTCTCACCGCGGCATGGGCGGCAAATAGACTTGCCGGGTGGCCGACTCCGATGACACGTCCCGCGGGTCCTTCTTCGACGCGCTGCGCAGCCGCGGGCGCACGGTCGACACCGAGATCGGCTCGAGCCTGCCGCGGGGGCTGCGGGTCGCCACGGCCTACTCGTGGCGGCTGCTCGTGGTGGCCGCGGCGATCGGCGTCGGCGTGTGGCTGGTCATCCAGCTCAAGCTCCTCGTCATCCCGCTGCTGATCGCGATCCTGATCACCGCGCTGCTGTGGCCGGCGTTCTCGTTCCTGCTGCGTCACCGGGTGCCGCGGTGGGCGGCGATCGTCATCGCGGTCGTCGCCACGATCGGGGTCATCACGGGGCTGCTGTGGCTGGCTGTGTGGCAGATCACCCTGGAATGGCCGTCCGTGCAGGCTCGCACGGCAGAAGCCGTGGAGGGCTTCCGGCAGTACCTGATCAGCGGGCCGCTGCACCTCACGGAGCTGCAGATCGACGCGTTCCTCGATCAGATCTGGGAGTTCCTCGAACAGCAGGCGTCGCTGCTGTGGTCGGGTGCGCTGGCGATCGGCACCACCGTGGGGCACGTGGTCGCGGGCGCGCTGCTGGCGCTGTTCATCCTGCTCACCCTGCTCGCCGACGGCGGGGGCATCTGGCGCTGGACGGTGCGCCTGTTCCCGAGGGCGGCCCGTCCCGCCGCCGACGGCGCCGGCCGCGCCGGGTGGGTCACCGTCGTCAACTACGCGCGCACGCAGCTGCTCGTGGCCACCATCGATGCGATCGGCATCGGGCTGGGCGCGTTCCTGCTGGGTGTCCCGCTGGCGATCCCCATCGGGGTGCTGGTGTTCCTCGGCGCCTTCATCCCCATCGTCGGTGCCGTGATCACCGGTGCACTGGCCGTCTTCCTGGCGCTGGTCTACAACGGCTGGTGGATCGCGCTGTGGATGCTTGTGGTCGTGCTCGGCGTGCAGCAGCTCGAGGGCCACGTGCTGCAGCCCCTGCTGATGGGATCGGCCGTCAAGGTGCACCCGCTGGCGGTCGTGCTCGTCGTCGCCGGCGGCGCGATGATCGCCGGCATCCCCGGTGCGCTCTTCGCCGTCCCGCTGGCGGCGTTCGCCAACGTGGTCGCGGTCTACCTCTCCAACCGCGGGCGGGGGACCGGGGTGGATCCCGAGGTCGCCGACCTGATCTGGAGCACCGTTCCGACGGAGAGGAAGAGGATCCGATGACGACGACCCGCACGCAGACGCCGACGCTCGCCGAGTTCGAGGACGCGGCGGCTCAGCTCGCGGGCGTCGTCGAGCACACGCCCGTCGAGCCGTCCCAGCATCTGTCAGAGCTTCTGGGCGTACCCGGGTTCCTCAAGCTCGAGAACCTCCAGCGCACCGGGTCTTTCAAGATCCGCGGGGCCACCTACCTGCTGTCCCGGCTCACCGAAGATGAGCGCGCGCGCGGGGTGGTGGCCGCCTCGGCGGGCAACCACGCGCAGGGTGTCGCACTGGCCGCGCAGCAGCTGGGCATCGCCGCCACGATCTTCATGCCGCTGGGCGTACCCGTTCCCAAGCTCCTCGCCACGCGCGGCTACGGCGCCGAGGTCGTCCTCGAGGGCGCCACCGTCGACACGTCTCTGCGGCGGGCCGCCGAATTCAGCGAGCGCACCGGGGCGGTGCTCATCCCGCCGTTCGACCATCGCGACATCATCGTCGGACAGGGCACGCTCGGCCTCGAACTCCTCGACGACGTGCCCGACCTGGACACGGTGCTCATCGGCATCGGCGGCGGTGGCCTCATCGCCGGGGTCGCGGCGGCGCTGAAGGCGCGCGCAGCCGCTGTCGGGCGCACGGTGCGCGTCATCGGGGTGCAGGCGGAGAACGCCGCGCCCTACCCGCCGTCGCTGCGGGCCGGCCACCCGGTCGAGATCGAGACGAAGCCCACGATCGCCGACGGCATCCTGGTCGGGCGGCCCGGAGACATCCCCTTCGCGATCGTGCGCGATCTCGTCGACGACGTCGTCACCGTCTCGGATGACGACATCGCGCGGGCGATCCTCGATCTCCTCGAGCGCGCCAAGGTCGTCGTCGAGCCCGCCGGTGCGGTCGGTGTGGCGGCCATCCTCGCCGGCAAGGTCACCGCGACTGGCCCGACCGTCGCCGTGCTCACCGGCGGCAACATCGACCCCCTGCTGCTGCAGCGGGTCGTGGCGCACGGACTGGCGGCATCCGGCCGCTACATGAGCATGCGCATCCCGCTTCCGGACCGCCCCGGTCAGCTCTCCCGCGTCTCCGAGCTGATCGCCCAGGCGGGTGCGAACGTCATCGAGGTGCTGCACACCCGGCACGGCCAGGGGCTGCAGATCAGCGAGGTGATCCTGCAGATCAGCGTCGAGACCCGCGGCGAGGAGCACAAGGAGCTGACGCTGCAGACCCTCCGCGACGCCGGATTCGCTCCCGTGGTGGTGCCGGACTAGCGTCCGTCGTAGGTCTCGACCTTGACGATCTCGACCGCGATCTCGCGCCCGTTGGGTGCCGTGTAGCCGGTCTTCTCGCCCTCGCGGCGGCCGAGGATCGCCGCACCCAGCGGCGAGGCCTCGCTGTAGACGTCGAGGTCGGATCCGGCCGCGATCTCGCGGCTGCCCAGCAGGAACACCTCTTCGCCGCCGGCCACGAGCGCGGTCACGACCGTGCCCGGCTCTACGACGCCGGTGCTCTCGGGAACCTCGCCGACGGTCGCGTTCTTCAGCAGCGACTGCAGGGTGCGGATGCGCGCCTCCTGCTTGCCCTGCTCGTCCTTGGCGGCGTGGTACCCGCCGTTCTCCTTGAGGTCGCCCTCTTCGCGCGCCGCCTCGATGCGCTTGGCGATCTCCTCGCGGCCCGTGGTCGAGAGCTGCTCGAGCTCGGTGGCGAGGCGGTCGTATGCCTCCTGGGTGAGGAAGGTCTCCTGCGTGTCGGACACGTCGATCTCCTTCGAAGTCGTAGGGGCCTGGCAGGGCCCTGGGATGAACGAGACGCCCCGGCGTCCGCCAGGGCGTCAGTGCAAGATGTCCCCGACAGGCTACGTCACCCAGCAGGCGTTCACCAAACCGGTGGTCGCCTCCGCCACGAGCGGGACGGTCTCCGAGAACGCCCGGGTGTGGGTGTCGGATGCCTCGTACTCGACGACCTTGAAACCCACCACGCCGTACTCCTCGTCGAGGGCCTCGATCGCGCAGGCGACGGTCGCGCCGATGGGCGCGGTGAGCTGGAACTCCACCGTGGCGGCCCGCTCGGTCAGGTGGAAGGCCGTGCCGTCGGCCTTCACCCCGTTGTCGGGGTTGGCCACCGTCGCCCAGCCGAACCAGATCACCACCGCCGCGACGATCGCGATCACGATGGCCCAGGCGATGCGGGTGCGGCGGGTGCTCCCGCGCCGTCCGTATCGCTCATCGAGCATGGTCTGCACGGGCACGGGACTCTGCACGGGCATGGGGCTCCGGTCGGATCGGGGACGCCTAGGCTTATCTCAGGCTAGGCGCTGTGGCGCAGAACGGGGAATCGGATGCTCGCTCTCGGTGGACTGCTCGCGGCCGCGGCCACGCCCACCCCGACGCCCACCCCGACCGTCGACCCGGAGCTGGTGACACCCGGCCCCTGGGGCTTCGTCGCGATCGCGCTGGTCGCGCTGGCGGTCATCGTGCTCATCTGGGACATGCTGCGCCGTATCCGGCGCGCGCGGTATCGCGAGGAGGTCGCCACGCAGCTGGACGCGGAGCAGGCGGCGCAGGCCGAGGCCGAGCTCGAGGGCACCGAGACCGACGACGAGTCGGCGACCGCGGAGGACGATGACCCGGGGGAACGGCCGAACTAGGCACACGCCGGGTCAGGGCACGCCGAGTCAGGGCACGCCGAGCGAGGGCGACAGGGGTTCGAGCGCGATCAGCAGGCACGCCGTCCAGTGGCAGAGGAACGCGAGCACCGTGCACACGTGGAAGATCTCGTGGAACCCGAAGGACCCGGGCCAGGGGTTCGGCTTCTTCACCGCGTAGACGACGGCGCCGGCGGTGTAGAGCACGCCGCCGATGATGACGAGGATCATCATCGCCGCGTTCGCCCTCATGAGGTCGACGATGTACATGACCGCCGCCCAGCCCAGGACGACGTACAGTGCGACGTACAGCCAGCGCGGGGCGTCGACCCAGAAGACGCGGAAGAGGATGCCCAGCAGCGCCCCCGACCACACGAGGATCAGCAGCAGGAGGCCCTTCTCCGGCGGCAGCGCGAGGGTCGCGATGGGGGTGTACGTGCCGGCGATCAGCAGCAGGATGTTCGCGTGGTCGATGCGCTTGAGCACGGCCTTGGTGGTGGGGCCCCAGTTGAACCGGTGGTAGAGCGCGGAGTTGCCGAACAGCAGCAGCGACGAGGCCATGAAGACCGCCGACGCCCATTTGGCGGGCGCGCCCTCCGCGAAGACGATCAGCACGATCCCGGCGGCGATCGCCACCGGGAAGGTGGCGGCGTGGATCCAGCCGCGCCACGAGGGCTTGATCTCCACGCCGGCGTCGATGCTCGCCGCTTCGAGCAGGGGAAGCTGAGGCACTTCGGGGGTCGGCGGCCTGTTCCTCCGTCGCATCACGCATCGAGCGTAGCCCGGCCGGCATTCCAGGCACGGCATGACACTGGCGGCGGGGGCGCTCGGCGGCAGGCGCTCGGCGGCAGGCAGGGTGCTCGGCGGTAGCGTAGGGGAGTGAGCACGACGCGGGCGAACGAGGGACGGGGTCCTCTCTACCGCCTCTACATCAACCGCCTGCGGCGCGGCCTGTCGCCGGATGTCGTCCCGCGACACGTGGCCATGATGATCGACGGCAACCGGCGGTGGGCGCGGCAGCTCGGCTATCAGTCGGCGGCGGAGGGTCACCGCGCCGGCGCGGCCAAGATGCGGGAGTTCCTCGGCTGGTGCGACGACGTGCGCGTGAAAGTCGTGTCGCTCTACCTGCTCTCCAACGACAATCTGCGCAAGCGGGACAGCGGCGAGATCGCCGACCTCATCGAGATCATCGCCGAGCTCGCCGACGGACTCTCCCGCGACCGCGACTGGCGGGTGCAGATCGTGGGGCGCGTCG
This sequence comes from Microbacterium sp., assembly GCA_035703465.1. Lineage (GTDB taxonomy): Bacteria > Actinomycetota > Actinomycetes > Actinomycetales > Microbacteriaceae > Microbacterium. Next base: position 11,938 of record DASSYC010000059.1, on the reverse strand, counting down.
CGCCGCTCCCGGCCGAGCTGGCGGGCGTGCTCGCCGAGGTGGAGGAGCGCACCCGCGGCAACACCGGCATGCACGTGAACCTCGCCGTCGGCTACGGCGGCCGCAACGAGATCGTGGATGCCGTGCGCAGCATCATCGCGGACCATGACCGCAGCGGCGGCTCGTTGGAGGAGCTCGCCGCCAGCCTCACTCCCGAGCAGATCGGCGAGCACCTGTACACGGGCGGGCAGCCCGACCCTGATCTGGTGATCCGCACGTCCGGCGAGCAGCGGCTCTCGGATTTCCTGCTGTGGCAGTCTGCACACAGCGAGTTCTACTTCGTCGAGGCACTGGGTCCCGATCTGCGTGAGGTCGACTTTCTGCGGGCGATCCGCGATTATGCCTCACGGGATCGTCGATTCGGCGGCTGAGAAATGTCAACAGGGGAGGAACGCATGTCGGGGGACAGCGCGCAGGACGAGTTGGAGGAGTATCGGGCGTCGTTCGACGGCGAGCCCGGCTATCTCGACTGGGCGGCGTTCGGGCCGCTCTCACCGGCGGTGCGCACCGAGCTGCACGCCGACGCCGAGATGCTCGGCAGCGGCCGGCGCTCGGGCATCGCGATGGTCGAGGCCCGTGCCGGCGAGGCTCGCGAGCTGCTCGGCGAGCTGCTCGGCGCCCCCGCAGACGAGGTCACGCTCCAGCCGTCGACCTCCCACGGCCTGGCTCAGGCGATCTACGGCCTGGAGGGCGGGGTCATGGTCGGCCGGCGCGACTTCCCCGCGATCACGGTGCCGGTCGTCCGCGCCGCCGACGCGTGGGGCCGTGTGCAGCCGCAGTGGATCGATCCAGACGACGGGCGCATCACCGCGGACGTGGTGCGCGAGTCGCTCACCGACGACACCACCGCCGTCGCGGTCAGTCTCGTCGACTTCCGCACCGGCTTTCGCACCGATCTGACTGCCCTGCGGGACGTCATCGGCGAGGACCGTCTGCTCATCGTGGACGCCATCCAGGGCTTCGGCGTCGTCGACGTCGACTACGGCGCCGCCGATGTCGTGTGCGGGCACGGCTACAAGTGGCTGCGCGCCGGTCGCGGCACCGGGTTCGCGTGGTTCTCGCCGCGGGCCCGCGGGCGCATCGAGCCCGTGCTGTCCGGCTTCGCGGGAATGGATGCCGAAGGCTTCACCGACACGGTGGAGCGTCCGGCCCCCACAGCGCGGGCCTTCACCGTGACCGAGGCCGATCCGCTCGCGGCGGCACGGCTGGCGACGGCGCTGCAGGGGGTGCGCGACGCCGGGGTGCCGGCGATCCAGGCGGAGGTGGCCGAACGGGCGGGCGACATCATGTTCTTCGCCGACCGCTACGAGATCCCGGTGGTCACGCCGCGCGAGCCCGAGAGCCGGGCCGGCATCGTGGCGCTGCAGCCGCGGCCGCAGGACGTCGCCCCGCTGGCGGCGTCACTGGCGAACCACGGCCTCACCGTCACCGCGCGCGGCGACATGATCCGCGTGGCCACCCACGTGGGCACCGACGCCGACACGCTGCGTCTCTTCGGCGATGCCCTCGCTGCGTTCTCCTACGCGCGCGTGGGGTGATCGGGAACTGCCGGTTCGGCATCCGCTCGGGCACGCGTCACGTGCTCGGGCGTGTCGGTCCCGGTCCTATCGCGGGTGCGACGTACCGTCGAGTCATCGGGCAGGGCGCCCGGTCGAGTCGGCCTTTCGGATCACGGCTCGTGGCCACGGTCGACTCGTGAAACCGGGATCCCCCGGGTCGGGAGTCGGACGTGACGACACGCACACGTGACCAGCTGGACACCTCGCAGGAGCAGGGCACGGCCCGGCCGGACACCCCGGACACGCTGCGCACCTACGTGCTCGACACCTCGGTGCTGCTGAGCGATCCGCGCGCGTTCTTCCGCTTCGCGGAGCACTCGGTGGTGATTCCGGTCGTGGTCATCTCGGAGCTGGAGGGCAAGCGCCACGATCCCGAGATCGGCTACTTCGCCCGGCAGGCGCTGCGGCACCTGGACGAGCTGCGCGTCGAGCACGGCCGGCTGGACTTCCCGGTGCCGGTGGGCGCCGGCGGGACCCTGCGGGTCGAGCTGAACAACACGGATGCCGCGATCCTGCCTTCGGGCGTGCGGACCGGCGACAACGACTCGCGCATCCTCGCCGTCGCGATGCATCTCGCGCGGGGCGGAGACGAGGTCACCGTGGTCTCGAAGGATCTCCCGATGCGCGTGAAGGCGGCATCCCTGGGGATCCACGCCGAGGAGTACCTCGCGGAGCAGGCCGTCGACTCGGGGTGGACGGGCATGGCGACCCTCGACATCTCGGGCGACGACGTGTCCGACCTGTACGAGAGCGAGGTGGGCACCAGCGACGCGGCAAAGGGGCTGCCGTCGAACACCGGCCTGGTCATCCACTCGGAGCGCGGATCCGCGCTCGGTCGCATCACCGGTGACGGCGAGTTCCGCCTCGTGCGCGGCGACCGCGAGCTGTTCGGCATGCACGGGCGCTCGGCCGAACAGCGCATCGCCATCGACATCCTGCTCGATCCGGACGTCGGCATCGTCTCGCTCGGCGGCCGCGCGGGGACCGGAAAGTCGGCGCTCGCGCTGTGCGCAGGGCTGGAGGCGGTGCTGGAGCGCCAGCAGCAGCGCAGGATCATCGTGTTCCGGCCGCTGTTCGCCGTCGGCGGCCAGGAGCTCGGCTACCTGCCCGGTGACCAGCAGGAGAAGATGAACCCCTGGGGCCAGGCCGTGTACGACACGCTGGGCTCGGTCGTGTCGCCGAACGTCATCGAGGAGGTCATGGCCCGCGGCCTGCTGGAGGTCCTTCCGCTCACGCACATCCGCGGGCGCTCGCTGCACGATGCCTTCGTGGTCGTCGATGAAGCGCAGTCGCTCGAGCGCAATGTGCTTCTCACGGTGCTCAGCCGCATCGGCCAGAACTCCCGGGTCGTGCTCACGCACGATGTCGGCCAGCGCGACAATCTCCGCGTCGGCCGCCACGACGGCATCGCGTCCGTGATCGAGACGCTCAAGGGGCATGACCTGTTCGCGCACGTCACGCTGGTGCGCTCGGAGCGGTCGGCGATCGCCGCGCTGGTGACCGACCTGCTGGAGGGCGGCGAGCTCGCCTGAGCCCCGCCTCCGGGCGGCTCCTTCATGAGAGGACTCTCACGCGAATCGAGGGGGACTCTCACCGTGACGCGCCATGATGGAGGAGGCGGTGAAGGTGCCGCTCGGAGATGGGGAAGCGAATCGTGGGGATGCGTCGCGCGCTGTCGATCGGCGCCACGACGATCGTCGCTGCGGCCGTGGGCGCGGCGTGCAGCTTCGCGTTCTCGGGCGCGATCGCGCTGAACGACCAGGCAGCCGTCCAGGTGTCGGCGTCCCCTGTCGTCGTCCCGGCCGCAGAGAGCACGGTGGTCGTCCTCGGTGCTCCCGAGTCGGTCGACGCGACGGGCCCCGTGGTGGTGCCTGCGCCCGAGCCCCGCGATCTCACACGTTCGCCGCGCTCCTTTCCTTCCCCGAGCGAACCCGGCCAGGCCGGCGCTGCGGACGCCGCCGACCGGGTGGGAAACAGCACGGACAACGGCACACGCCATGGCACAGACCACGGCAAACACCACGGCACAGACACCGGCAAACACCACGGCACCGACACCGGCACCGGAACGGATCAGAGCGGCATCGACGGCTCTCTGGATCTCGACGCGTCAGGCGACGCAGCCGCGCCGGCACCGGGTCGGGCCGGCGCGACCTCTGTGGGCAGCGAGAAGTCGGCCGCGCACATCAATCGCGATGCGGCCCTGGCTGCAGCGCCCGGGCCGAACGATCCGAAGAGGGCAGGCAGCGGTCAGTCCGACCGCCACCGTGATCGCAATGCCGCATCCGATCACGCACCGCATTCATCCGACCCCGACAAGCCTGATTGCGGAGGCGGATGACACAGACCCAGTCGCGCTTTCCCAGACCGCGCGATTGACAGGTCGGGCTCTGCCCGGCCGAGGCCCCCGGTGTCCCCCAGCATCGGGGGCCTTTCCCTGTCCTACTGCCAGCGGTAGCCGGCTCCGCGCACCGTGACGATCCGCGCGGGGCCGAGCTTGGCCCGCAGATACCGCACGTACACGTCGACGATGTTCGATCCGGGGTCGAAGTCGAGCCCCCAGACCCGGCTCAGCAGCTGCTCGCGGCTGAGCACCTGACCCGGATGGCGCAGGAACTGCTCGGCCAGGGCGAACTCCCGTGCCGAGAGGTCGAATTCCCTCCCGTCGACGGTGGCACGGCGGGTGAGCGGGTCGAGGGCGACATCGTCGTGGATGATCTCGATCCGGCCGGTGTTCACGCTCTCGCGCAGGCGGGAGCGGATGCGGGCGAGCAGCTCATCGAACTTGAAGGGCTTCGAGACGTAGTCGTTGGCCCCGGCATCCAGGCCGCTCACCGTGTCCAGCGTGCTGCTGCGGGCTGTGAGCATGATGACCGGCACGGTGATCCCCTGGTCGCGCAGCTCCGAGAGCACCTCGAAGCCGTCCATCGACGGCAGCCCGACATCGAGCAGGATCAGATCGATGCCGCCGGCGACGGCGCGTCGATAGGCCTCTGCGCCGTCATCCACGATCACGGTCGCATAGCCGGCGGCCTCGAGGCCGCGACTGACGAACGACGAGATGCGCGGCTCGTCCTCGGCGATGAGGATCCGCGTCATCAGGCGACTTCTCTGCGCAGCGTCGCGGCCGGGACAGGCAGCGGCGGCGCCGGCGTCGCGGGCATGTGCGACGGGGCCAGCGGGACGCGGATGGTGAAGGTCGCACCCCCGCCGGGCGTATCGGCGACATCGCACGAGCCGCCGTGCGCCTTGGCGATGGCCTCGACGATCGCGAGCCCCAGGCCGGACCCGCCGACGGTGCGGGCCCCGTGAGCCCGGTCGAAGCGCTGGAAGATGCGGTGCCGGAACTGCGGTGGGATGCCCGGGCCGTGGTCTCGCACCCAGAGGAGGGCCGCGTCGCCGTCGATTCCGCTTCCGACCTCGATCGGCGCGCCCACGGGAGTGTACTTCGCCGCGTTCTCGGCCAGCTGCAGCCAGGCCTGCAGCAGACGGTCCGCATCGGCATCGAAGATCGTCTGCCCCGTGGCATCCAGCCGCCAGTCATGACCGGGGATGACCGTGACCAGTTCGCCCATGCGCGCGGTGAGGGCGCACAGCGCGACCGGTTCCATGGCGAACTGGTCGCCTTCCACCGCGGCGAGCAGGTCGATATCCTCGACGAGGCGGGTGAGGCGGTCGAGTTCGGCGATGCCGAGCTCGCGGGTCGCCTGCACATCGCCGGCGTCCGCGGCATCCATCATCTCCAGGTGACCCCGGACGATGGTGATGGGCGTCTTCAGCTCGTGGCGGACGTCATCGAGCAGCTGACGCTGTGCGCCGACAGAGCCCTCGAGCCGCGCGAGCATCGAGTTCACGGTGCGTGTGAGGTCGGAGATGTCGTCGTTGCCCTGTTCGGGGATGCGGGCTCCGAGGTCCGAGATCGTGATGGCGTCGGCGGTCGCGCGCAGTCGGCGGATGGGCGAGAGCAGGCGCCCGACGACGAACCAGCCCACCGCCGCGATGGCCAGCAGGGTGCCCAGCGCCGCGACGCCGAAGGTGACCATCGATGTCGTCACCGGCTCGAGCTCGGCGCCCAGATCCACCGCGCGGATGTACAGCCCGGCCGTCGGGTCGTCGGGCATCGCGACCGGGATCGCGATGTAGCGCAGTGTGCCCGAGGCGGTGGCTGCGGTGCCGAGCATCGCGCCCTCTGTGCCACCGGTCTCCTCGACGGCGCGCGCGATCAGCTCTTCGTTCTGAGAGATGTCGAAGCCCGAAAGGGTCTGCGGCACCAGGCGCGGGACGGCGTCGATGACGCCGACGGATGCCTCGTTGCGACCGGGAACGAGGCGGCGCACGGCGTCGCGCAGGTATTCCTCCACCGAGTCGAACCGGCCGCCGGCGAGGTCTTCGACGGTCATGCCCGCCGCCTCCGAGTGGTTCGGGTCCGCCGCCGCAGTGTCAGCCATCGCGCCGAGGGTCGCGACCTGGGCGTTCAGCCGGGTGTCCACTTCGCGCAGGATCCGCTCGCGCTGCACGAGGAAGGTCACGCTGCCCACGATGAGGAAGCCGACGAACGCCACGGCGAGGATCGTCACCAGTATCCGTGCGCGCGCCGAGACCATCCTCGAACCGGGCATCATCCTCCGATTATGACCCTCGCCCGGTCAGCCCGGGTGGGTCATGGAGAGCAGGTCGAGCTTCGCGTCGAGCTGCTCGAGGGTGATCTCGCCACGGTCGACGTAGCCGAGGGCCAGGACGGCCTCACGCACGGTGATGCCCTCCGCCACCGCGTGCTTGGCGATCTTCGCCGAGGCTTCGTAGCCGATGACCTTGTTGAGCGGGGTCACGATGGACGGCGACATGCCGGCCAGTGCGGTGACGCGCTCGAGGTTCGCCTCGAGGCCGTCGATGGTCTTGTCGGCCAGGACGCGCGACGAATTCGCCAGCAGCTCGATGGACTCCAGGACCGCCGTGCCCATCACCGGGATGGCGACGTTGAGCTCGAACAGTCCGGACGCGCCGGCCCACGCGACGGTGGCGTCGTTGCCGATGACCCGTGCGCACACCATGAGCACGGCTTCGGGGACGACGGGGTTGACCTTCCCGGGCATGATCGACGAACCCGGCTGCAGGTCGGGGATGTGCAGCTCGCCCAGCCCGGTGTTCGGCCCCGATCCCATCCAGCGCACGTCGTTGTTGATCTTCGTCAGAGAGACCGCGATGGTGCGCAGGGCGCCGGATGCCTCCACCAGCCCGTCGCGATTGGCCTGGGCCTCGAAGTGGTCCTTCGCCTCGGTGATCGGCAGCTCGGTGTCGTCGGCGATGATCTCGATGACGCGCTGCGGGAAGCCGACGGGCGTGTTGATGCCGGTGCCCACTGCGGTGCCGCCCAGCGGCACCTCGGCCACGCGCGGAAGCACCGCCCGCACCCGCTCGATTCCGAGGCGGATCTGCCTTGCGTAGCCGCCGAACTCCTGGCCGAGCGTCACCGGGGTGGCATCCATCAGATGCGTGCGACCGGCTTTGACCACCGTCTTCCACTGCTCGGCCTTGGCCTCGAGCGCGACGGCGAGATGGTCGAGCGCGGGGATGAGGTCGTCGATGAGCTCCTGCGTGACGGCGATGTGCACCGAGGTGGGGAAGACGTCGTTCGACGACTGTGAGGCGTTCACGTGGTCGTTCGGGTGCACCGGGGAGCCGAGCGCCTGCGTCGCAAGCGTCGCGAGCACCTCGTTCATGTTCATGTTCGTGGAGGTGCCGCTGCCGGTCTGGTAGACATCGATCGGGAACTGGTCGGCGAACTCGCCCGCGATGATGCGGTCCGCCGCGACCACGATCGCGTCGGCGATGGCGCCGTCAAGGGTTTTGAGCTCTTTGTTCGCGATGGCGGCGGCCCTCTTGATCCGAGCGAGCGACACGATCTGTGCGGACTCGAGGACATCTCCGGAGATCGGGAAGTTGTCGACGGCGCGCTGGGTCTGCGCGGCGTAGAGCGCGTTCTTCGGGACGCGCACCTCGCCCATGGTGTCGTGCTCGATGCGGTACTCGATGTCGGTCACGGCTGTTCCTCTCTTCGGCGACGTTCGGGTTCGGGTGCGTCAGGCGGACGCATGGATGTCGACGCCGACGGCGACGATGGGCACCGCGGTGCCCTCCGCGAGCCGGTAGTTGGCGCCGACGATGCCCAGGCGGCCGTCGGCGACGGCCTCGCTGATGAGCTCGGAGGATTCGAGGATGTCGGCGACGGTGTTGCGCAGATGCTCGCGACCCACCAGCTCGGCATCGATGTCCTCCGGACGGGTTCCCCCGGTGTCGGCGAGCACCCGCCGCGCCGCAGGAACGATCGGGGCGATGAGCTTCCAGATGTGGGGCGGCAGGGGGTCGGCATCGATCGCGGTGCCGTTGATCGCCGCGCGGACCGCGCCGCAGCTGTCATGGGCGAGCACCACGATGAGCGGCACGTCGAGGAGGGTGACGGCGAACTCCAGGCTGGCGACGATCGACTCCCCGACCATGTGCCCGGCATTGCGGACGACGAACAGGTCGCCCAGGCCCTTGTCGAAGATGATCTCTGCAGCCAGGCGCGAGTCCGAGCAGCCGAAGATCGTGGCGCGCGGATGCTGCACGTGCTCGAGCTCGTGCCGGCGCTCGACGTTCTGACGAGGGTGGGTGGGATCGCCTGCGACGAACCGGGCGTTGCCGCGCAGCATCTCGTCCCACACCTTCTGCGGTGTGGCGTGGTCTTCTGTCACTTCGCCTCCGACTCCCGCTCGTGCAGCTGCTCGCTCAGCGATGCGGCGACGAGTTCGAGATCGTCTGTCGTCGCGGCACCGTAGACGAGGATGTGGTCGTCACCGCTCTGCGTGCCGATCGCCGCGGTCACATTGCCGGTGGAGGCCGGATCGGCGATCTCGTAGCGATCCCAGACGATGCCGTCGATGGAGACCGTGCCGGTGGGCGCAGTCCCGCGAAGCTTGCGCGACGCCCAGGCCTGGTCGGCGCCGAAGCCCTGCGCGACGCGGATGAAGTCGGTCTCGGACGGCAGTGCGTACACGATCGTCCACTGCGTGATGTCGCCGGATTCCACGGCCGCGACGTTGACCCGCCAGTCGGCCGGCACACTGGGCACGACGACGTCGATGCCGCGGGCGGCACCGACCTCCTGCGCGACGGCGGCCACGTCGATGGGTGCGCGCTCGGGAAGGTCGCCGCGCGGGACGGCGAGCACGATCACCAGGACGATGCCGAGGGTGACCAGCAGCGCCGCGACGAGGTTGCGCGTCGTCTGGCTCGAGCGGTAGACCCGGGATGCCTCGGACTTGCGCGCGGTGGTCTCGTCCGGCGTCTCCGGACGGCCGAGCTCGGCGACGACGCGAGGCGACGACGCCATCATTCGCTCGTCTCCGGCTCGGTGGATGAGCGGGCTGCCTCGAGCCGGCGCTTCGCGCCCAGCAGCCACTCCTCGCAGCGCGCCGCGAGGGCCTCGCCCCGTTCCCAGAGCGCGAGAGAGTGCTCCAGCGTCGGCGCACCCTGTTCGAGCTCGGAGACCACGCGCACCAGCTCATCGCGCGCCTGCTCGAAGGACAGCGTCGCGACGTCGGCTGCTTCGCTCGGCGCGTTCATGTCTCCATCTTAGGCGCGGTGCTCCGAGGGCCCGTTCTGCTCCCTGGACGGCTCCCGGCTGCCGACCAACGGCCGAATCGGTTCATGCAGCTCGCCGCCAGGATGCTCGCTCGGGTGGTGGGTCCCACAGCCACCGGAAGGGCGATTTGGATCTGAGCACGATCGGCTCGGATCCGGGTGCGGGGGTGGGTGGAGGAGGAGCGGCCCGGTGCGGTCGCGGGTGATCCGCCACCCGTTGTTGTGCAGGGTGAGGTGGTGGTAGCGGCAGAGCAGGATTCCTCGGTCGCAGTCTGTGGTGCCGCCTTCATTCCAGGGGTTGATGCGTCATGAATCCAGTATGGCGAACACCTCCGACATCCATCCCGACAACCCCGCGAATGTGGATAAGTCGCCGAACTCAATAGAACATAGCTCGCACAGGGCCAAGCCTCAGCCGTCCGCGAGTTCGCCCCGGGACACCGCGGCGAACGATCCCCGACCGACGGTCACCACGACCTCTGCAGCGTCCGGCGCCTGCGCCGCGTCGCGGATGATCACTCCGCCCTCGAGGTGGGCGATCGCGTAGCCGCGGGCAAGGGTCGCACCGGGTGAGAGGGCACGCAGTGAAGCGCGCAGCTCGTCGGTGCGGCGACCGCCGGCATCCGTCATCCGCTGCAGCACATCCCGGCCGCGCGAGACCAGCAGGAACAGCTCGTGCTCGCGTCCCTGCAGCATCGTCTCGGGGGCGCGCAGCGCGGGGCGCGAGCGCACCTGCTCGAGCTGGGCGATGTCGTGCGAGATGCGCTGGGTGAGCCGGTTCGCCAGCCGCCACCGCAGCTCGCGCACGAGCGACCGCTGCTCGGCGACGTCGGGCACGAGGCGCTTGGCGGCATCGGTCGGCGTCGACGCGCGCAGGTCGGCGACGTCATCCAGCAGCGGGCGGTCGTTCTCGTGTCCGATGGCGCTGACCACAGGCGTGGATGCCGCGGCCACCGCCCGCAGCAGCCGCTCGTCGCTGAAGCCCAGGAGGTGCTGCGGGTCGCCGCCGCCGCGGGCGATGACGATGACATCCACCTCGGCGTCGGCATCCAGCCGCTGCAGCGCCGCGATGGTCTCGGGCACGCAGCGGTCTCCCTGCACGGCCGCATGCACCGTGCGAAACCGCACCTGCGGCCAGCGCAGCTCGGCGTTGCGATGGATGTCCTTCTCGGCATCCGACCGCTCGCCGGTGATCAGGCCGATCATGTGCGGCAGGAACGGGATCGGCCTGCGGCGCGCCGGATCGAAGAGCCCTTCCGCGCGCAGCTGCGCGCGCAGACGCTCGAGCTTCTCGAGCTGATCGCCCAGGCCGACGTGGCGCATCGCCGACACGGTGAATGTGAAGTCTCCCTGGCGCACGAAGTAGTCGGCTTTCACGCAGGCGACCACCCGATCGCCGATCTTGAGATCGCGGGGGAGTCGCTGCAGCGTCTTCGACCACAGCCGGAAGGAGATCAGAGCATCGGTGTCGACATCCTTGAGGCGGCCGAAGACGTTGCCGCCGCGCAGGCTCCACGAGGTGATCTCGCCCTCGACCCAGACGAAGCCCCACTTCTCGACGAACCCGCGGATGGTGTCGTTCAGGCGCGACACGGACGTCGGCGCGTCCGGCTTGGAGTCCCGGGGGTGCACCGCGCCGGGGTCGGACGGCTCGCCCGGCTGTGCGCGGAACTCGGTCATCGTCTCCTGCCCAGGGCCTGTGCAGGTGCACGCCCGTAGAATCGAGGGGTGACCACCACCCCTGTCGTCGGCCTGCCCGTACCCCGGATCCCTCCGAAGGGCCTCAGGCGTCGCGGCCCGCTTCAGGATAACCCGGTGGCCGGACAGAAGCGGGTGCTGCTGGCCGCACCCCGCGGGTACTGCGCCGGCGTCGACCGCGCCGTCGTCGCCGTCGAGAAGGCACTGGAGCGCTTCGGCCCACCCGTCTACGTCCGCAAGCAGATCGTGCACAACATCCACGTCGTCACCGAGCTCGAGCAGCAGGGCGCGATCTTCGTCGAAGAGGTCGAGGAGGTGCCCGAGGGCGCCCACGTCGTCTTCAGCGCGCACGGGGTCTCGCCGGCCGTCGTGCAGTCGGCATCCGATCGCGGCCTGCATGCCATCGACGCGACCTGCCCGCTCGTGACCAAGGTGCACCGCGAGGCGGTGCGCTTCGCGCGCGACGACTACGAGATCCTGCTCATCGGCCACGACGGCCACGAAGAGGTCGAGGGGACCGCCGGGCATGCTCCCGACCGCGTCACGATCGTCAACTCGCCCGCCGAGGCCGACACCGTAGAGGTGCGCGACCCCTCGCGAGTCGTGTGGCTCTCGCAGACCACGCTGTCGGTCGACGAGACGATGGAGACCGTGCGGCGGCTGCGCGAGCGCTTCCCCGAACTGCAAGACCCGCCGTCGGACGACATCTGCTACGCCACCCAGAACCGCCAGGTCGCGATCAAGAAGGTCGCCCGTGAGGCGGACCTGGTGATCGTGGTCGGCTCGGCGAACTCCTCCAACAGCGTGCGCCTGGTCGAGGTGGCGCTGGAGTACGGCGCCAAGGCCGCGTACCGCGTCGACTACGCCGAAGAGGTGCAGCAGTCCTGGCTGGACGGAGTGAACACCGTGGGCGTCACCAGTGGAGCATCCGTTCCCGAGGTGCTCGTCCAGGAGGTGCTCGACGCGCTCAGCGAGGCCGGGTACGGCGACGTCGAAGAAGTGCGCACCGCCGAGGAGGA
>DASSYC010000033.1:0-6438 GCA_035703465.1 Microbacterium sp. | reverse complement strand
ACGTGACCAGGACCTACGGGACGGGCGAGAACGCCGTGCGCGCTCTCGACGGCCTCACCGTTGGCATCCGTCGCGGCGAGTTCACCGCGATCATGGGCCCGTCCGGTTCGGGCAAGTCCACTCTCATGCACGTCATGGCGGGCCTGGACGCGGCCAGCAGCGGGCGGGCATGGCTCGGCGACACCGAGATCACCGGACTCGGTGACCTCGAGCTCACCGTCCTGCGCCGCCGTCGCGTCGGGTTCGTCTTCCAGGCGTACAACCTCGTGCCGACCCTCGATGCGCGCGCCAACATCATGCTGCCGTTCGACCTCGACGGGCGCCGTCCGAGCGTGCTCGAGCGCGCCCGCATCGATGGCCTCATCGAGTCGCTGGGACTCGGGCCGCGGCTGCGGCACCGACCGCACGAGCTCAGCGGCGGGCAGCAGCAGCGGGTCGCGATCGCCCGGGCCCTGGCCACCGGCCCCGATCTGGTCTTCGCCGACGAGCCCACCGGCAACCTCGACTCGCGCAGCGGCCGCGAGGTGCTGGCCCTGCTGCAGGCTGCCAGCCGCGAGCGGGGGCAGTCCATCGCGATGGTCACGCACGATCCGGTCGCCGCGTCCTATGCCGACCGCGTCGTCTTTCTCGGCGACGGGCGTCTCGTCGCCGACAAGCCCCGCCAGTCCGCGGAGGAGGTCAGCGCCTTCATGCTGGCCGCCGAGCGCGCCGCGGAGGTGGCGGCATGAGCGGCAGCACCCGATCCTCGAGCCTGTCGACGGGCGCGTGGCTCCGCGAGCGGGGCATGGGCGCGAGCATCCTCGTGGCGGCCCTTTCGACCGCACTCGGCGTCGTGCTCCTCTCGGCGACCGGGTATCTGGCCGCCGTGCTGCGCGCCGACCCGTATCTGGGCGGCAGCGGCACGCTCGCGTTCGTGCTCGGCATTCTCACCACGCTGCTGGTCGGCGTCGCCGTCTACGTCGCCGCGATCGTGACCGCCAACACGTTCGCCACGATCGTCGCCGGCCGCACCCGGGGCATCGCGCTGCTGCGGCTGATCGGCGCCTCGGCGCGATCGCAGCGCGGCGAGGTCGCCCGGCAGGGTCTGGCCGTCGGCGCGATCGGGTCCGTGCTGGGGCTCGTGATCGGCACCGGGCTGTCGACCGCCGGCATCGTCGTGGCCGAGCGCGTGCTGGGCGTCCAGGGGGTGGAGTACCGCGTGGTGCAGGCGGTGCTGCTGATCCCGGCCGCCACGGTGGCACTGACCACGTGGGCCGCCGCGTGGGCGGGCTCGCGCCGCGTGCTGACCGTCACCCCGCTGGAGGCGCTCGGCGGCGCGGTCGAGCGCGGCCACGACGAGTACGTGCGCCGCACCGGCCGCAACGTCGCCGCGATCGCTCTGTTCGTCGCCGGGGGAGCGCTGCTGGCTGCCGGCATCCTGCTGGGGCTCGTGACGCCGCTGGGCATCGTGGTGGCTTTCGGCGGCGGCATGCTGTCCTTCACCGGGCTGGCCCTGGGCGCGACCCTGGTCATGCCGCCAGTGCTGCGCCTGGTCGGCCGCCTGTTCGGGGGGTCGGCGACCGCGCGCCTGGCGGCGCAGAACGCGCTGCGTCACCCCGAGCGGTCCAGCCGCATGGCGATCGGGGTCGTGATGGGCGTGACGCTTGTGACGATGTTCGCCGTCGCACTCGAGTCCGCGAAGGCGGTGCTCGTCGCGGCATCCGGCGGCGACATGCCCGCCGAGATGACGGCCCTCATCGACACCTTCTCCGGCATCATGATGGGGATCGTCGCGGTGTCGGCGGTGATCGCCGCGGTGGGGCTGGTGAACCTGCTCACGATCGGCGTCGTCCAGCGCACGCGCGAGCTCGGCCTGCTGCGCGCGCTCGGCCTGTCGAACTCGCAGGTGCGGGCGATGGTGCTGCTGGAGGCCGCGCACATCACGGTCGCCGCCGTGGCGACCGGGCTGGTGCTCGGGGTGGCCTACGGGTGGGCCGGCGCCCAGTCGCTGCTGGGCACGGTGCCGGTGCGCCCTGATGCCCCCGCTGCGGCGACGTTCGTCGCCCCCGCGATTCCGCTGTGGCCGGTCGTCGCGATCGTCGCGGCGACGGCGGTGCTGACGCTGGTGGCATCCGTCGCCCCCACCCGCCTGGCGACCCGTGTGCCGCCCGTCGCCGCCCTCGCCCACGCCTGACCCGGTCCGCCGCCGAGAAATCCGCTCTTGTCAACGGGGTGGTGGCCTCGGCGGCGGGCGTGCATGCTGGCCCGCACGCTGTTCAATGAGGAGGAGTCATGCAGATCGACATCATCGAACACGAGCCGCCTTACCGGGTGGGATACATCGTCGGCAGCCTGTCGCGCGAGTCCATCAACCGGCGGCTCTCAGAGGCGCTCGTGAAGCTCGCCCCCGCCGAGATGCAGCTGGAGGAGATCGCGTACGCCGACCTCCCGCTGTACAACCGCGACTTCGACGCGGACTACCCGCAGGTCGCCCGCGACTTCAAGGCCGCCATCGGAGCAGTGGATGCCATCCTCTTCGTGACGCCCGAGTACAACCGGTCGATCCCCGGCGCGCTGAAGAACGGGATCGACTGGGGCAGCCGTCCGTGGGGCGAGAACGTGTGGGCGAACAAGCCCGCCGCGATGATCGGCGCCTCGGCCGGGCAGATCGGCACGGCCGTGGGACAGCAGAGCCTGCGCGCCACCCTCGCCTTCCTCAACATGCGGCAGATGACCTCGCCGGAGGCCTACATCCACATGACGGAGGGCCTCATCGACGACGACGGCAACGTGACCGTGGAGTCGACCGAGGAGTTCCTGCGAACCTACATGCAGGAGTTCCTCGACTTCATCGCGCGAGTGCTGACGGTCGTTCCCCGGCACTGACCCCGACGTCGGTGTCGTCCTCGGCCGGCGGGTCGTAGGCCCAGCTCGGCGCGAGCGCGCGGATGCGGGCGGCCCGCCACTGCCAGGTCGACCACAGCAGCGGCCAGACCAAGGGCGCGACGGCGCCGCCGATCACGAGCCGGTCGCGCCACAGAGTGCGCGACGGGTTGCGCGGCGCGGGCGAGACCGCCATCTGGTGGTCCCAGACATCCAGTCCCGCCAGCGGACCGGAGATCGGGATGCCGGTGTCGCGCAGCGTGCGCACCGGTGAGCCATCGCGCGGGTCGGTGAGGACGCGATCGCTCGGCTGGATCAGCTGACGGCCGAGGGGCAGGATGCCGGCGAGCCGCAGCTGCACGCCGACCGCCTCCGATCTCGGGGCGCCGTCACTTCCTGGCGCCCAGCTGGTCGGCAGGCCGCCGGGGTCGAGCGGTTTCAGGTCGATGAGTGGTCCGTACAGCTCGGCGACGGCGCGCGGGGAGTGCAGCGCGCGCCACGCGGCATCGACGTCGCAGTCGATCTCGAGCTTGAGCAGCACCCGCATCCGCATCCGCCCAGTCTCGCATCCGGCAGTGGGCGCCGGTCGTGGAACTGGAGGCGGCATGCGGCATTCTGTTCCCTACGGCAGCGCGCGGGAGGCGTCATGGGATGGTTCGGCAGGAAGCGGGGTGCGTCGTCCGGCGGTGCGGCCCCGGACAGCTCGCCGCTCGAACGCTTCGCGCGTGCCAACGGCGGCCCGCATCTGATCGGATGGGACGATGCGGTGCCGGTCACGGTGCCCGGCGCACCGGCGGGCAGCCGCGTCGAGCGTCTCGTCGGAGCCCGCGTCGGGCCCAATCCCCTCGGAATGCAGTACGAGCACCTCCTCGTCCTGTACGGGCCTGCCGGCGAGGTGAGAGCGGTGATCACCGCCGAGACCGCTGCGGGCCTCCATGATGACTGCTACTTCGCGATGTTCGCCGACGGCCGGCACACGAACCTCGGAGCGGCGTCGGCGATGCGCGGCGCCGAGGGCCTGGACGTGTTCCTCAGCGACGCGGTGCCGATGGCGGCGGGGGTGCTGAACGCCGTGGCGGCGGCGCCGGAGCCGGCCGTCCCGGAGCCGGCTGCGCCGGAGCGGCCTGCACCCGAGCGGCCCGTCCCGGAGCCCGCCGTGACCGGGTTGGAGACCAGCGGTCCCGCCACCCAGCCCGTTCCCATCGTGCCGGGGAGCACGCCCGCGGCGCTGGATGCGGACGCCGCGCGGAGCCGGCTTGCAGAGCTGCGCCGCGAATCAGAGCGGATCGATCCCGGCAGGCTCCGGGAGCTGGGCGCGCTGCTGCAGACGCTCGGTGCACCCGATGCCGCTGACCGGCTGAGGCGGGCGGCGGACGCATTCGACGACCCTCGCGAACTGCATCTCGCGGGCTACGAGCTGGTCGATGTGGGGCTGGCCGACCTCGCGATCCCTTCGCTGCGCCGCGCGCTGGCGCTGCGCCCCGGCGACATCGACTGCCTCTGTGAACTCGTCATCGCTCTGGAGCAGCTCGAGCGCTACGGCGAGGCCGTCGCTGTCATGGCGGCGCATCCCGACGCCGTCGACCGAGCCGAGGTCCTGCGCGCTCTGTTCGCGAACGACGCGGCGCTCAGCGGCGATCTCGACGCCGCGCGGGCCATGTATCCGCGGCTGAAACCCGACGGCGAGCTGGGCGTGCTGCACCGCACGACCGGACTGCGCCTCGAGCGCGCCGACGCCCTCGCACCGCTGGGGCGTCCACGGGGCGACGACCTGCGCGGTTGGGAGCTGATTCTCAACGGCATGACCGTCCTCGACGTCGCCGATGCCGAGTACGAGGGGATGGGCGGCCGCTGGGCGATGGTGTGGGACAACCCGGATTCGTTCGCCACCCGCCTGACGGCGCTGCTGCAGGTTCTCGCACGCGCATCCCGCCCGGTGAGCGTCGTCGCGCACGGCCTGGACCGTGACAGCGAGATCCTCGCATGGGCGATCGGCACCCGGCTCGGGCGCCCGGTCGTCCCGCTGGACAGCGATGTCGGCTCGCACGCCCTCATCGTCCTGTACACCTGGACGCCGCGGGCGACGTCCGACAGCGAGCGGCTGCGGGTCACCGACCCCACGGCGACACTCTTCGGCTACTGCCTCGAGTGGACTGCCGGTGCCCAGCATTCCCCCGACGTGGTGGGGCTTGAGGCACAGGCCCTGTTCCCCGTCTGGGGGGTGGGGTCACGTGTGGTCGGCGAGATCGGCACGCCCGACGCGAGAGTGGTGGCGACGCCCCCGGACGACCGCGATCCGGAGGTGATCGGTCGCGAGCTCGCGGCGGTGCGCGGCGATGACGAGGCACCGCAGCGTGCCGACGCGTTCGCGCTCATCGATGCACTGCGCGCGGCGGGGGCGGGCAGCGGGCTGACCACCGGCGCACGGCACCGGTACTATCCCGGGGGCCCGGTCTCATCGATGCGCTTCGAAAGCTGATCGACTGCCGGAGCCGGCATCCAACCCGGTACCCTCGACGGGTGCACGCCGACGCTGTGACCCGACCGTTCGATCAGAGCTTCTACCAGGTGCGCTGCGAATGGGGTGTCGATGGGCTCGCCCGGCTGGCCGGGGCCGTGCCGGATGTCGTCGTCGTGGTCGACGTGCTGCGGTTCTCGACCAAGGTGACCGATGCCGTCGCGCGCGGTGAGACCGTTCCGCTCGATGAGGCTGCCCACGCGGTGTCGGTGAACGGCGCGGCCGTCGCGGCAGCGGCATCCGCCCTCCATCCCGCGCCGCTCATGCTGCTGGGCTGCCTGCGAAACGCGTCGGCGGTGGCCCGCGCCGTGCTGGCCGAGCAGGAGCGACGGGATGCACGGACCAGCGTCGCCGTCATCGCCTCCGGCGAGCTCCCTGCGGCGGATGGCGCGGGCGGACTGCGGTTCGCCGTCGAAGACCAGCTCGGCGCCGGTGCCATCATCGATGCGCTCGCCGAGCTCGGCATCGATCACTCCTCACCGGAGGCTGCCGCGGCCTGCGAGGCGTTCCGCGGACTGCGGCGTGCCACTCGGCACCTGCTGACCGCAAGCGGCTCCGGGCGAGAGCTGCTCGGCCGCGATGCGCGGGCCGACGTCTTGAACGCCGCAGAGGTCGACGCGACCGATGTCGTGCCGGTGCTGCGCGGTGGGATCTTCGAAGCGCTCTGAACGGGTCGCTCAGCGCGGCGTCATCGCCGCGAGGCGGGTCGCACGGGTGATCTCCCGTCGAGTCCAGGTGAACCGGAATCGCGGATCGTAGCTGCGCGCGCACTTCGAGCACGAGGTCTCCCGTGCGGGCCGCCGGTGCCGGAAGACGGTGTGGCCAGTCGGGCAGACGCCGATCCACGGCGCGAGTTCGGTCGCGGTCTCGCCGTCGTGCGTTCGGCCGCCCACGTACCCCAGGTCTCGCGCGACCCGCTTCCACTGCGCTCCGTGACCGGCACCCGGCCCCGCTAGCGCGTGGGCGACCTCGTGCAGCAGCGTCTGGTGGTTGGTGTCGTCGTCGTATCGGGCGGCGAGGTAGCGCGAGACGCTGATGCGCTTGCGCGTGTAGTCGCA
>DASSYC010000009.1:0-2070 GCA_035703465.1 Microbacterium sp. | reverse complement strand
ATCGCCTTCACTTTGGTGCGCATGCCCGCATCGACGTCCTCGGGCGCGACGCCGAATACGCGCGAGCCCACGAAGCGGTGGGTGTCCTCGCCGGAGTTGAACGCCTCGATCAGGCCGGGGTCTTCGGACAGATGCGCCATGATGCGCATCTCGATCTGCGAGTAGTCGGCCGTGAGGAGGCTCTCGTACCCCTGCCCCACCTCGAACGCGGCGCGGATGCGGCGGCTCTCCTCCGTGCGGATCGGAATGTTCTGCAGGTTCGGGTCGGTGCTCGACAGGCGGCCGGTCTGGCTGCCGGTCTGCAGATACGTGGTGTGGATGCGACCGTCGTCGCCGATGGCGGTGTCGAGCGACTCGATGATCTGGCGCAGCTTGGTGGCCTCCCGGTGCTGCAGCAGCAGATCGAGGAAGGGGTGCGGATTGGTCTCCTGCAGGTCGGCGAGCACTGCGGCATCCGTCGAGTACCCGGTCTTCGTCTTGCGGGTCTTCGGCAGCTGCAGGTCTTCGAAAAGCACTTCCTGCAGCTGTTTCGGCGAGCCGAGGTTCACCTCCCGGCCGATGGCCGCGTACGCCTGCTGTGCGAGGCCGTCGGCGCGCGCGCCCAGATCGCCGGAGAACGCCGCGAGCTTCTCGTGCGAGACGGCGACGCCGGCGAGTTCCATGTCGGCCAGCGCGGACAGCGTGGGCAGCTCGATGTCGGCGAGCACGCCGGCGACGGGAGCGGGAAGGTCGGCACGCAGCACATCGGCGACCCGCAGGATGTACCAGGACACCTGGCCGGGCGTCGCCCCCTCGGTCTCGGGGACCAGCTGCGACGGGTCGGCCTCGGGCAGCCTCTCGCCCAGGCAGCGCTCGACCAGGTCGGCCAGCGTCTTGTCGGGAAGGCTCGGGCGCAGCAGCCATCCCGCCAGCAGCGTGTCGAACGACAGCCCCTCGATGGCGACGCCGGCGCGCCGCAGCGCCTTCACCTGCGGCTTGGCGTCGTGCATCACCTTGGGGGCGTCCGAGGCGAGCCACTCGCCGAACGCCGAGGCCACGGCATCCTCGTTCCAGTCGAACTCGATCGCCTCCGCGTCGTTCGCGATCCCGACCCGGGTCGGCAGGCCGCCCGCCGTCTCGACGGTCAACGCAAGCGGGAGGTCCATCGCGGCGTCGAGCCAGGCGGTGATCGCGTCGGCGTCCGCCTGCTGTGCGGTCGGGGCGGTCTGCGCCGGCGGGCGGGACGCGAGCTCGGCCTCGGCGGCGGCCGCGCCGGCCATCTCGAAGACGCGGGGCAGCAGGGTGCGGAATTCCAGGCGTGCGAAGATGTCGCGCACGGCCTGCGGATCGATCGGCTGAACGGCCAGGTCGTCGGGGCCGACGGGCAGTTCGAGGTCGGTGAGCAGCCGATTCAGCTCGCGGTTGCGCTTGACGTCGTCGAGGTGCTCGCG
The DNA here is from genome assembly GCA_035703465.1 of Microbacterium sp. Classification (GTDB taxonomy): domain Bacteria; phylum Actinomycetota; class Actinomycetes; order Actinomycetales; family Microbacteriaceae; genus Microbacterium. The sequence goes on along the minus strand of DASSYC010000009.1, from coordinate 640 downwards.
CAGGTTGCCGCCGACGACGCCGGTGACCTTGTCGGCGTTCTCGAGAAGGTTCTCCAGGGAGCCGAACTGGGTGAGCCACTTCACCGCCGTCTTCTCGCCGACCTTCGGCACCCCGGAAAGGTTGTCGCTGGTCTCGCCCACCAGGGCGGCGATGTCGGGGTACTGCTCAGGCGGCACCCCGTACTTGTCGATGACGGCCTGGCGGTCGTAGCGCTTCAGCTGCGAGACGCCCTGCACGTTCGGGTACAGCAGCGTGATGTCGTCGTTCACGAGCTGGATCGTGTCGCGATCGCCGGAGCAGACGAGCACGCGGTAGCCCTCGGCGGCCCCGCGGGTCGCGAGGGTCGCGAGGATGTCGTCGGCCTCGACCTGCTCCTGTGCCAGCACCGGGATGTTCATCGCCGCCAGCGACTCCTTCAGCAGCGGGATCTGCCCCTGGAACGGCGCAGGCGTCTCGGAGCGGTTCGCCTTGTACTCCGGGTACACCTCGGTGCGGAACGAGTGGCGGGACGTGTCGAAGGCGACCGCCAGATGCGTCGGCTGCTCCGCCTTGATGAGGTTGATGAGCATGGCCAGAAAGCCGTAGATGCCGTTCGTGTGCTGGCCGTCCTTCGTGGAGAAGTTCTCGACGGGCAGGGCG
>DASSYC010000229.1:0-3963 GCA_035703465.1 Microbacterium sp. | reverse complement strand
GCCATCAGCAGCCCCAGCACGAGTGCGCCCGAGTCGCCCATGAACAGCTTGGCGGGGCTCCAGTTCAACGGCAGGAATCCCAGGCACACCCCGATCAGCACCGCCGCTATGAACGAGGCGAGGTTGAAGTACGACGAGGCCCCGGTGTCGCGCACCAGCAGATACGAGTAGACGAAGAAGATCCCGTTCGCGATGAGGCAGACCCCGGCGACGAGGCCGTCCAGGCCGTCGATGAAGTTCACCGCGTTCATCACGATGACGATCGCGAAGAGCGTGAGCGTCAGGCTCAGCCAGCTCGAGACGACGGTCATGCCGCCGATCGGCAGCGAGAGGATCTGCAGGCCGCCGAACCACGCGATGATGCCCGCTGCGGCGAACTGCGCGCCCAGCTTGATCATCCAGTCCAGATCCCACACGTCGTCGGCGATGCCCACCACCACGATGAGGGTCATCGCACCGATGATCGAGTACATCGTGGCGGGGTCGTCCCAGATGATCGAGAAGTACGGCATCGCCGCCGATACCGCGAAGGCGGCGATGATGGCGAGGTACATCGCGATGCCGCCCAGGCGCGGCGTCGGGGTCTTGTGCACATCCCGATCGCGGATGCCGGGATAGAGCTTGAACCGCAGGCTCAGCCGCCACACGGCCCACGACAGGACCAGCGAGATCGTGGCCGTGAGCAGGATCGTGAAGACGTACTGCCTCACTCTGCATGCTCCTGGGGGGCATGCTCCTGGGAGGCGTGCTCCGAGGGGGCGGGCTCCGGGTCGGGCTCGAGAAGGTCCCCCAGCACCTCGCGCAGGCTGTCGCGCGACACCGCCCCGTCGCGCAGCACGCGCACGATCGGCTCGTCCTCGGTGACCAGGCTCGTGGCGTCGACGATCGTCGAGGCCATGCCGGTCTCGGGCGGACCGTCGTCGAGGTAGACGGCCACGGCGTCGCCGAGCATGTCGCGCGCCGCGTCGGCGGTGAGCGCCGCGGCCTGGCCGGTGAGGTTGGCGCTGGAGACGGCCAGGGGCCCGGTCTCCTCCAGCAGAGCGAGCGCGAACCGATGTGCCGGCATCCGCACCGCCACCGTCCCGCGGGTCTCCCCGAGGTCCCACGCCAGCGAAGGCTGCGCGGGCAGGACGATCGTCAGCCCGCCGGGCCAGAAGGAGTCGATGAGGGCGCGCACGGTCGGCGGCACCGTCTCCACGAGCGCCTCCAGGGTGGTCACCCCGGGCACGAGCACCGGCGGCGGCGACTGGCGCCCCCGACCCTTCGCGTCGAGCAGGCGCTGCACCGCCGAGGGCGAGAAGGCGTCGGCGGCCACGCCGTACACGGTGTCGGTGGGCAGCACGACCAGTTCGCCGCGCGCGACGGCCTGCCGGGCCTGCCGCATGCCGGAGAGCAGCTGCGCGTCGTCACGGCAGTCGAAGAGCGGGGACATATCCGCACCAGTCTACGCGCGGGGACCCCGCGATCCCGCGGACGTCAGGGGCGGACGGCGGTGGTCGCCCGGTCGCGTGCGGTCAGGTCGGGATGCGTGGCGGCGGCGCGCCATCCGTCGTGCGCGAGGATCCCCCGGATCGCCGCACCCTGCCACTCGCCGTGCTCGACGATCAGGGTGCCGCCGGGCCGCAGCAGCCGCAGCGCGGTGCGGCTGAGCACCCGCACGACGTCCAGTCCGTCGGCGCCCGCGTAGAGCGCCTGCGGCGGGTCGTATTCGCGAACCTCCGGGTCGCGCGGGATCGCACCGTCGGGCACGTAGGGCGGGTTGGAGACGACGACGCTCACCGTGCCGTCCAGCTCGGGGAAGGCGTCGGCCAGGTCGACGAGCTGCACGGCGGCGTTCGCGGCCCCGATCGCAGCGAAGTTCTCGCGCGCCCAGGCGAACGCGGCGGCGGACTTCTCTGCCGCGTGCACACGCGCGTGCGGCACCTCCGTCGCCAGCGACAGGGCGATCGCACCGCTGCCGGTGCCGAGGTCGACGGCGACCGGGGAATCGGATGCGGCGGCCATCAGCGCATCGATCGCCAGCTGTGCGACGACCTCGGTCTCGGGGCGCGGGACGAACACCCCCGGACCCACCCGCAGCACGAGATGGCGGAACGGCGCGACCCCGGTGATGTGCTGCAGCGGCTCGCGCGCCTCGCGACGCCGGACGAGGGCCTCGATGGCCGCCGCCTCCTGGGCGGAGAGGACTGTGCCGCGCAGCGCTGCCGCCTGCACTCCGCCCCTCCCCAGCGCGAGCGCGTGGCCGGCGAGCAGCTCGGCGTCGACGGCGGGATCGGGAACACCCACACGCGCGAGCTGTTCGGTCGCGTGCGCGAGGGCGTCGCGCAGGGGGATCGGATCAGCCATGGGCGCCGTCCAGCATAGAGCACCGCGTACACCTCGGGTCCGTCACAATCGGTCACGGGAATGATCGCTCACATAGGCTTGTTCGGCGTTGCAGAGCTTCCCACTGGAAAGGCATTCCATGTCCGGCATCCACTCCGATATCACCACCGCGTTCGGCGGCACGCCCCTTGTCCGACTCAACCGTCTGACGGAGGGGATCGATGCGACGGTGCTCGTCAAGCTCGAGTACTTCAACCCCGCCTCCAGCGTGAAGGACAGGATCGGCATCGCGATGGTCGACGCCGCCGAGGCATCCGGCCAGCTGCGCCCCGGTGGCACGATCGTCGAATCGACAAGCGGCAACACGGGCATCGCGCTGGCGATGGTGGGTGCGGCACGCGGCTACAACGTGATCCTGACGATGCCCGCATCGATGTCGAAGGAGCGACGTGTGCTGCTGAAGGCCTTCGGCGCTCAGATCGAGCTCACCGATCCGACCAAGGGGATGAGCGGGGCGATCGAGGCCGCCCAGCAGATCGTCGCGGACACCCCCGGTGCCGTCCTGGTGCGCCAGTTCGAGAACGAGGCGAACCCGGCGATCCACCGTCGCACGACCGCCGAGGAGATCCTGCGCGACACCGACGGCGACGTCGACATCTTCGTCGCCGGCATCGGCACGGGCGGCACGATCACCGGCGTCGGCCAGGTGCTCAAGGAGCGCGTGCCGGGCGTGCGCGTCGTCGCCGTCGAGCCGAAGGACTCCCCCGTGCTCAGCGAGGGTCACCCAGGCCCGCACAAGATCCAGGGCATCGGACCCAACTTCGTCCCCGAGGTGCTCGATCGCGACATCCTCGACGAGGTGGTCACGGTGGAATTCGACGACGCGCTGCGCGTCGCGCGTGAACTCGCCGCCAAGGAGGGGCTGCTGGTCGGCATGTCCTCCGGCGCGGCCGTGTGGGCGGCGCTCGAGGTCGCCAAGCGCCCAGAGAGCGCGGGCAAGCGGATCGTCGTGGTCGCGCCCGACACCGGTGAGCGCTACCTCACCACCGCGCTGTTCGAAGACCTCCGAGAGGACTGACGTGTCGTTCTGGGGGCGGGTGCGCGAGGACATCGCCGCGGCGAAGCTGCGCGATCCGGCAGCGCGCGGAAGCCTCGAGATCGCCCTGCTCTATCCCGGCCTGCACGCCCTCTGGGCGCACCGGGTGTGGCACGCGCTCTGGCGGCGGCGGATGCGCTTCCTCGCGCGCGCCGGCTCCCAGGTGACACGGTGGCTGACCGGGATCGAGATCCATCCCGGTGCCACAATCGGCCGACGGTTCTTCATCGATCACGGCATGGGTGTCGTGATCGGCGAGACCGCCGAGATCGGCGACGACGTGATGCTGTACCAGGGCGTCACCCTCGGCGGCACCAGCCGGCTGCACGAGAAGCGCCATCCAACCCTCAACGACGGGGTGGTGGTGGGCGCTCACGCCCAGTTGATCGGCGCGGTGGACGTCGGCGAGGGCGCACGCATCGGCGCCGGCTCGGTGGTCGTCACCGACGTGCCGCCGTACTCCACCGTCGTCGGCGTGCCGGGGCGGGTCGTCGCGGTGCGCTTCCCGGATACCCGCCCGATCCATCGTCTCCCGGACCCCG
>DASSYC010000123.1:0-2485 GCA_035703465.1 Microbacterium sp. | reverse complement strand
CCGCGGCGGCGGACTGTCCGACATGTTCGGGGGTGGCGTGTCCAGCTCCCTGGGCGGCTCGTCGGTCGCGGAGCGGAACCTCGACCGACTCACGATCGGGATCGGTGTGATCTGGTTCGCCTGCATCGTCGCACTGGGCCTGCTGCTGGCCTACCAGAGTTGAGAGAGGACCGCGCACGTGGCTGTTGGAGGAAACGCAATCCGCGGAAGTCGGGTCGGCGCCGGCCCGATGGGCGAGGCCGAGCGCGGTGAGGCCGCGCCCCGTCAGGCCGTGACCTACTTCTGCTCGCACGAGCACCGCTCGGTGGTGACGTTCGCGGTGGAGGCCCAGCCCCCCGATGCGTGGGACTGCCCCAAGTGCGGGCTGCCGGCCAGCATGGACAGCGACAACCCGCCCCCGGCGCCCAAGATCGAGCCGTACAAGACCCACCTGGCCTACGTGAAGGAGCGTCGCTCGGACGCCGAGGCGGCCAACATCCTCGACGAGGCCCTGCAGCTGCTCCGCACCCGCCGCAAGGCCGGGGAGATCATCTTCTGATCGAGTCGGCGCGCCTGCTGACGCCTGGGACGTCGAGTCGGCGCGTCTGCTCAGGCCGTGATGCGGTGCCCCGCTCGGCGGCGAGCCTCGATCGCGCCCTGGAGCAATAGGTCATCGCAGTCGCGCCGAAGGCCGAACACGTTGGCGGCAACGAAGGGCGCGATGAGCCAGCCCAGGCTTGCCGCGTCGTCACGACGGACCCGGTCATGCCTGCGCTGCTCAGGAGAGGTGTGCCACTCCGCGCCGTCGTACTCCGCCGCGAAGCGGAGCGACTCGTTCGCGATGTCGAGGATCGCGATGAGGACGCCGTCGCGGCGCACCTCGACCTGGGGTTCAGGTGCCGGGAGCCCACAGTCGATCCATCTCAGGCGGAGGACGGACTCACCGGGTGACGCGGCTCGTCCATCCGCGAGCGGCGCCAGCTCTCGCAGCCGGGTGACCCACCGCATGCCGCGGAAGCGTTCCACTCCGGCCACCAGCTCGTCCTTGCTGAACGCCTCGAGCCGGAGCATCGCATCAAGTCCGGAGATGGCGGACTCGCGGAACCGCACTCTGCCCAGGTCCCAGGCTGTCCGCAACGGTGTGGTGACGGCGATGCCGGACACCTCCATGACGTCGGAGGGGATCAGATTGCGCTCTCCGCTGTCGGCCAGATCGTTGCGGAGGCGTCCCCGCCCCGACGGCCGGAAGATCGAGATCGGCCGGAGCCCGAGGTGCTCGTTTGGCGCGAGAATCATCTGTGCGCCGAGGAGCCAGCCAGCGTGCCGGTCACAGACGACGCAGTCGTCGGGCACCACCAGTGACAGGCATTGACTCCTGAGCTCGATCGAGTCACCGGCCTGGGTCGCCAGGTAGACCGATTGCAGCGGCCGGCGGAGCAATCCGTGCGCCACCAGCGCCGTCAGGACATGTCGAGGCACACCCTCTCGGCGGGCTTGGGCGTTGGTGAACGGGCGGTCCAGGGGGAGCGGAAATGTCGAGTCGAGGAACTCGACGCCTGCCAGGTCCCGAAGGTTCATGCCCGCCATGGTTCGTGGCAGACACGGACTCAGCCAGAGCGAATTCAGCGCTTGTGGATGAGTGGCTGACAGTGCATTGCAGTAGCGCCGACTCGACCGTGTTGTGCGTTGCAGCAGCGCCGACTCGACCCTGCTGCGCGTTGCAGTAGCGCCGACTCGACCCTGCTGTGCGTTGCAGCAGCGCCGACTCGCGGTCAGAGGGACGACGCGGCCGCGCGGTCGAGGAACCACACGGTCTCCTCGGTGCCGCCCACGCGTGCGGCGGGGAGATCCTCGCCGGCCAGTGCCCGAGCGACCGCGTCGGCCTTCTCGACCCCGCTGACCACGAGCCAGGTCGCACGGGTGCGGTTGAGGGCCGGCAGGGTGAGGCTCACCCGCTCGGGTGGGGGCTTGGGAGAGTCCGTCACCGGTACGGCGACCCGGTCGTCGACGTCGAGGGTCGGATGGCCGGGGAAGAGGGACGCGACGTGGCCGTCAGGTCCGACGCCGAGCATCACGACCTCGAACGTTTCGCTTCCGTGCTCCCGGATCTCGCGGCCATAGGCCTCGGCGGCCGCCGCGACGATGTCGAATTCGTCGGACGGGCCGATCTCGTGCACCCGTGCGGGGTCGACGCCGACCCGGTCGAGGAACGCGGCGCGCGCGGCCCGGGCGTTGCGGTCGCCGGAGTCGCGGGGCACGAAGCGCTCGTCGCCCCACCAGAAGTCGACGTTCGACCAGTCGAGCGAGGACGCGAGCCCCGCCAGCTCACGGTGGATGGCATCGGCGATCGTGCCCCCGGTCAGCGCCACGTGCGGCTGCCGCCCCACGGCCTGGGCTGCAGCGAGGCGCGACACCAGCGCGCCGGCCACGGCCGTGGCAAGCGCCGGCGCGTCGTCGTGCACCTCGATCCGTGGTGCGTTCACGCTGAGCTCGGCCGGCGTGCGGC
>DASSYC010000058.1:0-7400 GCA_035703465.1 Microbacterium sp. | reverse complement strand
CCCCTTCCTCGGTGTGTCACGTTACGGACCCGACTTTTGGCCCGGGGGAGGACCCTCACCTTCGAGTCGAGGTCGAGACTGCGACACGCGCAGGGATGCCACGGCCCGGCGCCTCCGGTCGCTTACCGTGGACCGCATGGGCGGGCAGGTGCTGGGCGGTGGGGTGATCGTCCTCGTGGCGGTGCTGCTGTGGCTGGTGTACCTCCTGCCGAGCTGGCACAGCCGTCATCAGTTCGACGCCGCCGAGCGCAATGCGGTGCGGTTGAACCAGGCGCTGCGCATCCTCGCCGAGACCAGTGAGACGCCGGAAGAGGTGCGGCTCGAGCTGAGCGCCCGCACGGCGCTGGCCCAGCAGCGTCTGGCCAGACGGGCCGCGGCGCAGCGTGAGCAGGCCGAGCTCGAGGCATCCCGCACCGAACTCGAGCACGCGCGCGTCGCCCGCGAGCGTGCCCGCGCACAGCGCGCGGCCGCTCGGGCGATGCCCGAGACGCGGCGCTCCCGCGCCCGCGGACGCGCGCGCACGGCACTCATGCTGATCGGCCTGGTCGGACTGGCTCTTGTGGGCTGGGGCACCTGGGAAGTCGTCTCGACCGGGTCGCAGGTCGCGCTGTGGTCGGGCGTGGGCCTGGCCGTGGTCAGCGGCATCCTCCTGCGACGGATGTCACGGGTCGCCGCGCGATCGGTGATGCGCGCAGACGTCGCCGACCCCGTCACCGCACCGGCGCGAGCGGTGTCGGAGCCGCCCGCCGACCTCGTCGACGACCGCACGTGGACGCCGCGCTCGCTGCCTCAGCCGCTCTCGTCGGCGACGGGATCGGGCGCGGCGACGACGCTGGATTCGGCCGAAGCGCAGCGGGCGCTGCGGGCCGCGGCGCGCGAGGAGGCACTGCGCGCGAGGGCGGAGCGACAGCGCCCGCCCGACATCGCCGCCGCCCGCGCGGCACGCGAGGAGGCCTTGGCCCGCCCCGCGGACGATGCCGACATCGAGGCGCACGTGCGGCGGCTGCTGGCCTCCCGCGCCGTCGGCTGAGCATCGACGTGCGCCGCTCAGGCGGCGTGATAATCTTGCTGAGGTTCACGGGCCTGTGGCGCAGTTGGTAGCGCGCTTCGTTCGCAATGAAGAGGTCAGGGGTTCGAATCCCCTCAGGTCCACCGTGTGAGATGACGCCCACGCGCGGGGCGGTGTCGCCGGTTTCCGATCCGCTGTCGCCCTGGCGGCTTGACGGGCGATGCACCGCCTGCCATTCTAAAACAAGTAATACTTGTATTTAGAAGGGACCGGGAGATGTCCGGGACGCCGATCGGGGACTACGCGCTGATCGGCGACTGCCGCACCGGCGCGCTCGTCTCCCGCGGCGGGGACGTTGACTGGCTGTGCCTGCCGCGATTCGACTCGCCGTCGGTGTTCGCGGCCGTCCTCGGCGACGACCGGCACGGGCGATGGAGCCTGCACCCGACCGATCCGCTCGCCACCGCGACACGGCACTACGACGATGACACATTCATCCTGATCACCCGATGGGAGACCGCTCAGGGCGTCGCCGAGGTGCACGACCTGATGCCGATGGACCATCGCCGCCTGGACGTGATCCGCCGCTCCGTTCTGCTGCGGCGGGTGGTCGGGATCAGCGGACGCGTCGAGTTCACTCAGCGCCTGACGGTGCGGTTCGACTACGCGCGCACGATCCCCTGGGTCCGGCAGGTCGGCAGTGCCGCAGCGCCCGCGCTCCTGGCCACGGCCGGACCGGACGCGGTGATCTTCCGCGGTGCCGCGCTGGAGCCGGTCGATCACGCCCATTCCGGAACGGTCACCGTCGCCGCAGGCGAGCACGTCGACCTGACCATGACTTGGTTCCCCTCGCACTACGAGCCGCCGACCCCTCTCACCGGAGACACGGCGATCGACCGCACGCGGGCGTGGTGGCAGCGGTGGGCCGACCGCATCCAGGTCAGCGGTCCGCACGCCGACGCCGTGCGCCGCTCGCTGCTGATCCTGCGCGCCCTGTCGCACTTCGACACAGGTGGGATCGTGGCCGCCCCCACCACATCGCTGCCGGAGCAGATCGGCGGGGAGCGCAACTGGGACTACCGATACGTGTGGCTGCGCGACGCGGCGCTCACGCTCCAGGTGCTCATCGGCCACGACTTCCTCGACGTGGCCCAGCAGTGGCGCCGGTGGCTCCTGCGCGCCATCGCCGGAGACCCCGACCAGCTGCGCATCATGTACGGGATCGGCGGGGAGCGCGATCTGCCCGAGCGGATCCTCCCGCATCTGCCCGGACACGCCGGCTCCGCGCCGGTGCGGATCGGGAACGCCGCCAGCGACCAGTACCAGGCCGATGTGATCGGCGAGGTGATGATCGCCCTTCACGACGCCCGGGCGGCCGGGCTGGAGGAGACATCCTTCTCCTGGTCGCTGCAGCGCGCGCTTCTGGGCCGCGTCGTGCAGGAGCACGACAGGCCGGATCACGGCATCTGGGAGATCCGCGGCGAGCGGCGCCTGTTCACCCACTCTCGGGTCATGATGTGGGCGGCCCTGGACCGCGGCATCCGAGCCGTCCAGGACTTCGGGCTCGACGGCCCCGCCGAGCAATGGCGACAGGTGCGCGACGAGCTGCGCACGCAGATCTATCAGACCGCCGTCGGCGCGCGCGGGCACTTCACCCAGCACCCGGACACCGACGAGGTGGATGCCGCGCTGCTGCTTCTGCCGCAGGCCGGCTTCTGCGCGCCGGATGATCCTCGGATGCTGAAGACCGTCGAGCGCATCGAGGAGACGCTGATGCGCAGCGGCTTCGTCTTCCGCTACCGCACCCGAACCGGAGTCGACGGGCTCGCCGGGGACGAGAACGCGTTTCTGGCATGCTCATCGTGGCTCGCGCGGCAGTACGCGGCCACCGGTCGCGACCGCGACGCCGCCGCGATCATGGACCGGCTGTGCGCGGTGCGCAACGATGTCGGACTGCTTGCCGAGGAGTACGACGTCGAGGCCGGACAGCTGGTCGGCAACATGCCGCAGGCCTTCTCGCACCTGACGCTCGTCCAGGCCGCCACCGCGGTGAGCTCGCCGGACGTCCAGCCCCCGCGCTGATCGCCGGGCGGATGCTATGGCGCGAGAGGGCGCGGCGGCGGCTCGTCGATGCGGATGCCCGTGCCCCACCCGATCTCCCATCCCGGCTCCTGCACGTACGAGTCCGAGTAGGCGACGGGGAGGCGGTCGTGCTCGGCGACCAGCCGCATCAGTCGCGCGAACCACACGGCGTAGACCGTGTCGGGTCGAGGCTCGCGCGCCCGGGGGAGGGCGGCGAGGATGAGGTCGGCGACCTCCGCAGCGGTCGTCGACCGGTCGACGACCGCATCTGCGAAGTCCGGACCTGCCCCCGTGGTGTACCGCAGCACTCCGTCGTCTTCGCTGCCGTCGTCGTCACCGGTCTCGCCGTCGGTGATGCTCGCGCGCCAGTGCATTCCTGACGGAGCCATGCCCGTCAGGACGCGGATCTGCTCGAACCCACGCGCGTGGAGTGCGGCGACGCCCTCGAGGATGCGCCGCGGCGTGTCGCGGCCCTGTGCCGCCCGCAGCCGGTCGCAGGTGTCACCGTCGAACGCGACGAACCGCACGGATTCGACCGTGCTGTCGGTCGACCAGACGGTCGTGAGGGCGGCGTCGATCGCGTCGTTCTTGGGCCACCCGTACACGCCCGCGCTGATCAGCGGGAAGGCGATGCTGCGGGCGCCGATCCCATCGGCGACGGCGAGGCTGCGCCGGTAGCAGGACTCCAGCAGCGACCGGTCGGTCTGCCCGGCGCTGTGGTTCGGTCCGACGGTGTGGATGACCCACCTGGCAGGAAGACGCCCCGCGGTGGTCCAGCCGGCGTCGCCGGTAGGCAGGCCCTGCGGGAAGCGGGCGATGCAGTCCTGGAGGACCGCCGGTCCGCCCGCGCGGTGGATGGCGCCGTCCACGCCGCCGCCGCCGCGCATGGCCTGGTTGGCCGCGTTGACGATCGCGTCGACCTGCTGCTCGGTGATGTCGCCTTGGACGACGCGCACCTTCGACATCACGACATCCCTCACCCGATGCCGGCGGTGCCCAGCAGGGTTCCGATGGCGAACGTGACGGCCAGGGCGAGCGCGCCGCCGGCCACTGTGCGCACCATCGCGCGCAGTCGCGACGCGCCGCCGAGCTGCGCTGCGACGGCCCCGGTCAGGGCGAGGGCGACCAGGACCGCGACGAACGTGATCGGCACACGCCAGCCCTCGGGCGGCAGCAGGATCGCGGCCATCGGCAGCAGCGCGCCGATCGTGAACGCGATCGCCGACGCGAACGCGGCGTACCAGGGGCTGACCACGTCGTCCTGGTCGATCTTCAGCTCGACCTCCAGGTGCGCGGCCAGCGCATCGTGCGCCGTGAGCTCGACGGCGACCTGCCGTGCGGTCTCGGAGGACAGGCCCTTCGCCTGATAGAGCTCGGTGAGCTCGTCGAGCTCCTCCTCGGGCATCTCGCGCAGCTCGCGCATCTCCTTGGCGATGAGCGCCCGCTCGGTGTCGCGCTGGCTGCTCACCGAGACGTACTCGCCGAGCGCCATCGAGATGGCACCGCCGACGAGCGCAGCGACGCCGGCCAGCAGGATCGGAGCCGAGTCGGATGTCGCACCGGCCACGCCGACCACGACAGCGGCCACCGAGACGATGCCGTCATTGGCCCCGAGCACGCCCGCCCGCAGCCAGTTCAGCCGCTGGGCGAGACCTTCGCGATGGGGCTCTTCGTGCGTGGCATCCGTCACGGGGCCACACTACCGGCGCGGCATCCCCGATCTTGAAAGTATCCTTTTGAAAGGACCATTGCGAAAGATATCTTTAGCGTTGTATTCTCGGCGCATGGACGATGAGACCCGCGACATCCCTGAGGCGCGCGCGTTCGAGCAGGTGACCGACCCGGTGCGCATCCGCGCTCTGGCGCACCCGCTGCGGCTGCAGATCTTCGACATCCTCACCGAACGCAACGAGATCACGGCGACAGAGTGCGCCGAGCTGCTGGGCGAGTCGGCTGCGAGCTGCTCGTTCCACCTGCGCATGCTGGAGAAATACGGCTTCGCCGAACGGGCCAAGGCCCGTGGTCGGGAGAAGCCCTGGCGTGCGGCGGCACGCTCGTGGGACATGCGCCCTGAGCCCGGTTCGAGCGCCTCGACGCGGGCGTTCCAGGAGCTCGCGGTGCTCGGACTCGACACCGAGTGGGAGCGGATCCGCGGCTACTTCGTGCACGTCGATCAGGAGACCGAAGAGTGGCAGCAGGCATCCACCTTCACGCGCTCGACCTTCTGGGCCACCTCCGAGGAGCTCGCCCAGCTGAGCCGCGACCTGCAGGAGATCACCGACCGCTTCGCCGGCCGCAGTGCAGACCCGTCGAAGCGGCCAGAGGGGGCGCGCTTCTCGCGCATGGTCGCGGTGGCCAATCCGGAGCCGTACTCGAGCCCCGTCGTGCGCGCCGCGGAGGAGCAGCGATGACCGCCGAAGCCACTGCCCGCACGTCAGTGTGGCGGGCGCCCGGCTTCCGGCGGCTCGCCGGTGCCTGGGTGTTCACGAACCTCGCCGACAGCGCGCTGTTCCTGATGGCGGCGGTCTGGGTCAAGGAGCTCACCGGCTCGGATGTCGCCGGCGCCTTCGTCTTCGTGGCGCTCGGCCTGCCCGCGGTGCTCGCGCCGTTCCTGGGGATGCTCGCCGACCGGCTGCCGCGCAAGCGCCTGCTCGTGGCATCCAACCTGCTGCTGGTGCCGGTGATCCTCACTCTGCTGCTGGTGGGCTCGGCCGACACCATCTGGATCGTGTACGCGGCCGTCTTCGTCTACAGCGCGTGCGGGTATCTGACCGGCGCGGCCCAGTCCGGCATCATCCGCTCGATGCTCAGTGACGACCAGCTCGCCTCGGGCAACGGCATCCTCTCCACGATCGACAACGCGCTGCGACTGGTCTCGCCGCTCATCGGCACGGCCCTGTACGTGTGGATCGGCCCGCAGGCGGTGGTGGGGCTGACGGCGGGATGCTTCGGCATCGCCGCGGCGATCCTGGCAGCACTCCCCGTGGGCGAGACCGTGCCCGAGCGCACGACGAGCGTGCGCAGCGGCATCCGCGGCTACCTGCGCGAGCTCGGCGCCGGCTTCGAGCACCTGTACCGGGTGCGCCCGCTGCGCATGCTGACCATCGCCATCGCCATCGCGTTCGGCGCCACCGGCATCCTGAACATCGCCGTGTTCGCCGTTCTGGACGCGCTGTCGGTCGACCCCGCGGTGCTCGGGCTGCTGATGCCGCTGCAGGGTGTGGGAGCCGTCGTCGGCGGTCTGCTGTCGGCGTTCGTGGTCACTCGCCTGGGTGAGGGACGCGCGGCGGCGCTGGGCATGCTGCTGGTGGCGGCCGGAACCGTGCCGCTGCTGGGCACCTCGGTGTGGCTGGCCGGTGCAGGCATGGTCGTTATGGGTCTGGGCATCCCCGTCGTCGTCGTCGCGTTCGTCACGCTGCGCCAGCGGGCGACGCCCGATGAGCTGCAGGGCCGCGCCTCGGCGGCGGGAAACGTGATGTTCAACCTGCCGCAGACCGCGGTGTCGATCGTCGGCGCGGGGCTGCTCGTTGCGATCGACTACCGGGTGCTGCTGGGTGTGACGATCGCCGCGGTCCTGGCGGGTGGCGTGATCGCGCTGCTTGGCCGGCGCGCCCCGGAGTCGAGCGGCTCAGACGCCTGAGGCCGCCTCCCGGGCGCGCAGGTCCTTGCGCAGGATCTTGCCCGAGCTGGACTTGGGGATCGCATCCACGAATTCGACCCGGCGCACCTTCTTGTATGGAGCAGCGTTCGCCGCGACGAAGTCCATCACTTCGTCCGCCGTGAGACCCGAGTCCGGCTGGGGCACGATGAAGGCCTTCGGGATCTCCTGACCGTCGTCGTCGTGCACGCCGATGACGGCGGCATCCATCACCTTCGGCTGGCTCAGCAGCAGCGCCTCCAGCTCGGCCGGCGCAACCTGGTAGCCGTGGTACTTGATGATCTCCTTGACCCGGTCGACGATCGTGAACCAGCCGCCCTCGTTGTAGGTGGCGACGTCGCCCGTGTGCAGGAAGCCCTCGTCCTCGAGCGTCTCAGCGGTCGCCTCGGGCTGGCCGAGGTAGCCCAGCATGACGTTCGGGCCCTTCACCCACAGCTCGCCGGGGCGGGTCTCGCCGTTCTCGTCGAACTCGGTGATCTCCTCGCCGGTGTCGGGGTCGACGAGCTTGCAGACCTGGTTCGGCAGCATCGCGCCGACCGAGCTGAGCGGCATGTCGTGACGGTCGGCGGGCACGGCGTGCGAGACCGGGCTGAGCTCGGTCATGCCGTAGCCCTGCATCATGCGGGCATGGATGCGTCGCCCGGCGATCTC
>DASSYC010000239.1:0-11474 GCA_035703465.1 Microbacterium sp. | reverse complement strand
CACTTGACGCGCGTATCAGGGCTTCGCTAACGTGACTCCTCGCGTCAGAAGTCGAAAGGAGGTCGCCATGATCATCACAGTCACGCCAGGAATCACCCGGGCCATCGACATGCCCGCGCGCACGCGCAGCGGAGCAGTCGGAATGATCGCGGCGACCGGGTCCTTCTGCGCCATGGCTCACACCGCCCGCTGATCCCTGCAGGGGAGAAGTCTGCCCGCCGCCGGCATCGCCGGCGCCGGCACCGCTGATCCGAGCCGCGCCTCTCCCCCTTCCCGCGCCCCTCCGCGGCGCCCGTGCCCATGCACGTCGCGCCCTCCCCCGCCCCTTCGGCGGATCCCATCCTTTCAACTCGAACGAGGTCACTCATGTCGTACTCACAGCTCGACGTGCGGGAGAAACACGATCTCGCACCGCAGCATCCCGCACTCCATGCGCCTGCCGCGCACGTCAGCCTCGGCGACCGCCTCGCTCTGCGAGCGGGTCTGTGGCTGCTGCTGCGCAGTGCGCAGCACGTGCAGCATCGCACCGCTCATGCGGAGCACACCGAGCGCCTGCGCCGCGAGCGCAGCCGCGAGGACCGCGAGCTCTCCCACGAGCGCTCGCGCCGCCTGCAGGGTCCGGTCCTGTGACCGGCCCAGCGGCGGCATCCCTTCACCCCGGCGGGCCGGGGGTCACGCCCCGGCCCGCCCTCTCTCCTTCTGACGAAACGAGCAACACCATGTCCTCCACCACCACCATCACGGGGCTCGAGCTCCGGCCTCTCACCATCCCGGCGTCGATGGATGCCGCAGACGCCGGCGACTTCGCCGCGATGGTCGATGTGCGAAACCGCATCTACCGCGAGATCTCCGGCCACGACGATCACCGCATCGCGGCCGACGAGCTGCTCCCCCACTACGAGCCGGACGAGTACGAGAAGCGCCTGATGTGGCTCGTCCTCGTCGACGGGCGCCCCGCGGGGCGGGTCGGCGTCGACGTTCCTCTCGAGGACGGCTCCAAGGTCGCCTACTTCCTCATCGAGCTGCTCCGGGAGGTGCAGGGCCGTGGCATCGGCTCGACGGCCTACACGCAGCTCGTCGAGCCGGCTGCCCGCTCGCACGGACGCACCGTGCTCCAGTCGTGGGCCGAGCAGAACGAGGCGCCCGGTCCGCGACTGGAGGCGCCGACAGGCTTCGGCAGTATTCCCGCCGCAGACCGGACCACGCGCTTCTACCTCCGGCACGGCTATCGCCTCGAGCAGGTCGAGCGCTGCAGCGCCTTCGATCTGCAGGGATCGTTCGACGGTGTCCTGCGCCTGCTCGCGATGGCCGAGGAGGCGTCGCCCGACTACCGCGTGGTCAGCTGGGTCGCGCCGACGCCCGAGGAGTTCGTCGCCCGCTACGGGTGGATGAAGTCCCGCATGATCACCGACGCCCCGGCGGCCGCACTGGAGTTCGACGAGGAGGACTGGGATGCCGCGCGCGTCGCACGGCATGATTCCACGTACACCTCGAGCGGACGTCTGCTGCACGTCGTCGCGGCCGAGCACATCGCCAGCGGCGAGCTCTGCGCGTTCAACGAGCTCGCCATCGGCAAGGACCGCACCGAAGCCAGCCACCAGGAGGACACGCTCGTGCTCAAGGAGCACCGCGGGCACCGCCTGGGCATGCTCGTCAAGTGCGCCAACCTGCTGGCCTGGCGGGAGATCGCCCCCGACTCTCCGCGAGTCATCACCTACAACGCCGAGGAGAACCGGCCCATGCTCGACATCAACGAGGCCATCGGATTCGCCCCGATCGCCTATGAGGGCGCCTGGAAGAAGGTGCTCGATGACTGATACCGCCATGCTCACGATCGAGCCGATCGTCGTGCCGGCCAGTCTCGACGCGGATGAACGCGGAGTCATCCGCGCCATCGAGCGCATCGGCAACGCGTCGGCGCTGTACGACTCCGGCACCTCCGATCTCAGCGAGACCGCGGAGGAGATCCTGCCGATGTGGCAGGACACCGCCGACTTCGTGCACGTGGGATTCACCGCGGCCCGCGGCGGCGAGTTCGTCGGCGTCGGCATCCTGCGGATGCCCGCCGCCGGCGAGCTCACCGCCGAGACCGATGTCTGGATCGACCCGCCGCTGTGGGGCCAGGGCATCGAGGACGCGCTGCTGGAGGTCATCGAGGACGAGGCGCTCCGACGGGGGCGCACGGTGCTGCAGACGTTCACGCTGCATCGCCCGGACACGCCGGGTCCGCGCCTGGAGTCCCCGACGGGCTTCGGGAGCATCCCCGCCGATGACCGGCAGACGCGGTTCTTCCAGGACAACGGCTACGCGCTGGGGCAGGTCGAGCGCAACAGCGCCTTCGACCTGCGCGGCTCGTACGATCGCGTCGAGCAGCTGCTGGCGGATTCGCTGGCGGCGGCCGGTCCGGACTACCGCCTGCACGAGTGGACGACCCCGACTCCGGATCACCTGCTGGAGGGCTTCGCCCGCGTTCGGGCGAAGCTGTCCACCGACATACCCGCCGGCGACCTCGTGATCGAGGAGGAGGTGTGGGATGCCGCGCGGGTCCGCCGTCGTGAGGAGCGCTTCGCGGCCATGGGCATGATCGTGTCCATCGCCGTCGTGGAGCATGTGCCCACGGGTGAGCTGGTGGCCTACAACGACATCGGGATCGTCGCCGCCGAGGCGGACGGGCCGACGCACCAGTTCGGCACGGTCGTGGTCAAGGAGCATCGCGGCCACCGCCTGGGCGCGGTCGTGAAGTGCGCCAACCTGCTGCGCTGGCGCGAGATCGCCCCGCGGTCGACCCGGATCTCGACCTTCAACGCCGAGGAGAACGCGCACATGCTCGCAATCAACATCGCGATCGGGTTCGAGCCGGTGTCCTACGCCGGCGCGTGGAAGAAGGTCATCACCGACTGAGGGCAGAAGCGCCCGTGCGCCGCTGGCACCGCGGGCAGTAATGGCTCGAGCGGTTCATGAACGACACGCGGACGACCGGGCGGCCGCAGCGCGGGCAGGGCTGCCCGCGGCGACCATACACGTTCAGGGAGTGCGCGAAGTAGCCGGCTTCGCCGTTCACGTTGACGTACTGCGCATCGAAGCTCGTGCCGCCTTCGGCCAGGGCCTTCAGCAGGACGGCACGGGTCTCGGCGAGCAGTCGGTTGACGGCGCGTGTCGACAGCGCGTCGGCCACGGTTTCCGGATGGATGCGAGCAGCCCACAGCGCCTCGTCGGCGTAGATGTTCCCCACCCCGCTGACGACCGTCTGATCCAGCAGCACGCGCTTGATCGCCGAGTGCCGGCGTGCCAGCACGGCCCGGAACCGGCGGTCGTCGAAGGCGGAGTCCAGCGGATCGCGGGCGATGTGCGCCACCTGACTCGGAACGAGCAGGGCAGCCGTCCCCCAGCCGCCGGGGGCGCCGTCCGCTGTGGGCTCGAGCACGTCCGTCGCGAGCGAGCCGAACGTCCGCTGGTCGGCGAAGACCACGGCGAGCTCGCCGTGGTCTGGGTGCTCGATCGTGATCCGCACACGTTCGTGGCGCTCCTGCGGGGCGGAGGGATGCCGCAGCAGCAGCTGCCCGCTCATGCCGAGGTGCGCGATCATCGCCGTGGGATGCACGCCGTCCAGCGGGAGCCAGAGGAACTTCCCCCTCCGGGCGACACCGTGGATCAGCCGATCGGCGAGCGCGGCCTCGAAGTCGGCCGCGCCGGCCGTGTGACGCGTGAGCGCCCGGTCGTCGAGCACCTGGACGCCGGTGATCCGCGCGCCCGTGACCGCGGGTTCGAGGCCGGCGCGGACGACCTCGACCTCGGGGAGCTCCGGCATCCCTCAGGCACGCTCGCTGAGCGTCTGCCAGGCGGAGAGCGCCGCGGCCATCTCGGCGGTCTTCTTGCTCGTGCCGGTTCCGCGCGAGCTCACCGGCCCGACGATGACCGTGGCGGTGAACACCCGATCGTGATCCGGACCGGTCGAGACGATCGTGTACGCCGGCGGCGTGACGCCGCGACGCGCGGCGAGCTCCTGGAGGCTCGTCTTCGGGTCCATGGCGGCACCGTAGCGTTCGGGATCAGCCAGCAGCGGCTCGACGAGACGCAGCACGAGGGCGGTGGCAGCCTCCTGTCCCGCGGACAGGTGGGTCGCGCCGATCACGGCCTCCATCGTGTCGGCGAGGATCGAGTCCTTGTCGCGACCGCCGGTCTGCTCCTCGCCGCGGCCGAGCAGCATGTGCTCGCCCAGTCCGATCCTCCTGGCGACCTCGGCGAGCGCGACGGTGGAGACGACGCTCGCGCGCCGCTTCGCCAGCGCTCCCTCATCGAGCTCGGGATGCCGCGTGAACAGCATGACGGTGACCGCCTGGCCGAGCACGGCGTCGCCGAGGAACTCGAGCCGCTCGTTGTGCGGAAGGCCGCCGTGCTCGTAGGCGTAGGAGCGATGCGTGAGCGCGAGCGACAGAAGCTCGGGATCGATCTCGACCCCGAGCTTCTGGCCGAGCAGCGATTGCTCGGCGAGGATGTCGGTCACGACCGCACGACCCGAATCAGACGTCGGCGGAATCAGACGTCGGCGACCTTGCGGCCCTTGTACTCGAGGAACAGCTCGGTGCCCTGCGAGTCGGTGACGACCTTCGCCTGGTGCGGGCGGCTGTAGACGACCTTGCCGTTCTCGACGGTCTTGACGAGCGTCGGGGCCTCGGCCTTCCACTGCGCCCGCCGCGAACGGGTGTTGGAGCGGGAGACCTTCCGCTTCGGGGGGTTACCTGCCATGGCTGATCTTCTTTCGTTTCCTAGGTCTGGGTGGGTGTCTGCTCACGCCTTGTCGGCGTCGGCATCCGTCTTCAGCTGCGCAAGCGCCGCCCAGCGTGGATCGAGGGCTTCGTGCGCAGCAGCGCCGGATTCGTCGTCCCGGCGCGCGCCCGTCACGGGGTCCAACCCCGGGCAGTCCGGCCGGCACACCGGCTGAAACGGGAGCGACAGCACGATCGCGTCCCTGACCTCGGTTTCAAGATCCACGTGGTCGTCTTGAACTTCGAGGTCGGCTGCTTCATGTCCAGGATACGCGAAAAGCTCCTGAAACTCGACTTGGAGCCGCTCGCGGATCTCGGTGAGGCAACGTCCGCACACCCCGTCGTAGGAGGTGTCGATCTCCGCCGTGACCAGGATCCCCTCGTGCACCGACTCCAACCGGGCGGCGACATCGACCGGCTCGCCCTCGCGGACCGCGACCAGACCCTCGCCCCAGGCCGCCGAGGCGGGCGCCGTCACGCTGACCTCGCGCATCTCGCCGGAACGGCGGACGATGTCGCGCACGTTGACGCTGAAGGGTCCTGGGCGGGGCGGTCTCACGAGGGGAGAGTCTACCGTCAGCGGATGTGGGCGCCGCCCGTATCGAGGAACCGCGCGACCGCTGCGGGCACGTACGGAGTGACGTCTCCCCCCAGCGCCGCGACCTGGCGCACGAGGGAGCTCGACACCAGGGTGTGCGCCGGATCGGGCAGCAGGAAGACAGTCTCCACCTGGGCGAGATGACGGTTGACGATCGCCATCGGCGTCTCGTATGCGACATCCACCTGGGAGCGGATTCCCTTCACGAGCACACCGGCGTCGACGTCCGTCGCGTAATCCACGAGCAGGCCCATGCTCCAGGAGGCCACGACGACATTGCCGTAGATGTCGTCCTCGGCGATGGACTGCTCGAGCAGCGAGAGGCGCTGCGCGATCGGCAGCATCGCCTCCTTGTCGGGATTGTGCACGACGAGCACGTGCAGCTCGTCGTAGAGTGAGGCCGCCCGGCGGATGACGTCGAGATGCCCGAGCGTCGGCGGATCGAACGACCCGGGGACCACGGCGACCCTGTTGTTCATGCCTTCAGCCTATCGGGGGCGCCGGGATGGCCCGCTGATCAGCTCTTCGCGAGCGCCGCGCGCTCCTCCATGCCGACGCGACGCTCGATCGCCGCGGCCAGTCCGGCGTGCGCGTCCAGGAGCGGGTCCGCCTCGAGGATCCGCTCGGCCTCCTCACGGGCCAGCGCGATCAGATCTGCATCGGTGATGACCCGCAGCAGGCGCAGCGACGACCGGGCACCGGACTGCGCGTCGCCGAGCACATCCCCCTCCCCCCGCAGGGTCAGATCGACCTCCGCGAGCTCGAAGCCGTCGAGCGTGCGTGCGACCGCCTCGACGCGCTCGCGCGCCGGACTGCCCGGCGCCGCCTCGGTGACCAGCAGGCAGAGGCCGGGGACGGCGCCGCGCCCGACCCGGCCGCGCAGCTGGTGCAGCTGCGACACCCCGAACCGGTCGGCGTCCAGGATCACCATGGTCGAAGCGTTCGGCACGTCCACGCCCACCTCGATCACCGTGGTGGCGACCAGGACGTCGAGGTCGCCCGCGGCATAGGACCGCATGATCGCGTCCTTCTCGTCGGCGGGCATCCTGCCGTGCAGCGTCGCGAGGCGGATGCTCTCGAAGGCAGGGTGGCGTGCGAGCAGCGCGGCGACCTGGATCACCCCCCAGCGCGGGCCCTGCGTCGCGCCCTCCAGCGGCGGCGGGGCGCCGTCGGCGTCGTCGGCGACGACCTTGTCCGCGTCGATCGCCGCGCACACGATGAAGGCCTGGCGACTCGCGGCGACCTCCTCGGCGACGCGGTCCCAGACGCGGGTGAACCAGGCGGGCTTCTCGGCGACGGGGGCGACGAAGGTCTGGATGCCGGCGCGCCCGGCCGGCATGGTGCGAATGGTCGACACGTCCAGGTCGCCGAACACGGTCATCGCGACCGTGCGCGGGATGGGCGTGGCCGTGAGCACCAGCGCATGCGGGCTGGAGCCCTTCGCCCGCAGCGTCTCGCGCTGCTCGACGCCGAACCGGTGCTGCTCGTCGACGACCACCAGACCCAGATCGGCGAAGGTCGTCGTCTCGCTGAGCAGCGCGTGGGTCCCGACCACGATGCGGGCCTGCCCGGACGCGACCCGCAGCGCCGCCTTGCGGCGATCGGCCGCCGACATCTGGCCGGTCAGCAGCGTGGGCATGAGCTCTGGAGCCAGCCGCGGCCCGAGCATCCGCGCGATGGTGCGCAGGTGCTGGCCGGCGAGCACCTCGGTCGGCGCGATGAGGGCGGACTGACCCCCGGATTCGGCCACCTGCAGCATCGCGCGCAGGGCGACGAGCGTCTTGCCGGAGCCGACCTCGCCCTGCACGAGGCGGTTCATCGGCCAGTCGCCCACGAGGTCGGCCGCAATCCGGTCACCGACGACCACCTGGTCGGCGGTGCGCTCGAAGGGCAGCGCGGCATCGAAGCGCTCCAGCAGGGCGCCTGCCGGCCTGCGCGTGGCCGACATCATCCGCACCAGCTGCCGCTGCTGCAGCAGCGCGGCCTGGAGCACGAGGGCCTCGTGCATCCGCAGCGTGCGGCGCGCGGCATCCGCCTGTCCCTCGTCCTCGGGACGATGAACGCGCTCGATCGCCTCGCGGGCGGTGAGCAGCCCGCGCCGCTGCCGCAGATCGTCCGGCAGCGGGTCGTCGACCGGCCCGAGACCATCGAGCACGAGATCGACGATCCGCTTCAGCTGCCAGCTCGCGATGCTCGCCGTGGCGGGGTAGATCGGGATCGGCGTGCTCGCGTAGGCCTGCGCATCGACCGCGCTCTCGTCGTCGAACAGCTCGTAGTCGGGGTGCGCGAACTGCTGCGTGCCGCGGTATTCGCCGACCTTGCCGGAGAAGATCCCGCGGCGGCCGGGGCGCAGGTCTTTGAGCCGCCAGCCCTGGTTGAAGAACGTGAGGGTCAGCTGGCCCTGGCCGTCGCTGATCACGACCTCCAGCAGTGAGCCGCTGCGGTTCTTCATACGGCGCTCACCGGCGCGGACGACCTCCGCGACGATCGTGACGTTCTCGCCGACGGGGAGAGATCGGATCGGGGTGAGCTCACCTCGCAGCGCGTAGCGCCGCGGGTAGTGCGCGAGCAGATCGCCCACCGTGCGCATGTCGAAGGCGCGGGCCAGCGCGGCCGCCGTCTTGCCGCCGACCGCGCCGTCCAGACGCGAGTCGAGCGTGAACGACGGCATGGCAAGAGTCTAAGCTCGGCCTGTGACGCGAATCATCGCCGGGCGGGCGGGCTCGCTCGCGCTCGACGTGCCGGGATCGGGCACTCGCCCCACCAGCGATCGCGTGCGCGAGTCGCTGTTCGGGGCGCTGGAGTCGGCCGATCTGGTGCGCGGTTCGGCGGTGCTCGATCTCTACGCCGGGTCGGGCGCACTGGGGCTCGAAGCCGCGAGCCGGGGCGCGGCATCCGTCGATCTCGTGGAGAGGTCCGCGGGGGCGGCCGCCGTGGTGCGGCGGAACGTCGCCAAGGTGGCGAAGGCGGTGGGATCGGATGCCACGCTGCGCGTGCACGCGATGTCGGCGCGCATGTTCCTGCGCGGGGTGGCCGGTCCGTTCGACCTCGTCTTCCTCGACCCGCCCTACGACATCGACGAGGACGACCTCGACGCGGTGCTGGATGCGCTGCCCGACCTGCTGGCGCCGGGGGCCGCCGTGATCGTCGAGCGCGCGTCGCGGTCGCCGCGTCCTTCGCCCCCGCAGTCGCTCGTGCACGTGCGCGAGAAGCGCTACGGCGATACCGCGCTGTGGTGGCTCGCGCTCGCCGATCAGCCGGTCGCGGAGTCCCAGTCCCGATAGGGATCCCAGCCGGTGCGACCCTCGTAGGGCTCCTCATCGACGAGGAGCGGAAGGTCGCCGCGTTCGCGCACAGCGCCGACGACGCGGAACCCCGGCGGCAGGGCGGTTCCCGGCGGGAAGGTGGCCAGCAGCGCGTGGTCCTCTCCCCCGTCGACCGACCACCCCCGGCGGGGCCCGAGTGCGATGCTGTCGATCGAGATCGTCACCGCCGACGCGTCGGCCATGCGGGTGGCGTCGAGGGCGATGCCGTCGGAGACGTCCATCATGGCGGTCGCCCCGGCATCCGACGCCGCCGGCCCCAGAGCGATCGGCGGCTCGGGACGCAGCTGCGCCGCGATGCACGCGGTCTCTCCGGGGTCGAGCTCGTCGTAGGCGACCGCCACGGGTTCGCCGTCGAGATCGCGGAAGCGGCGGAACAGCACGTCGAGCCCGCGCGCGGCGGCGCCCGCCTCGCCTGCCAGGGCGACGACGTCGCCGGGCCGCGCACCCGAGCGCAGCACAGGCGTGCGCTCGTCCAGCGAACCGAGCGCGGTGACCGCGATGGTGAGGGTATCCGAGACGGTGAGGTCGCCGCCTTCGACGGCGCAGCCGGGCGCGAGCTCGTCGCACGCCGCGCGCAGCCCGCGGGCCAAGCCCTCGACGGTCGAAAGCCGCGTGTCGTTGGGCATCGCGAGGGCGACGAGCAGGGCGGTGGGACGCGCGCCCATCGCGGCGATGTCGGCGAGGTTGACCGCGGCAGCCTTCCAGCCCAGGTCGTACGGCGATGACCAGGCCAGGCGGAAGTCCGGGCCGTGCACGAGGGTGTCGACGCTGGCCACGACCCGGCCGTCGGGCACGGCGAGGACGGCGGCATCGTCACCGGGGCCGACGAGGGCCGCGCTGGGCTCGAACCGGGCGAGGATGCCGCGGAGGATCTCGCCCTCGCTCAGGTCGCCGATGCGCGGGTCGTCGTCAACGGGCTGATCGGGCATCCGTCCAGCGTAACGAGGTGCTACGGCGACGGTGATGCGCCGGCGTGTTGGGGGTCGGGGATGAAGCGGAGTGTGGGTGGGGGCCGGTCGGTGTAGGTCCGGCCGGTGGGGCTGGTCCAGGTCAGGATCCCGTCATCGCGCTGTTCGACGTGCCAGGCGGTGTGGTGTTTGAGCATGTGGTGTCTTCGGCACAGGTGGGCGAGGTTGCAGCGGGTGGTCTTGCCGCCGTGGGCGTGGTCGATGGTGTGGTCGATGTCGCACCGCCAGACCGGCATCCGGCAGCCGGGGGCGCGGCAGTGCTCGTCGCGGGCTTGCAGGTGCCGGCGTTGGGCCCCGGTGGGGAACCGGCGGTCTACAGCGACGACGTGCCCGGTGGCCGGGTCGGTGAGCACCCGGTGCCACAGGGTCGCGGCCCCGGCGATCTTCCGGGCCGTGTCCGCGTCGATCGGGCACTTCCCGGCCAAGGTCGCGGGGGTGCGGGAGTGCTGGCCGATCAGGGTGAGGGCCGGGACGGTGATCTGCACGATCCCGCGGATCGCCCCGAGCCCGTCGCCGCCGTGCCGGTCGGCGTCCTCTGCGGTGGGGTGTCCGGTCAGCGCGAGATCGCACAGGATGTCGGCACGCACCTGATCCATCGTGCGCGGCTCATCCGCATCACCGGGCTGCTCGAGTTGGGCGGCCTGGACGGTGCGGGCCATCTGGGTGAGCCGGTCGTGGATCCCGTGCGTGAGCGCGGCCGGACCGGTCAGCGTCAGCTGACCCATCCCATCGTCCAGGTCACGCACTTCGACCCGCCGGTTCTCCCGGGCGGTGCGGTGCCGGTCGGTCAGGGTGGTGGGCATCAACTGCTCCGCGACCGCTTTCGCCGCAGCCCGCAATCGGCCGGGGGTGGTGGGCTCGGCGGCCAGGTCGAGGATCATCGACTCGTATTCGGCCCGCGCGGCGGTCTCGTCGATGTGGCGGCCCTCGTCGACGATCACCATCACCTGGGCACGGGAGACCCGGCCCGCCGCGAACACGTCGAACGTGGACCCGAACCGGTCCCGCAGCTCGGCGGCGTCGGCCATCTGCCCGGCGAGGGTGCGGTCGCTCATCCCGGCCGCCCAGGCAAGTTCGGCGGCCATCGACCGCACCCGCAGGTCCGGGGTCGCCCCCTGCGTCCCGTCGGCGAGGGCGTAGTCCAGGGAATCGGCCAGCACCCGCTGTTTGACCGCCTCCCACCGGGCGACCTGGGTGAGCGCGTGCTCCCACTGGCCGACCAGGTGCTCCCGGTGCAGCAGGTCGGCCTCGGTCGCCGGAGCCGGTGTCGGTGTGAGGAACACTTCCACGGCGGCCAGCTCGAGCGCATCCGCGTCCACCGCGTACGGGTCGACCCACTCCAGCGCGCGCTGCTCGCGTTCGGCCCAGAGCATTGCCTCGATCTCGGCGGGGATCACGGGGGGTTCCTGCATGCCTCCATCCTGACAGCAATCTCCGACATTGATTCTAGACTCGGAGGAGCTGTGGATAACCCAATAGGGTAGATATCCACGACTTGCGGGGGCCTCTCGACAGGCTCGGGGAGCGAGTGGGTTCGGGAAGCACGAACGATGCCCCGGCGGGGAGCCGGAGGATAGGCTGGCATGGTGCGCGTGTTCGGTCGATCTGTCGTGATTGCCGCGCTCGCGGCATCCGCTCTCGGGCTCACGGCGTGCAGCTCCACGGTCTCGCTCCCGCCCGCCCCGGACGCGAACAATCCACTCTGCGCCGAGGTGAGCGTCCGGCTCCCCCAGGTCGTCGACGGGATGCAGCGACGCTGGACCGACGCCCAGGCGACCGGGGCATGGGGAGACCCGACGACCGTCATCCTCGCCTG
>DASSYC010000120.1:0-4707 GCA_035703465.1 Microbacterium sp. | reverse complement strand
AGGCTCCATCATGCAGGCATCCTCGCGCCGCAGGACATCGTCGAGGACGACCTCGGGAGCGGGCTCGTCTTTCCGTACGACACCAAGGACCAGCGACTTGACCTCTGGCTGGCAGACAACGCCGCCAATCTCGACCTTCGCGCCCAGATCGACCTCGTTCGTCAGCTCGCCGAGTCGGTCCAGTACGCACACAGCAACGGTGTCGTTCACCGAGGCCTGAACCCGTCAGCGGTCTATGTCCACGACGATGGCGGCCCGCGGACGTTGATTGGCGGCTGGCGGGTCGCTGGCGCTGCCGAAGGGGCGGGTCCGAGCGTGCTGCCGACCCAAGGTGGCGCTACCCGTATCTTCGGGTTGTTGGAAGCACGAAAGCAGGGCGAGGGCAACCGAGCCGCAGATGCGTATGTCGCACCGGAGGGCCAATGGCGGCCGGATGCTAGCCGGTCGCGGCTAGACGTGTTCGCACTTGGCGCTCTCACGTATCTGCTGGTGACCGGACGCGACCCCGCGACAAGTGCGGTCGAGTTGAAGCAGCGGTTGGAGCGGGAGCATGGTCTCGACCTTGCTGCCGACCTTCCGCAGGTCTCCGACGCTCTTCGGCGCATGGTCATCCTTCTTCGCGGTCGTGGTCGCACCGCTAAACGTGGTCGGCCGCATCATCTACGTCATGGGCAAGGAAGGCATCGCCCCCGAGCGCTTCGGACGCACGCACGAGCGGTACCTCACACCCCATCGCGTGCTGCTGACCGCGGGGATCGGAGCGATCGCGCTCGACGTCATCCTCCTGCTGCTGGGCACGCACCCCATGGACATCGTCGTATGGGTCGACACTTACGGAACCTACGGTTACATGGTCGCGTACGCCCTCGTCGCGATCGCGGGGATCATCTTCACAAGGCGCCTCGGCATCCCGAACCTCATGGTGTGGATCTGCGCCGTCGTCGCCGTCGTTGCGATGGCGTACGTGTTCTTCGCGAACGTGTGGCCCGTGCCGGCGTTCCCCTTCAACGTGATCCCGTACATCTTCCTCGCAAGCATGCTGCTGGCTTTCCTGCGGTTCTGGTGGATCGCTAAGAACCGTCCCGAGGTGCTCAAGCAGGTCGGCAACACGCACACCGAGATGATGGAGGGCGTCGGATAGCCGAGATCAATCTCACCCGGGTGGCGTGGGCGACGTGAATCCGGTGATGCGCGGATCCAGCATCCATAAACGTACGTAAATGGGTTCCGTAAAAACACGGATCATGCGACAATCGGGTCATGAGGACGAATGAGATCGTCTGGCGCACCCTCGCCGACGCTGCTCTGGCAGGTCGCCGAGAGTGGCCCGACCTGGGCTCGCTTGCGGCTGTCGTAGACGCGCCGATTTCGAGCACGCACCAAGCGCTGGGCCGTCTCGTCGACATCGGTGCGGTTCAGACGCGGCGTCGTGGCGGCATCATGGTGGTCAGCCCCGACCGGGTTGTTCTGACGTTGGCAGCGAATCGCAATCTGATCCGCGACACCCTGGCGATGACGACGCTGAACGCAGCGCAGGCCCTCACGGACGAGCATCCGTCGGATGTCTCCTTCGGTGGGCCGGATGCTGCGGTGCACTGGCTCGGGGGCGTGAACACGATCGCGGACAAGGGCGTTCGGCTCATTTATGCGGATGCCGGCGTCACCCAGGGGCTCGCCGAGGGCGATGAGGTTCGCGTCGTCTCACGCGACCGTGTCGCGGCGCGTGCGTGGGGCGAGGGCTTCTCGAGCGTCGCCCAGACCTATGCGGACCTGTTCGCGATGCCCGGATGGCAGGCCAGCGAGTTCCGGATCGCGCTTCACTCGCGGCTCTTCGACCGTGCCGACTGGGAGCAGCCGGTGGGTGGGGCGCATGTCTGACAAGATGAGCGACTCGGATGAGGCGATTCGCCGCGTCCTGGACCATGTGGGTCGCGACCTTGATCCGTCGATCCTGATCGGAGGATGGGCGACGCACCTGCGCGTCGGCGGAGAGATCAGTCACGACATCGACTTGATCGTGACTCCGAGCTCGCGATACCTGCTCGATGCGGTCGTCGAGAATCTCACGGACAACTCCGTCCACCAGGCTCGCAAGTTCCGCGGCGAGGTGGACGGCGTGCACCTCGACATCTACGTGCCGCACGAGTCGCAGCTCGGCACGAAGCTGAAGCTCAGGGTCGAAGCGATTGCCGAGCATGTGGATGCCGACATCGCTCCGCCTTGGCTGCTCCTGACCGTCGAGGCGCACTTCGTCACCAAGCTCGCCGCCCTCTTCGACCGCTTCCGTTCTGAGAAGGGGACCAAGGACGCCCGCGAGATTCTGGCTTTGCTGAAGTTGGGCGTAGATCCGGCTCCCGCGCTGCTCATTTTGGCCGAGGCGTCGGCCGGCCCGCCTGCGGACATCCCCGGCTACGTGGAGGAGATGTTCCGGCTCATCCCGCAGCTCGTCAAGCTCTCCAAGGCCGACCAGAAGGCGATGGTGACGTGGCGTCGAGAGTGGACCCAAGCGGCGCTGCCCTATGCCGGTCCGCAGACGCTGGCCCCGCGCACCCTGTAGGTCTAGTAGTGGTCACGCGCCTGCAAGATGACGATGTGGTCGTCGGTGACGTAGTACACGAGCCGGTTCGTCCCGTCGATGCGGCGCGACCACGCACCACTCAGGATGTGGCGGAGCGGCTCGGGCTTCCCGATTCCTGAGAACGGGTCGCGGAGCACGTCGCCGATGAGCACGTTGATGCGCTTGAGCGTCTTACGGTCCTGGGTCTGCCAGTAGACGTAGTCCTCCCACCCGTGCGGGTCGAAGGCGAGGGCGCGCGTCACGCGTCGAGCAGGTCGTGCTGCTCGAACTCTCCGCGCCGCGCCCGCTCGATCGCCTCGAGCAGTCGTTCTGCGTTCGCGGCGTTGCGGAGCAGATGGGCGGTCTCGGTGATCGCGTCGTAGTCGTCCTTCGACATGATCACGGCATTGCCGTGCTTGGATACCACCTCGACGGCAGCGTGATCTTCGTTGACGCGCTGAATCAGCCCGAACAGGCGCTTACGTGCTTCGGTAGCGGTGATGGCGGTCATCCTCGGCTCCTTACTGGTACTGGATAGCGTACCGCTTGAGGACGTGAGTTGTTCGTCAACGTCACGACCGGCGGTGCCGACCCTGCACTCGTGAAGCTGTGCATGACACCTCGTGCGTGGGTGTCAACTCTTCAGGTCACGCAGTTTCTTCAGCTCCGCCAGCCAATCTTGGGCCGCGTCGTCCAGGTCAGCGATCGACTGCTCCGCCTCAGCACTCTTTCGATCCTCCTCTTTGAGTGCCGACGCGATCTTCTTGCGGATCTCGGGCGCCTGCCGGGTCATGGCTTTGAGCTCGGGCGACGCGAGGAGTTCGCGAGTCGTCTCGGCGCGCACGCGACGCGCCTTCTCACCCTGCTCGAGGGCCTCGTGAAGCGCCGAGACGCCCTCGGTCAGCTGATCCAGCAGAGCGCTGACGGCCGCGTCGTCGGGAACGCGCCCGGCACGTTCTTCGGCCGGACCTTCGGCCTTTGCGGCCGCCTTGGAGCGAGGAGTCATGTCAGACCTCTTTCAGATGCCGATGACGTTGAGGGTGTCCCAGGGCGCGGCAAGCGCTGCGCCGTTGAGCATGATCAAGCCGGTCGACAGGTTGCCGAGCACGGCAGGGCCGGCGATGTGGAGTTCGGCGGTCGGCTCCCGGCCGCCCCACAGCCGGTTCTGCGCAATGGTGCCCGCCTCGGCGCGCACCCACATTGCGAGCGTGCCGAACTCCTGATTGCCGTGCGCGTGGTTCGAGGTGACGATCGCGTCGCCGCGCAGCCCGACGATGACCGCGGGCGGCGCATCCGACGAGCCCCCTGCGACGATGTTCGTGTCGACGGTGACCGCCGGCGCGGTGATGCGCTCGAACGAGACCGCCGACGCCTCGCCGAGGCCGAAGACCTTCGCGCCGAGCCCCGTCGTGATGCCGCCCGCCGTCGTGAAGCCCGCATCGAGTTCTCTCTCGTCGAGGCTGCCGACCAGCAGGCCGATGAACCGGCCGCCGGCGGCGTCGAAGTCGGGGTCGGTCGGATAGCGGCGCGACGCGTTGCCGTCGATCTGCGCGCGGGCGAAGCCCCGCACGGCGATGCCGATCTCTTCGCGCCCGCCGTCGATAGGGCCGACCCGATCGACCGTGTTGCCGGCCACGCGCGACTCGGCGACGGCGACCACGTCGATACCCACCGACCCGCCGCCCATGCTGCGGGTCGTTCCGACGCCCCGCACGATGTTCGACTCGACCGTCGCGCGCGCGGCGTTGACGACGCGGATGCCGAAGACGCCCGACGCTTCGTCGCTGTCACGCGAACCCACATCGATCACGGTGTTGTGCGCGACCGTGGCGATCTCGACCGACGCCTTCTCGTCGATCACGACGCCGTGCTGGGCGACCTCGATGCGATTGCCGGTGATCTCGAGCGTCTGCAGCGGCGCATAGGCGACAATGCCGTGGCCGCCGACGCCGCGCACGCGGTTGCCGTCGATCCGCACGACGTCGCGCACCAGTTCACCCGCACGCGTCGGCACGACCGCGATGCCGTCGGCATGTGCCCGCTGATCGGAGCGCGGGGCCGCGATCTCGTTGCCCGCGATCGCGAAGCCGCCCTCGGAGACGACGATGCCGGTGCCGCCCACGGCGACCGTGTTGCCGGCGATCGCGACC
>DASSYC010000234.1:0-2942 GCA_035703465.1 Microbacterium sp. | reverse complement strand
CAGCTGCTGCGCTCGGCCGCATTCGACGGCCTGTTCCACACGCTGACCGAGCTGGACGATCCCGCACTCGAGGATGACAAGGCGCTGGATGCCTGGATGCTCTCGCACCTGGGCACCGCGATCCACATGTGCGGCACGGCGCCCGTCGGCCCGGTCGTCGACGGAGCCGGTCGCGTCCACGGCGTCTCGGGGCTGCGCGTGGTCGACACGTCGATCGTGCCGGTGGTGCCGTCGCGCGGACCCTTCGCCACGGCGGTGCTCCTGGGGGAGATGCTCGGTCGCCGCATCCGCGATGAGGGCTGACGGCAGGTCGATGTCAACCCCTGTGCGTGCGGGCAGGATGTCGCCATCCTGGGTCTCAGAGCGTCGGACGTCGATCTGGAGGAGTGCCATGGGCGACCGCGAGGAGCAGGTCTCTACGGGAGATGTCGAGACCATGTCGAAGAACGGCCAGTGGGTGAACCGGGTCATCGGCGACCGGGAGGACTCCCGCAGCTTCAGCAGCCGCGAGGAGGCGGAAGACGCCGGGCGGCGCTGGGCCGAGGAGCTCGGCACGACGCACATCATCCGCGGGAGCGAGCCGACCGGCGTCATCACCGATCCGGCTCCCGCCGGAGGCAGCGAGACGACCGAAGAGCAGCTGACCGCCGACAACCCCGCAGAGGAGAAGACGCTGGAGGCCCTGCAGGACGGCTCGCCGTCGCAGTGAGCCGCCAGTGGTCTGCGGCCCGAACCCGCAGAAAGTGCTCTTACCCGGCCGCGTTCGAGCACTTTGCGCGGTTTCGGGAGCGATCCAGCCGGGTCGGGTCGTGCTGTGCGAGGGTGAAGGAGACCCGGATGCCGGAATGTGCCGGCCCCTGAAGGGATGGCCATGACCGATTCTCCGTACCCCGAGCGCACACCCGACCTGCTGCGACGCCGGCGCGACCTCGTTCCGGGTACGTCCGCGGCGTTCGCGAAGTTCAGCGCGGAGGTGTTCGCAGCCGGCGCCCTCGACGAGAAGACGAAGCAGCTGATCGCGGTCGCCGTGGCGCACGTGACCCAGTGCCCGTACTGCATCGACGGTCATACGAAGCAGGCCGCGCGCAAGGGGGCCACCGACGAGGAGATCATGGAGGCGATCTGGGTCGCGGCCGAGATGCGCGCCGGCGGCGCGTACGCGCATTCGGTGATCGCCCTGAACGCACTGGATGCCGCGCACGTCGCGGGGCACGGCGCGGGGCACAGCCACTGAGACTTGCCGTGCGGCGGCTTCGCGGGTAGACCTGCGCCATGGACGTCGACGAATCCGCACGGCGCGGCAGCCGCGCAACCGCCCTGCTCGCCCTGCATGACCGGCCCGGGTTCGTGCTCCCCAATGCGTGGGATGCAGGGTCGGCGCGCATCCTGGAGCGGCTCGGATTCCCGGCCATCGCGACCACGAGCGCGGGCATCGCGTGGGCCTGCGGGGTGCCCGATGGCGGGATGCTCGACCCCGACATCATGCTCGACCGCATCGAGAGCATCGCCGCAGCCGTGGAGGTGCCGGTCACCGCGGACCTGGAGGCAGGTTACGGGGCGACGCCCGAGGAGGTCGGCCGGACGGTCGCGCGCGCCGTGGATGCCGGCGTCGTGGGCGCGAACATCGAGGACGCCGTGCGGGGGACCCTGTTCGACATCGACGATGCCGTCGACCGGCTTGCCGCCGCCCGCGCCGCGGCGCCGCACGGCAGGTTCGTGCTCAACGCGCGCACCGACACCTACTTCGGCGGGGTGCAGGGCGACCCGTTCGACGAGACCATCGAGCGGGCGCAACGGTATGTCGCCGCCGGTGCCGACTGCATCTTCGTGCCGGGTGTGAGCGACGAGGAGACGATCCGCCGGCTCGCGGCCGCGATTCCCGTCCCGCTGAACCTCGTGGCCGGCCTCGCGTCGCACGCCATCGACGTGCCGACGCTGTTCTCCCTCGGCGTCCGGCGCGTGAGCCTGGGCGGCTCGCTGGCGCGCGTGGCGCTCACCGCGCTGGAGCGCGCTGCGCAGGACGTGCTCGATTCCGGCTCGCTCGACGCCGTCACCGACTCGATCCCGTATCGCGGCATGCAGGAGCGCTTCGCGTAGCGTACAGACACCGGCCTGCGTGCGCGCGGCTAGCGTGGCATCCATGGATCTTGGACTGGACGATCGCGTCATCCTCGTGCTGGGCGGGCACGGCCTGGTCGGCCGCGCCGTCGTCGAGCGCCTCCGGGGGGAGGGGGCGGTGGCCGTTCCGGCATCCCGCCATGCCCCCGACGGGATCGTCATGGACGGCGGTGACGACGCCTCGGTCGCCGACGGGATCGAAGGGATGCTACGCGAGCACGGGCGCCTGGACGGCCTGGTCGTGACGGCGGCGCCGAGCGCGCGGACGCTCGACCCGGCGCGGAACTCCGACCCCGCACAGGTGCTGCAGGCCGTCCACGGCAAGGCGATGACGTTTCTTCGGGCGGCGAACGCCGTCGTGCCGATCATGGCCGATCGCGGGTACGGCCGGATCGTCGGGGTGAGCGGTCAGAACGCGTTCGTCACCGGCAACATCGCCGGATCGGTCCGCAACGCGGCGCTGATCATCGTCGCGAAGAACCTCGCCGACTCGCTCGCCGGGACGGGGGTCACGGTGAACGCGGTCAGCCCGTCCACCGTCACCGAGACGCCCAGCCGCGACGTCGCCCCCGGCAGGGGCGGCGAGGCGCGGCCGGGTGACACGGCGGCGCTGATCGCGTTCCTCCTCTCGCCGCTGGCGGGCGCGATCAGCGGCGAGTCCATCGCGGTCGGGCACCGCGTGCGCGGCATGACGGGACTGTGACCGGGCGGGGTCGAGCGGGGCGCGCGTAGCCTGGAGGCATGGACATCGCATCGATGATCATGGGAGCGGCGATCGCCTCGATCGGATGGATCGCATTCTGGCCCTGGTCGAAGCTGAAGCG
>DASSYC010000200.1:0-11772 GCA_035703465.1 Microbacterium sp. | reverse complement strand
CGTCAGGTCCCCGATGAGATCCGATGTGCCGAGCATCCCGCCAGCCTGACGCCGATCACCGGCCCTCCCCCGGCCGAACGCCTCCCGCCGTGGAGGAGCACCTCCGCGGCAGGCCTGTGGAGGAGAAGGCCTGTGAGGGATGCGCTCCCGCGGCATGATGGAGAGATGACCGCGTCCGCCGCGCAGCCCTATCGCGTCGTGTTCGTGTGCACCGGCAACATCTGCCGCTCGCCGATGGCCGAGGTCGTGTTCCGCGACCAGGCCCGGAGAGCCGGCCTGGCCGACCGCGTCGTGTCCACCAGCGCAGGCACCGGCGACTGGCATGTCGGCGAGCGCGCCGACGCGCGAACGCTGGAGGCGCTGGAGCGTCGCGGCTACGACGGCGGCCGGCACCGCGCGCGGCAGTTCACTCAGGACACGTTCCACAACGACCTCGTCATCGCCCTCGATCGCAGTCACGAGCGCATCCTGCAGAGCTGGTCGCACGCGCAGGAGGATGCCGACAAGATCGCCCTGCTGCTGGCCTTCGATCCGCAGTCGCACGGCGTCCTCGACGTCCCCGACCCCTACTACGCCGGGCCGGAGAAGTTCGATGAGGTGCTCGGTATGATCGAGAGCGCGAGCCGTGCGCTCTTCCGCCAGTTGGAGCCGGCGATTCGCTGATCTCCAAGCCGCCGACTCCGGAGTCGTTTCCGTGACCTCCTCCCTGCCCCCGCAGCCGCTCAGCCCGCTCGACGGCCGCTATCGTGCGGTCGTCGCGCCGCTGGCCGATCATCTCTCCGAAGCCGGGCTGAACCGCGCCCGCGTCGAGGTCGAGGTGGAGTGGCTCATCGCGCTCACCGACCGCTCGCTGTTCCGCACGTCGCCGCTGGCGGATGCCGACAAGGAGCGCCTGCGTGCGCTGTACCGCGACTTCGGCCAGGCCGATATCGACTGGCTCGCCGAGCGCGAGGCGGTTACCCGCCACGACGTGAAGGCGGTCGAGTACCTCGTGCGCGACCGGCTGGCCGCGCTCGGGCTCGACGGCATCGCCGAGCTGACTCACTTCGCGTGCACCAGCGAGGACGTCAACTCCCTCGCGTACGCGCTCACGATCAAGCGCGCCGTGGAGGGGGTGTGGCTGCCGGCGCTGCGCGAGGTGATCGACCGGCTCGACGAACTCGCGCACGCGCACCGCGACGCCCCGATGCTGTCGCGGACCCACGGTCAGCCGGCCACCCCCACGACGATGGGCAAGGAGCTCGCGGTGTTCGCCTGGCGGCTGCGCCGCGTGCAGCGGCAGCTGGAGGCATCCGAGCACCTCGGCAAGTTCTCCGGTGCCACCGGCACCTGGTCGGCGCACCTCGCCGCCGATCCGGACGCCGACTGGCCGGCCATCGCCCGCGCGTTCGTGGAGTCGCTCGGCCTCGGCTTCAACGCCCTCACGACCCAGATCGAGTCGCACGACTGGCAGGTCGAGCTGTACGACCGCGCCCGGCATGCCGGGGGCATCCTGCACAATCTCGCCACTGACATCTGGACCTACATCTCCCTCGGCTACTTCTCGCAGATTCCCGTCGCCGGCGCGACCGGGTCGTCGACGATGCCGCACAAGATCAACCCGATCCGGTTCGAGAACGCCGAGGCCAACCTCGAGATCGCCGGCGGCCTGTTCACGACGCTGGCCGCAACGCTGGTCACGAGCCGCCTGCAGCGCGACCTCACCGACTCGACCACACAGCGCAACATCGGCGTCGCGTTCGGCCACTCGCTGCTGGCGATCGACAACCTGCGCCGCGGTCTCGGCGAGATCGCTCTCGCGCAGGACGTGCTGGACGCCGACCTCGACGCCAACTGGGAGGTGCTCGGCGAGGCGATCCAGACCGTGGTGCGCGCCGAGATCACCGCGGGCCGGTCGTCGATCTCGGACCCGTACGCACTGCTGAAGGAGCTCACCCGCGGACGCCGGGTCGGCGGCGCCGAGCTTGCGGAGTTCGTGCGCGGACTCAACATCGGCGACGAGGCGCGGGAGCGCCTGCTCGCGCTGACGCCCGCGACCTACATCGGCCTGGCAGCCCGGCTGGTCGACGATGCGCCCCAGGGCGTGTCGTAGATCGCGGCCAGGCGAGACAGCGCCAGAGCAGCCACGAGCAGGCCGAAGTCACGCAGCGCCACGTCGTAGAACCCCGAGTACGTCAGCAGGGTCACGATGATCGCCGCGAGCCACAGCGCGACCACGTAGCTCGCGTACCGCGGCTTGATCGCGACCGCGATGCCCGCGATGATCTCGACCACGCCGACGATGTACATGGCCGTCTGCGCCGAGAACGGCAGCAGGTCCACGATCCATGGCGCCAGATATCCGGGCCATTCGGTCAGGACGTTGAAGAACTTGTCGACTCCCATCCACAGCGGCAGCACGACGAAGCCCACCCGCAGAATCCAGAACGCGGCGAACGCCGGATCCGACCGGACCCGCGACCAGAAGTCCTGCCCCACCGCCGGCGCCGCCACGGTGCCGCTCATCACTTCAGCCATCTTCGATTCCTTTCTAAAGGTAATGCTCATTAGTTTTAGAATGCCACCACGCGAACGTGTCGTCAAGACTCATTGGCGATAGAGAATGGAGGCATGGACATAGAGGCGCACGAGGATGTATCCAGCGTGGGTCAGCTGGCCGATCCTGTCCGGCGCGGCCTGTACGACTTCGTCATCGCGCAGCACGCCCCGGTCACCCGTGAGGAGGCCGCCGACGGAACGGGGATCACCCGCACGCTGGCCGCCTATCACCTGGACAGGCTCGCCGATGCCGGGCTGCTCGACATCGGCTACGCCCGCAAGGAGGGTCGCACCGGACCCGGATCGGGGCGCCCGGCGAAGCGGTACTCCCGAGCCCGGCGCGAAGTGGCCGTCAGCCTCCCGCCCCGCAACTACAGCCTGCTCGCCCACATCCTCGCCGATGCGGCCGACGCGGCCGACGCGACGGAGTCCGGACCGCTCCGGGCATCCCTGGCGCGCGCGGCCGAGCACGCCGGGCAGGCGCTCGGAGCACAGGCCGATGACCTGCCCGCCGCCCTCGCGACCGGGGGCTACGAGCCGGTCACCACCGCCGACGGTGTCATCCTCCTGCGCAACTGCCCGTTCCACAGCGTCGTCGAAGACCACACCGACCTGGTCTGTGCCCTCAACCACGCGGTCATCCGCGGTGCCCTCACCGGTGCCGGAGAGGATCCGGACCGGGCCGAGCTCGACCGCTGCGACGGTCGCTGCTGCGTCGTCGTGCGCCCCGGGCTGCCGCAGGGCT
This sequence comes from Microbacterium sp., assembly GCA_035703465.1. Lineage (GTDB taxonomy): Bacteria > Actinomycetota > Actinomycetes > Actinomycetales > Microbacteriaceae > Microbacterium. Next base: position 8,489 of record DASSYC010000200.1, on the reverse strand, counting down.
GACGATCAGGGTGTGCTCAAGGGCGCGGCGAACCGGCGCCGGGCGAGGCATCCCCCCGCTCGCCCTGCGAGCCCTGCGTGCCCGGCGCGCCCTGCTTGTCCTCGGGGGGCAGCAGCACCGGGCGATCGATCGTCTTGGTCACCTGGGCCGGGTCGACGGCGAGGATGAGCAGCGCGATCACCACCAGCACGACGATGAACGTGATGCCGGCCACGACCCCCGCCACCACGAGCGCGTGCTCGGCCTGCCCGGTGAACCGCTTCTGGAAGAACCCCATGGACACGAGCGTGACGACGAAGGCGAACACGGCGGCGATGAATGCCAGTCCGAGCAGCTGCACGGGCCGCATCAGCTGGCGGCGGGTCGGCTTGTCGGTCACGCGGACTCCTCGTCGGGGGCGGAAGGGACGGACGTGGATGCCTCGGAGTCCGCGGCATCCTCGGGCTCCGCGTCCTCGGGCTCCGGCGCCTCGCGGCGCGGTGTGAACGCGGCGATGCCGAGGTACACCGCGACGATCGCCGCGTAGCCGCCGAACAGCCCGACGGCGATCGTGATGCCGGTGAGCGCGAACCACTGGCCGGCGTCGTCGATGAAGTAGTCGAGACGGAAGTCGGGGGAGACCAGGCCCACCGCGATCGCCAGCACGACGGTGATGATGCCCACCGTCAGCGCATCGCGGATCTCCGAGCGGCGCTGCGGGTCGTCGCCCGCTTCGTCACGCAGCCGCACCCGGTCGACCCAGGCGCCGGCGATCTCGGTGAGGCCGGTGACGGCCGCCCACGTGATGATGATGGCGAAGAACAGCGCCGTCGACCGCCACTGCGGCACACCGCCGACCATGCCCGCGATCGCGGTGAGCACCGCGGCCGTGGCCACCGGCCAGCGACGGCCGCGCGGGTAGGCCATCCACGCCCCGAATGCCAGCACGAGGGCGGTCGCGATCGCGAAGCCGCTGAAGGTCGCCAGCCCGTACACCGCCGAGTGGTCGGGCGAGAAGGTGATCATGAGAGCCGCGATGGCGGCCACGATCGCCCGGATCAGCTGGATGTGCCGCACGGTCACGCGCGGCGCGGCACTGGGGCGCGTCGCGGGCGCGGAGTTCTGGGGCACGGATGATCCTGGGTCGATCGGAGGGATGCCACCAGTCTACTGAGCAGGTTTGAAGAAGCGCCCGTCGTGGGCGGGTTCTACGCTGGAGCCCATGCCTTCCGACGAGCACAGCACGCACCCGCACTCCGCCGCCACGCACTCGGCCGACACGCACACCGCGGACAGGCACAGCGCGATCTTGGTCACCGGCGCCCGGGAGAACAATCTGAAGGGCATCAGCCTCGAGATCCCCAAGCGCCGGCTCACAGTGTTCACCGGCGTCAGCGGCTCGGGCAAGTCGTCGCTCGTGTTCGCGACGATCGCGAACGAGTCCCAGCGACTCATCAACGAGACCTACCCGACGTTCGTGCAGCAGTTCATGGGACAGCTCACCCGTCCCGATGTCGACGCGCTCGAGAACGTGAGCCCGGCGATCGTCGTCGATCAGGAGCGGATGGGTGCCAACGCCCGCTCTACGGTCGGCACGGCGACCGACGTGCACGCCATGCTGCGGCTGCTGTTCAGCCGCATCGGCGTGCCGCACGTCGGCTCGCCGCAGGCGTTCTCGTTCAACGTGCCCTCGGTGGCCGGCGCGGGAGCGGTCACATTCGAGAAGGGCGGCAAGAAGGTCAAGGAGCGCCGCTCGTTCGAGATCACCGGCGGCATGTGCCCGAACTGCGAGGGCCTCGGGGAGGTCAGCGACGTCGACCTCGACGAGCTGTTCGACCGGACCAAGTCCCTCAACGAGGGCGCGATCACCATCCCCGGCTACAGCGTCGGGGGGTGGATGGTGAAGGGATTCAGCGAGTCCGGGCTGATGGATCCCGACAAGCCGATCGCGGACTACACGGAGCAGGAGCGGGACGACTTCCTCTACAAGGAGCCGACCAAGATCAAGATGTCCGGCTTCAACATGACATACGAGGGACTGGTGCCGAAGATCACCAAGTCGATGCTGCAGAAGGACCGCGATGCGCTGCAGCCGCACATCCGCGCCTTCGTGGACCGCGCGGTGCGGTTCATGCCCTGCCCGGCATGTGACGGGAGCCGACTGAACGACGGGGCGCGCTCCTCGAAGATCGGCGGCGTGAGCATTGCGGATGCCGCGGCCATGCAGATCACCGATCTCGCTGCGTGGCTCACGACCGTGGATGACCCGTCCGTGACCCCGCTCATGCGCGGTCTGCGCGATGCGGTGGGGTCATTTCTCGACATCGGGCTCGGCTACCTGTCGCTCGAGCGCGCGTCGGGCACCCTGTCGGGCGGTGAGGCCCAGCGTCTCAAGATGATCCGGCACCTCGGGTCGTCGCTCACCGACATCACGTACGTGTTCGACGAGCCGACCGCCGGCCTGCACCCGCACGACATCCAGCGCATGAACGAGCTGCTGCAGCTGCTGCGCGACAAGGGCAACACCGTGCTGGTCGTCGAGCACAAGCCCGAGGTCATCGCGATCGCCGAGCACGTGGTCGACCTCGGGCCGGGCGCGGGTCGCGACGGCGGCGAGATCATGTTCGAGGGAGATATCGCGGGCCTGCGCGCCTCCGACACGATCACCGGCCGCTTCTTCGACCATCGCGCGCAGCTGAAGGACTCGGTGCGGGATCCGAAGGGAGTGCTCGAGATCCGCGGCGCGAACCAGCACAACCTGGTCGACGTGGATGTGGACGTGCCGCTGGGCATTCTCACAGTGGTGACCGGGGTGGCCGGCTCGGGCAAGTCGTCGCTCATCCACGGCAACGTGCCCGCGTTCGGTGACGTGGTGGTCGTCGACCAGGCGCCGATCAAGGGCAACCGCCGGTCGAGCCCGGCGACCTACACGGGCATCCTCGATGCGATCCGCAAGGAGTTCGCGAAGGCGAACGGCGTGAAGCCGGCGCTGTTCAGCGCGAACTCCGAGGGGGCATGCCCGGCGTGCCGCGGGCTCGGGGTCATCATCACCAACCTCGGCTTCACCCAGACCGTTGAGACACTCTGCGAGCTCTGTGAGGGCAGCGGGTTCAGCGACGAGGTGCTCGAGTACACGCTCGACGGCAGGAACATCGCCGAGGTCCTGGCGATGCCGGCGGCCGAGGCATCCGAATTCTTCACCAAGGGCCCCGCGCACACGACGCTGCTGCGCATGGTCGATGTCGGGCTCGGGTATCTGACGCTCGGGCAGGCCCTGAACACTCTGTCGGGTGGCGAACGCCAGCGCCTCAAGCTCGCCATCTCGATGGCGAAGAAGGGCGCGATCTACGTGCTCGACGAGCCGACGACCGGACTGCACCTCGCCGACGTCGACAACATGCTCGCCCTGCTCGATCGCCTCGTCGAGGCCGGCAATTCCGTCATCGTGATCGAGCACCACCAGGCCGTCATGGCACACGCCGACTGGATCATCGACCTCGGCCCCGGCGCCGGCCACGACGGCGGCCGGGTGGTGTTCGAGGGCACTCCGGCCGCGCTGGTCGAGGCGGGCTCGACCCTGACCGGGCAGCACCTGGCCCGGTACGTCGGGGCCTGACCGTCGGGTCGTCACCGTCGGGTCGTCACCGTCGGGTCGTCACCGTGGACCGCGGACCGAAAGTCGGCTCGGTGACGTGACACGCCGGGTGGATCCACCATTTGTCCGGTGTGTCCGGTTACCGACCCGACTTTCGGCCCGTCGGGGAGGCCTCGGAGTGTCCGGTCGTCAGGACGACGAGCTGCCGGGTCGCCCGGGTCATCGAGACGTAACGATCCACGGCTCCGGAGATGCCGGTGCCGAACCGGTCGGGATCGGCAAGCACCACAAGGTCGAACTCCAGCCCCTTGACCGTCTCGGGCGTCAGGACGCGCACGCGCGGCCGGGCCGCGAACGTGTCGGCGCCGACCACGACGGCCACGCCCTCCGCGTGCGCGGCCAGCCACTCATCGAGCACCGCCTCGAGCTCGCCGACCGAGCCGCGCCGCACGGAAACGCCGGACTCCCGGATCGAGGTCGGCACGTTCGCATCCGGCAGCGCCGCCCTGATCACCGGCTCGGCCGCCGCCATCACCTCGGCCGGCGTACGGTAGTTGACGGTCAGCGATGCGTGCCGGATGTCGCGCAGCCCGACGCGCTCGAGGCGCTCCTCCCACGACTCGGCGAAGCCGTGGCGCGCCTGGGCGCGGTCGCCGACGATCGTGAAGCTGCGTGAGGGGCAGCGAGCCACCAGCATCCGCCATTCGGCATCGGTGAGCTCCTGCGCCTCGTCGACGATCACGTGCGCGAACGGCCCGGCGAGCAGATCGGGGTCCGGAATCTCGACGAGGGTCTCATCGACGAGCGAGTTGCGCAGGTCGTCGCCATCGAGCCACTGCATCATCTCGTCACCGGCATCCTTCAGGCGGTCGACGACCTGCCCCATGTACGCGTGCTCGGCGGCGAGGGTGCTCTCGCGCTCGCGCCGACGGCGGGATGCCTGGGGGTCGCCGAGCCGCCGACGGGCCGCGTCGAGCAGCGGCAGGTCTGCGGTGGTCCACGCGCGCGGGTCCTCCCGCTGCAGCAGCGCGACCTCGTGCGGCTCCAGCCACGGCGCGCAGCGGCGCAGGTAAGCGGGAACCGAGAGCAGGTCGGCGACGAGAACGGATGCCTCCACCAGCGGCCACGCTCGCTGGAATGCACGGCGCAGGGCCTCGTTCTGCTCAAGGGCACGGCGGAGCCGGTGCGGCGGCACGGCCTCGGGATCGACCTTGTCGCCGAGGATGTCGAGCACCGTCTCCCACACCTGATCGCGGGCGTCATTGTGCACGGCGCCGGACTCGGCCGAGGCGAACGCCTCGCCCCAGTCGCCGGCAGTGAGCGGGATGTCGGCCCACGGCGTCTCGACGAGCATCCCGGTCGCGGGCGGCTCCTCGTAGAGTGCGACGGCGGGCTCGATGGCGTCGACCATGCGGGCATCCGCCTTCAGCCGCGCGACCGCCTCGTCGGTCTCGACGTCCGCGTCCGCCCCCTCGGCGACGAGCGAGCGCAGCATGCAGGTCTGCACGCTCTCTTCGCCGAGGCTCGGCAGCACATCGCCGACGTAGTCGAGGTAGGGCTGGTGCGGACCGACGAACAGCACCCCGCCTCGGCCGGGCCCGAGCGCCGGGTCGGAGTAGATGAGGTACGCCGCTCGGTGCAGCGCAACGACGGTCTTGCCGGTGCCCGGCCCACCGTCGACGACGAGCGCCCCGGCCGATCCCGCGCGGATGATCGCGTCCTGATCGGCTTGGATCGTGCCGAGCACGTCGCGCATGCGCGCTGAGCGACTGCCGCCCAGGCTCGCGATGAACGCCGACTGGTCGTCGAGTGCGGCATGGCTGGCTGCGAGGCCCGCGGTTGTGAATGCCTCGTCCCAGTAGTCGGTGATGCGGCCGGCCGTCCAGCGGTAGCGGCGGCGGCTGGCGAGGCTCATCGGGGTCGTGTGGGTGGCGGCGAAGAAGGGTGCGGATGCCGGTGCCCGCCAGTCCACGAGCAGCTGCCGCCCATCGCGGCCGGTGAGTCCGAACCGGCCGATGTAGACGGGGTCGCCGTGCTGAGGCACGATGCGCCCGAGGCACGCGTCGAGCCCGTAGCGGCTCAGCGCGCGCAGTCGCGCGGTGAGCCGATGGATCTCGAGGTCACGGTCGAGCGCCGCCTGCCCGCGCCCGCCGGGCTTGCGGCGCTCGGCGGCGAGCCGATCGGCGAGGGCAGCGCGCTGCTCGGCGAGACTGGCCGTGACAGCGGCGAAGTGCTGCTCGTCGGCGGCGATGAGCCGCGAGTCGGCCTTGGCGGCCAGGTCGGGCGGAAGGTTGAATGCAGTGGTCGTCACGAATCCCCTTGCGCGCGTTTCCGATGCGCGATCAGCGATTCTGCCTCAGGAGGGGGCCCTTGCCGCAAGGCCCCCCTCGTGCCGGATAATGGAAGGGGCAGACATCCCCGTGTCAGAGCACGGCACCGGGGTTCAGGATTCCCTGCGGGTCGAGGGCCTTCTTGATCCGGTGGTTCAGCTCGAGCACGTCGTCGCCGAGGTAGTCGCCGAGCCATGGGCGCTTCAGACGTCCCACACCGTGCTCACCCGTGATCGTCCCACCCAGATCGATCGCCAGGTGCATGACCTCGCCGTACGCGGCATCCGCCCGAGCCCGCGAGGCCGGGTCGGTGGGGTCGAACACGAGCAGGGGATGCGTGTTGCCGTCGCCGGCGTGCGCGACCACCGAGATCACGATGTCGTGGCGTGCGGAGATCTCGGCGATGCCCTCGACGAGGTCACCCAGGCGCGGCAGCGGCACGCCGACGTCTTCGAGCAGCAGCGATCCGCGCTTCTCCACGGCGGGGATCGCCATGCGCCGCGCAGTGACGAACGCCTCGCCCTCGTCCGGATCGCCGGTGGCGTAGCACTCGGTCGCCCCGTTCGCGACGCAGCACGCCTCGACGGCGGCGATCTCCTCGGCTGCACGATCTGCCGGCTCGTCGGACTGCACGACCAGGAGCGCCGCGGCATCCCGGTCCAGTCCCATCCGCGTCTCGTCCTCTACGGCGTTGATCGCGACGGCGTCCATGAACTCGAGCATGGACGGCCGCATCGTGCGGGTGATGTCCAGCACCGCCTGCGTGGCGCCGATCAGCGTCGGAAAGCTCGCCACGAGGGTGGTCGGCGTGCGCTGGGCGGGGACCAGGCGCAGCACGACCTCGGTGATGATGCCGAGCGTGCCCTCGCTGCCGACGAACAGCTTCACGAGCGAGAGCCCGGCGACGTCCTTGAGCCGCGGGCCGCCCAGGCGCACGGCGCGTCCATCGGCGAGGACCACCGTCATGCCGAGCACATAGTCGGTGGTCACGCCGTACTTGACGCAGCAGAGGCCGCCGGCGTTCGTGGCGGCGTTGCCGCCGATCGAGCAGAACTCGAACGACGACGGGTCGGGCGGGTACCACAGGCCGTGCTCGGCGGCCGCGGCCTTCACCTCGGCGTTGAGGGCGCCCGGCTGCACCGTCGCCATGCGCACCGCCGGGTCGATCACGATGTCGCGCATCCGGTCGAGCGAGACGACCATGGCGCCGTCGACGGCCGAGCTGCCGCCGGAGAGCCCCGACCCCGCGCCACGCGGAATGAGCGGGATGCCGGTGGCCGCCGCGAATCGCACGGTCGCCTGCACGTCCTCTGTGCGGGTCGCCCGCACCACCGCGAGCGGCACACCGGCCGTGGGGTCATTCGCTCGGTCGCGCCGGTAGGCGTCCATGGCGTCCGGGTCGGTGATCACCGCGCCGGGCGGCAGGACGGCGATGAGGTCGTCGAGCACGGGCATGCCCCCAGTCTGCCGTGCCCGCGCGGCCGTCCCCCCGGGTTCGGGGCGTGATCGCTCCGTTGGGGCGCATCGGGTGCGCCCCAACGGAGCGCATGCGCCCCAAACCCCGCGCGTGGCGCGTGCGGGGCTGTCAGGCGAGGGCGGCGGCGAGCGCCTGGGCGAGCCGGTCGACCTCGGCGTCGTCGTTGTACGGGGCCAGCCCGATGCGCAGCCCGGCCTCGACGCCCAGCGCGCGGGCGGGCTCATACGCGTAGAACGTGCCCGAGGGAGCGTGGATGCCGCGCTCGGCCAGCACGCGGGCGACATCGTCGCTGTGCCGACCGGGGAAGGTCGCGAACAGCGTCGGCGTGCGCGCAGCGGCCGTCGAGTGCACGACGACCCGGTCGCCGAAGCCCGCCAGCACCTCCTCGATGCGGCGCCGCAGCCGCAGCTCGTGCGCGTCGACGACCTCGTAGGCGGCGACGATCCGGTCGCGGCGCGGCGCGGCATCCCTCCCCGCCGGCGCCAGCCCCGCGATGAACTCGATCGCGGCTGTCACCCCCGCCATGATCTCGTACGGCAGCGTGCCGTACTCGAATCGCTCGGGAACGTCGTTCGTCGCCGGCAGCAGCTTGTCGGGGGTGATCGTCTCCAGCAGCGCCGGATCGGCGGCGAGCATCGCGCAGTGCGGCCCGAAGTACTTGTACGGCGAGCACGCGAAGAAGTCGGCGCCGAGCGCGGCGACGTCGATCGCCGCGTGGGCGGTCAGATGCACGCCGTCCACGTACACGAGGGCGCCGACAGCATGCGCGCGATCGGCGATGCGGGCCAGATCGGGGCGTGTGCCGATGAGGTTCGACGCGCCGGTCACCGCGACCAGGCGCGTGCGGTCGTTCACGACGTCGTCGAGCTCGTCGTCGAGACGCAGGTCGGCGGCCGACGGGTCGAGCGTGAGCCATCGCAGCGTCGCGCCGACGCGCTCGGCAGCCTGCACCCAGGGCCGCACGTTGGCGTCGTGGTCGAGCTGCGTCACGACGATCTCGTCGCCCGGCCCCCAGTCGCGGGAGAGGTGCCGGGCGAAGTCGTACGCGAGCTGCGTGGCACTGCGCCCGTAGACGATGCCCTCGGGCTGCGCGCCCAGCAGGTCGGCG
>DASSYC010000150.1:0-11371 GCA_035703465.1 Microbacterium sp. | reverse complement strand
TCGCACTGCGCCGCCTGGAGGCGGAGCCGGTGCTGGTGATCCTCTCCCTGCGCTCCGACGCGCCGACGTTCCCGGACGATGCGATGCGACGCTTCCTCGCCGAGCCCCGGATCGGCGTCTGCGCCCTCGACGGGCTCTCGCTCGACGAGATCGTCGACCTCGCCGACCGCATGGGAGCGGGCCTGGTCGACGGGGTGACCGCTGCACGTCTGCATGAGCACACGGGCGGGCTGCCGCTGCACACCGTCGCGCTGCTCGCCGAGCGGGGCGCCGATCGCCTCAAGGACGCCGGGCGCGTGCTTCCGGCGCCGCGCTCTCTCATCGGCATCGTGCACGACCGGATGGACTCGATGACGCCGGCCGCACGCGAGGTCCTCTCCGCCGGTGCGGTGCTCGGCACGACCTTCCCCGCTGCGGTCGCCGGGCAGCTCGCGCAGGTCGCCGATCCGACGGTGCCTCTGCGCGAGGCTGCGCAGACGGGACTGATCGAGCCTGCTAGCGAGACGGCGATCTTCCGGCACCGCCTCATCCGTGCGGCCGTGTATGGCGACCTCACGCCCGCACGACGTCGCGCTCTGCACGCCGCGGCAGCCGCCGCCACCTCGGGCGTCGAGTCGCTCATGCACCGCGTCGACGCCGCCGACGACGTCGACGACGCGCTCGCCGGCGACCTGGCGACCGCCGCGCTCGAGTCCGACGGTGCCGTGCGAGCCGATCTCCTCCTCGCGGCTGCCCGCCGCAGCTCCGATGCCGCCCGGCGCGACGCGCACACGGTCGCGGCGGCCGGCGTGCTTCTCCAGCACGGTCTGTCGGCGCGCGCTCATGCGCTGCGTCCGATGCTCGACGCGGCGGCGGCCACCACTGGGCGCGACGTGGTGCTGGCGCTGCTCGACATCGACGAGGGTCGCTTCGCTGCGGCCCGCGAGCGCGCCGCCACCGCGCTGGCTGCGCCGGATCCGGACCCCGTCGCGGTCGCGCACGCCCATGCCGCTCTCGCCCTCGCCCGATGGTCGGAGGGCGACTTCGCGGGGGCCGTCGACGAGGCGGCCGAGGCGCTGCGCGGCGATGTCGGAGCCCTCACCGCCCGCTGCTGCTACCTGCACATCGTCGCGCTCGAGGTGCTCGGCCGGATCGACGAGCTGCCTCCCGACCACCTCCCGGCAGGGCTCAGCACCACCGACCGGCTGGCGCTGGACGGCATCACCCGCTACCACCGCAACGACATCTCCGGCGCGATCGCTTCGCTGGACGCCGCGGTCCGTCGCGGCCGCGCGGGCCACCCCACCTCGCTGTTCATCCTCGTCCTGGGGATCCTCGCCGATGCGCTGTTCCGCGCGGGCAGATGGGACGACGCGGCCCTGCACGCCGAGCTCGCGGTCTCACTCGCCCGCGACACCGACGCGTATGGCGAGCAGCTGCTCGCCCACGCCGCGGCGGCCGAGATCCAGTCAGCGCGCGGCCGGCTCGAGGCCACCGCCGAGCACCTCGACGGCGTCCGCCGCTTCGCCGCCGCGATGCCGACCTGGCCCACGCTGACCCGGCTGGGAATGACCGAGGCGCTCGTCGCGATCGCGATCGATGATCACGATGGCCTGCTGGCCGCGGAGCGCACACTGACCGCCGAACCCGGCCGCACGCACGTGACACAGCGTCCCGCCGCTCCCTGGCACGCCCTCGTCGCCGAAGCGCAGCTGGTGTCGGGGCGGGTGGACGAGGCATCCCGCTCGGTCGACGCGCTGCGCGCCGGTGCGCGCCTCGCTTCACAGCGGCAGTGGGCGCCGGATCTTGCGCGGCTGACAGGGTGGCTGGCCGAGGTCGAGGGCCGCTTCGATGACGCGCTGGCCGCCTACCGGATCAGGGACGCGGATGCGGCAGCTGCGCACAATCCGCTGGCGGTCGCGCGCCTCACGTTCGCGCGCGGGCTGCTCCAGGTGCGACAGGGAGACACGGCGAGCGGTCGAGCGGCGCTGATCGAGGCGCGTGCGGCGTTCGCGAAGCTGGGAGCAGAGCCGTTTCTGCAGCGCTGCGAGCAGGCGATGGATGCCGCAGACCGGGCCTCGCTCGCGGCGATGCCGATGCTGAGCCCGCGGCAGGAGGCCGTGGCCCTGCTCGTCGCGGACCGGATGACCAACCGCGAGATAGCCCGACGGCTTTACGTCAGCGTGAAGACCGTCGAGTACCACCTGGGTCAGATCTACGCGCGCACCGGCCTGTCGCGGCGCGAGCTCGGCGCCCGCGTCCGCGCGTCGCCGACCTGGAGCGCACGCACGCACATCCCCGGCTGACGCCGTGGAGGGCGACGCCCCGGGGAACCGCACCGGAGCGCCGCCCTGGGCCGCCCTGGACAGATTCAGGCGGCGGTCGCGGTCAGGGACTCGACGTACGCGCGGCCCGCCTCGGCGATCGTGGCGACGACGGCGTCGGGGTGCGAGACCGCGACGGCGTGGGATGCCCCGGCAACCTCGTGCACAGCGCGCGCGCCGGCGCGCTCGGCACCCGCGCGCAGGACCGCGGCCGGGATGTTGAGGTCGAGCTCGCCGAACACGTGCCAGGACGGGATGTCCTTCCAGGCAGGGCGGGCGGTGGGAAGGCCATCGGACAGCGCTGCCTCGGTGACCGGCCGCTGCGTCGCCGCCATGAGGCTCGTCTCGGCCTCGGGCACGTCGGCGGCGAACTGGTGTCCGAAGATGTCGGGCCGGATCGCGAACTCGTTGCCGCCGGTGCTCACCGGGTAGGCGGCCAGCGCTTCGCCCAGGGTGCTGCCGGGGGCGCTGGTCGAGAGCTGGAACGCGCTCTCGCCGGTGTCGGGCGCGAAGGCCGACACATAGACGAGTCCGACCACGGCCGGGTTGTCGGCGGCGGCCTCGGTGATGACCATTCCGGCGTACGAGTGGCCGACCAGCACGATCGGACCCTCGATCGATGCCAGCACGTCGCGCACGTAGGCGGCGTCGCCGGACAGGCTGCGCAGCGGATTCGCGACCGCGACGGCGGTCACGCCCTTCTCCTGGAGCCCGGCGATGACGCCGTTCCAGGATGCCGACTCGGCGAATGCGCCGTGGACGAGGGCGATGGTGGGCTTGGCCATGATCTTCTCCTTCGATCGTTCGGGCGGGTGCCGCCCGGCCGGCGTGGGTGCCGGATCTGCAGGGATGACCGCGGTCGGCGCGATCGTGTGACGCCCTGCGCGACATCGGCTGCCACCGTCACGGATCGCCGGACCGCGCTGTCTGACATGTGAGGCTCGCACGCGGCGGGCCGCGGATCGAGGAGGTCGACATGCGCATCACAGTCATCGGCGGCACGGGGCTGATCGGCGCCAAGGTGGCCGCCCGGCTGCAGCGGACCGGACACGAGGCGGTGGTCGCCGCACGCTCGACGGGCGTCGACGCATACACCGGGGAGGGGCTTGCCGCAGCTCTCGCCGGTGCAGACGCCGTCATCGACGTCTCGAACTCGTCGTACGTCGACGAGGCTGCGGCGCGCGACTACTTCTACGCCGCGACGCTCAATCTCATCACCTACGGGGCGGCCCTCGGCATCCCGCATCATGTGGCGCTCTCGGTCGTCGGCACCGATCGGCTCGCACGCAGACAGGGCGGGTACTTCATCGCCAAGGCCGAGCAGGAGCGGCTGGTCACGACGTCCGGCCGGCCCTTCTCGCTCGTGCACGCGACGCAGTTCTTCGAGTTCGTGCGGCACATCACCGACGCTGCCGTCCAGGGCGACGCATCGCGGGTGGCGGATGTGCTGATCCAGCCCATCGCGGCCGACGATGTCGCCGCAGCGATCGTGCGGACGGCGACCGGCTCGCCCACCGGCGGCATGAACGAGGTGGCCGGTCCTGAGGTCTTCGCGCTCGGCGACCTCGCGCGGCTCGACCTGCGCCGCCGACACGACGATCGCGAGGTGGTGCCCGATCCGCTGGGCACCTACTTCGGCGCCCACCTGCTGCGCACCGACCTGCTGCCCAGCCGGGCGGCGTCGATCGCGCCGACCCGCTTCCGGAGCTGGATCGAGACTCCTGCAGAAACAATGCTTCCTATTTGATTGTGCACGATGTATTCTCTCCAGCGAGGGGGACGACTCGCGGGAGCAGACCATGGAACCGGACATCGACACCACAGGACTCGACGAGCCGCTCGCGGCGTTCACCCGCGCCAGGCCGGTGCTGTTCGGCATCGCCTACCGCATCCTCGGCAGCGCTGCGGAGGCGGAGGACGTGCTGCAGGAGACGTGGGTGCGGTGGCAGCTGTGCGACCGCTCCGTCGTGCGCGAGCCGGCGGCCTTCCTCGCCACGACCACCACCCGCCTGGCGATCAATGTGCTGCACAGCGCCCGGGTGCGCCGGGAGACGTACATCGGGCCCTGGCTTCCCAGCCCGGTCGACACCAGCGCGGATCCCGCCTTGGGCGCCGAGCGCGAAGAGGCGCTGCACATCGCCACGCTCATGCTCATGGAACGCCTGACACCCCTCGAGCGCGCGGCTTTCGTGCTCCGCGCGGCCTTCGACTACCCGTACGCGCGCATCGCGGAGATCATCGAAACCACCGAGCCGGCTGCGCGGCAGCTCGTCAGCCGCGCCCGACGCCATCTCGCCGCCGATCGCACGCGCGCGGCCGACCGCGAGACGCACCGGAGCTTCTTCCGCGTCTTCCTGCGGGCCGCCCGGTCGGGCGACACGGCCGCACTCGAGTCCATGCTGGCCGCCGACGCCATCAGCAGCACCGACGGCGGCGGCGTGGTGCGGCGTACGGCGCGGCGGCCGATCCTCGGGCGCGAGAAGCTGGTGCGGTTCCTGCACGGCGTCTCGCAGTGGTTCTGGAGCGACGTCGAGGTGCGGCCCGTCGAGGCGAACGGCCGTGCCGGCGCGCTGCTCGCGCGCGGGGGCCGGGTCTTCGCGCTGCTCACCATCGAGGTGCACGCCGGCACGGTGTCGCACATCATGTGGATCATGAGTCCGGACAAGCTCGCGGCGATCGCGCCCGACCCCGTGCCCGTGCCCGAGTTCGCCGCGACGCCGTGATCATGCTCGCATGCGAGAAGATCGTATGCGAGCTTCCCGTGCTACGGTCGGGGTATGGCCCAGTCATCCGCTCCCCCCGTCGTCGCGCTGGACGACATGGTGTGCTTCAACCTGCACGCGGCCTTCCGCGCGGTCACCGCGGTCTACCGCCCGCTGCTGGAGCCGCTCGGCCTCTCGTACCCGCAGTACCTGGTGCTCGCGATGCTGTGGGAGCACGGCGACCAGCCTGTGGGCGATCTCGTCGCCGGGCTGCAGTCCGACTACGGCACGATCACGCCACTGGTCAAGCGCATGGAGAAACAGGGGCTCGTCGCCCGCACCCGCAATCCCGATGACGAACGCAGCGTCATCGTGTCGCTGACCCCTGCTGGTGATGCGCTCCGCACGCATGCCCCAGGCGTCTACCAGGTCATCACCGAGACCTTCGGGTTCACACCGGAGCGAGCGGATGCCGCCTTGGAGGTGCTGCGCGCGATCGCCGCGCGGGCGGGCGCAGCATCCTGATGTCACAGACCGGTCTGCTGTCCGGTCATACCTGCAGAGTGCGCGCATGCGCGCGGAGAGGCCGGTCGAGATGCGCATCGTGGTGATGGGCGGCACAGGTCACATCGGGCGACCGCTGATTCGGCTGGAATCGTGGGTCAGGGCGCGCCCGCTCGCACCGTCGCCGCGTTGATCGCGGCGCTGCGCGGCGACGCGGGCATCGACGGGCTGCTGGCGCGGCGCGTCCGGCTGACGATCGACGCGGGCGGCGCGGCATCCCTCCCCGCCGGAGTCGTGACGGGCCGACTGCCGGCCGCCGACGCCCTGCGCGATCTGTTCGGTCGCTTCACCGACCCGCAGCCGGCCGCCGTCGAGGTCAACGGCGCCCCGGGCATCGTCGTCCGCTCGTGCGGCCGCGCGGTTGCCGTGATCGCCGTGCACCCGCGCGGCCGACAGATTTCGGAGCTGTGGGTGATCGCCAACCCCGACAAGCTGCGGCACTGGGCTTCCAGCTGACGTCACACGGCGGCGCTCGCCCCGGTCATAGCAGTGAGGGCGCCGCACCGGCGCCACGAGAGGAAGGCAGGATCATGGCGAAGATCGTGGTCATCGGAGGAACGGGACTCATCGGATCGAAGGTGGTGCGCATGCTCACCGAGCACGGGCACACCGCGATCGCCGCGTCGCCGGCGACGGGCGTGGACACGGTGACGGGCGAGGGCGTTGCGGACGTCGTGCAGGGCGCCGACGCGGTGGTGGATGTCTCGAACTCGCCGTCGTTCGCACCGGACGACGTGCTGGAGTTCTTCAGGACGTCGACGAACAGTCTGCTGGAGGCGGAGAGGGCTGCCGGGGTCGGACACCATGTCGCGCTCACGATCGTCGGCACGAACCGGCCGCAGGAGATCCCGTACTTCGCGGCGAAGGCTGCCCAGGAGCAGCTGATCCGCTCCTCAGGCATCCCCTACTCGCTGGTGCATGCGACCCAGTTCTTCGAGTTCCTCGGCAGCATCGCCGACATCTCCACCGACGGTGATGTCGTGCGGCTGCCCGGCGGGCTGGTCCAGCCGATGGCAGCGGAGGATGTCGCGACCGCCGTCGCCCGCACGGCCGCCGGCTCTGCCCTCGGCGACATCGAGGTCGCAGGGCCCGAGGCCTTCGGACTCGACGAGTTCGTGCGGCGCGGCCTGACCTTTCGTGAAGACCCGCGCACGGTGGTGCGCGACGACGACGCGCCCTACTACGGTGCCCGGATCGACGAGCGCACGCTCGTGCCGGTGGACGGGGCGCAGATCTTCACGACGAGACTCGAGGACTGGCTGCCGGGGAATCCGCCCCCGGCACTCACGGGTTGATGCTCCGGGCGCATCAACCGGTGAGTGCACGAATGATCTAGGGTGCCGGTGTGACCGCCTTCTTCGAACGCCTGGGCCCGACCTCGTTCCGTGCGACATCGATGACCGAGGGCGCGTGGGACCCCGAGCAGATGCATGTCGCTCCCGGCATGAGCCTGCTGGTGCACGCGATCGAAGCCGATCGCGATGCACGGCGCGACGACCGGCCGACCGTGACGCGGGTATCGGTCGACATCCTGGGCCCCGCGCCGGTCGGCGAGGTCGAGGTCGACGTGCGGGTGAGGCGACCCGGCCGCACGATCGAACTCGTCGAGGCGTCGCTGCGCCACGGCGATCGCGATGTCCTGCTGGCGCGAGCCTGGCTGCAGCAGGAGTACGACACGGCATCCATCGCCGGTTCTCCGCTGCCGTCGATCCCAGGCCCCGAAGAGCTGGACTCGCAGGACGCCGTCGGCGAGTGGACCGGAGAGTTCGCGCACAGCCTCCATCTGCGACTGCGCGAGTTCGAGCCGGGACGTGCGTGGTTCTGGCTGCGCTCGGACACCCCGCTGCTCGCGGAGGAGCCGGTGAGCCCGACCGCGGAGGCGTTCCGCGTGATCGATGTCGCCAACGGCATGTCACCGCGGGTCCCCCCGACGGTCGCCAGCTACCCGAACCTCGACCTGACCGCTCATCTGTTCCGGCAGCCGGACGCGGGGTGGATCGGCTTCGACAAGACCGCGTCGTTCGGCGACCACGGCGTCGGGCTGACCCGCAGCACGCTGCACGACGCCCACGGCCCCTTCGGCACCACAGAGCAGGTGCTGACGGTCAGGATGCGCTGACGCGGCCCGGCGACACGGCGACCCGGCGACCCGGCGACCCGAGGCTCACTCGGTCCGGAAGCCGGTCACCTTGTGGGTGCCGTCGCAGAACGGCTTGATGCTCGACAGGCCGCACCGGCACAGCGCGATCGTGCGACGACGCTGGGGGAATGCGATGATCACGGGCATCCTCCTCTCCTTCAGATCCCCGAGGGCAGCGGCCCGTCGTCTTCGACGGCGCGCAGCCAGCGGAAGCCGTAGGCCGGCAGCTCCAGCGTGAGCCGTGCGCTCTCGTCGAGCGTGAACTGCTCGGGGCCGAGCAGATCGATCACCGTCCGCCCGCGCAGCTGTTCCGGGAGTTCGACGGTGACGGTCGCGGGCTCGTCGGCGAGGTTGTGCTCGGCCAGGAAGGCGCCGAACGGCGACGACAGCAGGTGGACGAGCACGCCGGGCGCGTCCGTGTCGATCACCTCGAGCTCACCCCATCCGATCTCGGGCGTCGAGCGGTGGCGGTATGCGAGCGTGCGCACGAAGTGGAACAGCGACTCCGAGTCCTGCGCCGAGGTCCGTGCGTTGACGTGCTCGGGACCGTATCCCCCGGTGGTCACCGGCGACCGCAGCTGCGAAGGCCGCGCTGAGGAGAAGCCGCCGTTGCGGCCGGGGGTCCACTGCATCGGCGAGCGCATCGCTCCGCGGCCGGGGATCTCGGGGTTCTCGCCCATCCCGAGCTCCTCGCCGTAGAAGAGCATCGGCGCGCCCGGCAGCGAGAACAGCAGACTGTATGCCAGCCGGAGCCGGCGGGGATCGCCGTCCAGGATCGGTGCGAGCCGACGCAGGATGCCCCGGCCATAGGCACGCTGCTCGGGATCCGGTGCGTAGGCGGCGAAGACCTCGTCGCGCTCCTTCGCCGAGAGCTGGTCGAGGGTCAGCTCGTCGTGGTTGCGCAGGAAGTTGACCCAGCCCACCGGCTCTTCCATGGCCGGCCGCGAGCGCAGCGCCCGGCGCAGGGGCCGCGCGTCCTGCCGCACGAAGGAAAGGAACGTGGCCTGCATCGTCGTGAAGTCGAACTGCGCGTCCAGTTCATCGGTGTCGGCCCCGAAGAAGGCGACCTGCTGCTTGTGGGGCAGATTGACCTCGCCCATGAGCAGGCACTCGCTGGAGCGGCGTCGCGCGAATCGCTTCACGTCGCGCACGAACTCGTGCGGATCGCCGGTGGCGTCCGGCGAACCGGGATGCGAGAGCAGGAACGGCACGGCGTCGATGCGGAAGCCGGCGACGCCCAGCGTGAGCCAGAACGCCATGATCTTGGCGATCTCGTCGCGCACGGCCGGATTGCCGAGGTTGAGATCCGGCTGATGCCGGTAGAACGTGTGCTGGTAGTACTGCTGGGTGCGCCGCTCCCACTCCCAGACGCTCTCCTCCTCGCCCGGGAACACCTTGTTCTCCGAGTTCGGGGGCCGGTCGTCGCGCCAGATGTAGTAGTCGCGGAATCGGGAGGTGCGCGACCGCTTCGCCTGCTGGAACCACGGGTGGCGGTCGGAGGTGTGGTTCACGACGAGATCGACGATGACCCGGATGCCTCGGCTGCGCGCCGTGCGGATGAACTCTGCGGCATCGCCGTGGTCGCCCAGGTGCCGGTCGACGCCGTAGAAGTCGATGATGTCGTAGCCGTCGTCCCGGTCCGGACTCGGGTAGAACGGCATCAGCCAGACGCAGTTGACCCCGAGGTCGGCGAGGTAGTCGATGCTGTCGGTCAGCCCCGCGAAGTCGCCGGCGCCGTTGCCGTCTGTGTCGCGGAAGGTCTCGACGTCGAGGCAGTAGAAGACCGCGCTCTTCCACCACAGATCGCCGGTGTCGGCCGTCTTCACAGCTTCCCCCTCAGAGCAGGGAGAAGCTCGGATTCGGCTCGCCGCAGGAACGTCTGCTGGTCCTTGCCCACTTCATGCAGGTACAGCTCATCAAAGCCCGCCGAGGCGAGTTCGGCGAGCCGGGTGGCCATGCGCTCGGCATCGGACTCGATGACGACGGCGCTTTCGAGCGTGTCGGTGTCTCCGACGTCGGCGAGCCGGTCGAACTCCTCGGGCTGCGTGATGTCCCACACCCGCTGTGCGGGGGCCGTGGCGTGACGCCACTGGTCCGCGGCGACCGCGAGCCCCTCGGCGTGGGAGTCGGCGAGGCAGAGGTGCACCTGCAGAGCGACGACGCCGGTGCCCCCGCCGTCTCGGTAAGCGTCGACGACCTCGGCGACGCGGTCGGGGTCGGTCCCGACGGTGATCAGTCCATCCGCCCACTCCGCGACCCACCGCGCCGTGTCCGCGCTGACGGCGGCTCCGAGCAGGGGAGGCGGTGCGGCGGGACGCGACCAGACGCGCGCGGCGTCGACCACGACCGCGCCGTCGTGGTCGACGGTCTCGCCGTCGATCAGCCGCCGCATGATGTCGGCCGACTCTCGCAGGCGCTGCTCACGGCGTGCCTTCTCCGGCCACCCGGTGCCGGTGATGTGCTCGTTGATCGCCTCACCGCTGCCCAGCGCCGCCCAGAACCTGCCGGGGAACATCTCGGCGAGCGTCGCCGCCGCCTGCGCGATGATCGCCGGGTGGTAGCGCTGTCCGGGCGCGGTGACGACGCCGAAGCGCAGCGAGGTTGTCGCGAGGGCGGCTCCGAGCCAGCTCCAGGCGTGACCGGACTCGCCCTGGGCGAGACCCCACGGAGCGAAGTGATCCGAGCACATCGCGGCGTCGAAGCCGGCTCTCTGGGCACCCTGCACCGTCTCCAGCAGCGTCGACGGCGCGAGCTGCTCATGCGAAGCGTGGAATCCGATGCGCATAAGCCCTCACTCGTCCTCGGGCGCGAGGTCTCCCTGTCCCTCGTCGCCGAGTGCGGCGGTGACGGGGTCGTCGCCCTGGGTCTCGGGCTGCATCGCCTCGGTGGGGAGGTCCTCGCGGGGAATGTCCTCGTCCCACGCCTCCCGGTCACCGCCGGCGGTCGTGGGGTCGGACGGGTCGACCGGCGACTCCGTCGACTCCCATTCCCGCTGTGCGGCATCCGGTCCGCCCGCCGTGGTGGCGTCGCCGTCGCGCAGCGGCTGGTTCACATCGCTCATCGTCTTCTCCTTCACAGGCCTCTCCTGCGACCCTAGGAAGAGACGCGCGAAGCCGCGCCGGGGTTGTCGTCGTCCCGCCGAGGTGCTAGCGGCTCAGCCCCGCCTGAGCACCTGCAGCGTCTGAAGCGTCGGATCGGCGGCGTAGGCGATGCGCCCGCCGTCGGCGCGCACGGCGCGCAGCGCCGCGAGCGCTTCGGCGGTGACCACCTCTCCGGGTGCCAGCACCGGCACACCCGGCGGGTAGGGCGCGATCAGCTCTGCGCAGACGCGCCCGATCGCCACATCGGCGCCGACCGTCTCGTGCGCGGCGAAGAACGCGGTGCGCGGGTCGACCGCGGTCTCGGCCTCGACGGTCCACGCCGGTGAGGGCTCCACGCGCCGGGGTTCGCCGCGGTGCCGCTCGACGGCCGCCGCGATCCCGTCGACCAGTCGAGTGACAGAGTCCGCGTCGTCGGCCACCGTCACCATCGGCACCAGCACGTCCCGATCCGCCATCTCCAGCGGGATGCCGGCAGCCAGCAGGTCACGCTCGACCGCGTGCCCGTGGGCGCCTGTGCCCGCCAGCAGCACGACGAGCTTGGCCGGGTCGACGGCGAGCGTC
>DASSYC010000049.1:0-3561 GCA_035703465.1 Microbacterium sp. | reverse complement strand
CTTGGCCGCACCCTGCGCCTGCTGCAGAGACGTGCGCTCGGGCAGCTGGGGGGACAGGACCAGCGGGCCGAACATGTCGCGCAGCTCCTTGATGCGGAACTGGTGCTCGATCGACTGCGGGCGGACGCGGTTGACGATGATGCCCAGCGGCTGCAGGCGCGGCGACAGGCCGCGGCGGATCTCTTCGATCGCGCGCAGGGCGCGGTCGGCGGCAGCCACCGAGAACAACCCGGGCTCGGTGACCACGATGACCCGGTCGGATGCCGCCCAGGCGGTGCGGGTCAGGGCGTTCAGCGAGGGCGCGCAGTCCACGAGCACGAGGTCGTAGTCGGCCTCGATCGAGGCGAGGGCCTCCTCGAGCTTCCACACGTCGCGGACGCTGGGGTGCGGGCCGTCGTAGTTGATGGCCGACGGGCTGCCGATCATGACGTCGATCGTGCCGGGGTGCACCTTCGCCCAGCCGCTGGAGGTGATCGCCTGGCGGACGATCTTCTCCTTGGGGTTGCCGAGCACATCGGAGACGTTGAGCCGGCCGGCGATCTGGATGTCCATTCCGGTCGACACGTCCGACTGGGGGTCCAGATCGACGACCAGGGTGCGGATCCCGCGGGCGAAGGCCGCCGATGCGAGCCCCAGTGTCACCGTGGTCTTGCCGACGCCCCCCTTGAGGGAGCTGACGCTGAGTACATGCACAATCAGATACGTTACCGTCCCCTAGGCTGAGAGATACCTAAGCCCGCGTTCCCCGCCATGGTCCGGGTCGAGCACGAAGAGGTCTGCTCCATGTTCCACAAGATCCTGGTTGCCAACCGCGGTGAGATCGCGATCCGCGCCTTCCGGGCCGCCTTCGAGCTGGGGGCGCGCACCGTCGCCGTCTTCCCCTGGGAGGATCGCGGCTCGCTGCACCGGCAGAAGGCCGACGAGTCCTACGAGATCGGCGAGCGGGGGCATCCCGTCCGCGCCTACCTGGACGTCGACGAGATCATCCGCATTGCGCGGGATGCCGGCGCCGACGCCATCTACCCGGGCTACGGCTTCCTCTCCGAGAACCCCGAGCTCGCCTCCAGGGCCGCCGAGAACGGCATCACCTTCATCGGACCGACCGCCGACGTGCTGGAGATGGCGGGCAACAAGGTCACCGCCAAGGAGCACGCGATCGCCGCCGGCGTGCCCGTGCTCGCCTCGACCCCCGCCTCCGACGACGTGGACACGCTGGTCGCGCAGGCCGGCGACATCGGGTTCCCGATCTTCGTGAAGGCGGTCGCCGGCGGCGGCGGACGGGGCATGCGGCGGGTGGAGACCCCTGCCGAGCTGCCCCCGGCGATCGCCGAGGCCATGCGCGAGGCGGGCGCCGCGTTCGGGGATGCGCGGGTGTTCCTCGAGCAGGCGGTGGTGCGCCCGCGGCACATCGAGGTGCAGATTCTCGCGGATGCCGGCGGCCACACGGTGCACCTGTACGAACGGGACTGCTCGGTGCAGCGCCGCCACCAGAAGGTCGTGGAGATCGCCCCGGCGCCGAACCTCGACGAAGAGCTGCGGCAGCGCATCCACCGTGACGCGATCGCCTTCGCGAAGTCGATCGGCTACGTCAACGCCGGCACCGTGGAGTTCCTCGTCGACACGGCGGGCGAGCGCGCCGGCCAGCACGTGTTCATCGAGATGAACCCGCGCATCCAGGTCGAGCACACGGTCACCGAGGAGGTCACCGACGTCGACCTCGTGCAGTCGCAGATGCTCATCGCCGCCGGCCGCAGCCTCGACGAGCTGGGCCTCGCGCAGGAGCAGATCAGCCTGCGCGGCGCAGCGCTGCAGTGCCGCATCACCACGGAGGACCCGGCCCAGGGCTTCCGGCCCGACACCGGGCGCATCACGACTTACCGCTCGCCGGGCGGCGCCGGCATCCGCCTGGACGGCGGCACCACCGCCGCGGGCTCGCAGATCAGCCCGCACTTCGACTCGATGCTCGCCAAGCTCACCTGCCGCGCGCGCGACTTCCCGGCCGCCGTGGCACGCGCCAAGCGCGCGCTGGCCGAGTTCCGCATCCGCGGGGTCGCCACCAACATCCCGTTCCTGCGCTCGGTGCTCGATGACCCCGCCTTCGCCGCCGGCGACCTGAGCACGTCGTTCATCGACGAACGGCCGCAGCTGCTCACCAGCAACCCCTCGCGCGACCGCGCCACGAAGCTGCTGAGCTGGCTGGGCGACGTGACGGTGAACCAGCCGTACGGCGACAAGCCGCTGTCGGTGTCGCCGGGCAGCAAGCTGCCGCAGATCGACCTGGCCGCGGCGCCGCCCGCCGGCAGCCTGCAGCGGCTGCGCGAGCTCGGCCCGGCCGGCTTCGCGCAGGCGCTGCGCGCACAGACCGCGCTGGCCGTCACCGAGACGACGTTCCGCGATGCGCACCAGTCGCTGCTGGCGACCCGGGTGCGCACCCGCGACCTCGTGCGGGTGGGCCCGCACGTGGCGCGGATGACCCCGCAGCTGCTGTCGATCGAGGCATGGGGCGGGGCGACCTACGACGTGGCGCTGCGCTTCCTCGCCGAAGACCCGTGGGAGCGCCTGGCGTCGGTGCGCGAGGCGATCCCGAACATCCCGATCCAGATGCTGCTGCGCGGGCGCAACACCGTCGGGTACACGCCGCGCCCCGTGGAGGTCACCGACGCGTTCGTGCGCGAGGCCGCCGCCACCGGGGTCGACATCTTCCGCATCTTCGACGCCCTCAACGACGTCGACCAGATGCGGCCCGCCATCGCCGCGGTGCGTGAGACCGGCAGCGCGATCGCCGAGGTCGCCGTGTGCTACACCGGCGACCTGCTAGATCCGGCCGAGCAGCTGTACACGCTGGACTACTACCTGCGCCTGGCCGAGCAGATCGTCCAGTCCGGTGCCCACATCCTGGCCATCAAGGACATGGCCGGCCTGCTGCGCCCGGCCGCCGCGGCCACGCTCGTCGCGAGCCTGCGCGAGCGGTTCGACCTGCCGGTGCACCTGCACACCCACGACACCGCGGGCGGGCAGCTGGCCACCCTGCTGGCGGCCAGCGCCGCCGGGGTGGACGCCGTCGACGCCGCGGCCGCCCCGCTGTCGGGCACGACCAGCCAGCCGTCGCTGTCGGCGCTGGTGGCAGCCCTCGCCCACACCGACCGCGACACCGGCATCGACCTGCAGGCGGTCGCCGACCTCGAGCCGTACTGGGAGGCGGTGCGCCACCTCTACCGGCCGTTCGAGTCGGGGCTGCCCTCGTCCACCGGCCGCGTGTATCACCATGAGATCCCGGGTGGCCAGCTCTCGAACCTGCGCCAGCAGGCGATCGCGCTGGGCATGGCCGACGACTTCGAGCGCATCGAGGACATGTACGCGGCCGCGGACCGCATCCTCGGCCGCATCCCCAAGGTCACGCCCTCGTCGAAGGTCGTCGGCGACCTCGCCCTCGCCCTGGTCGCAGCCAAGGCCGACCCGGCCGACTTCGAGGAGAACCCGCAGAACTACGACATCCCCGACTCGGTCGTCGGCTTCATGGCCGGCGAGCTGGGCGACCTGCCCGGCGGCTGGCCGGAGCCC
>DASSYC010000069.1:0-2822 GCA_035703465.1 Microbacterium sp. | reverse complement strand
AGGACGTCGCCGATCTCCTGACGAACCAGAATCATTGTGGGCCCCCTCCTCACCTGCGATCTCTGTGCGTTGTCCGGGTGCGTTGTCCGGGTGGACAACAGTACCCCACCTGCTGAAGTCAATCTAACCCCGTCGGCTCTGCGATGGCTGAGAATCACCGAATGTAACCGAGCTGAAACCGGCGGTATTCCCCGCATCAGATCACCTGGCGGACCGCTTCGAGGGCCCGACGGACGGACTCCGAGCGGATCTGCTCGCGGTCTCCGGTGAGCCGGAGCGAGAAGATGCGGATGCCGGCGGCGCCGGCGATCCCGATGTGCACCGTGCCGATCGGCTGGCCGTCCGGGGATGTCGGACCGGCGATCCCGGTGGTGGAGATGCCGACGTCGGCGCCCAGGATCCGGCACGCGCCCACCGCCATCTGGCGGGCGACCTCGGGGTGGACCGGCCCCTGCGATTCGAGGAGCTCGGCATCGACGCCGAGCACCGAACGCTTGAGCTCGGTCGCATACGCCACGACGCCGCCGCGCACGACCGCGGACGCGCCCGGCACATCGACCAGTGTCGCGACGAGCCGCCCGCCGGTGAGCGACTCCGCTGTGCCGACGGTGAGCCCGAGCTCTGCGAGCCGGCCGATCACACCCTCGGCCGGCGTCACCGCGCGCTCCTGCGCGTCCTTCGCGCGCCGCGGACCTCGGTCACGATGTAGTCGATGCCGCTGGCCACGGTGAGGACGACGGCGATCGTCATCGTCGCGAGATTCACCCAGAGGATCCACTCGCCGACCAGGGCCCACAGCGGCAGCAGAGCCAGCGAGAGCGCGACCGCCTGGGCGAGGGTCTTCAGCTTGCCCATCCACGCCGCGGCCAGCACATGGTCGCTGACGACGGCGAAGCGGTAGATGGTGATGCCGACCTCGCGCACCAGGACGATGATCGTGATCCACCACGGCAGCTCGCCGAGGATCGACAGACCCACGAACGCGCAGCCGGTGAGGGCCTTGTCGGCGATGGGGTCCAGGAGCTTGCCGAGGTCGGTGACGATGTCGTTGCGACGGGCGATGGCGCCGTCGATCCCGTCGGTTGCGATCGCCGCGATGAACAGTGCGGCAGCCCACCACCGAAGCGGCCCGTCCTGCCCCGCGTCGGCCAGCAGCATCCACAAGAAGATGGGTGCGCACAGGATGCGCACGATCGTGATGGCGTTGGGAAGCTGGCGGGGTACGGCCACGTGCCGAGCCTACCGTCGGGGCCCGATCACTCGCGGCCGGTCAGGCCCCAGGCATCCTCATCGCCATCGGCGTCCTCGGCGGGGTGTCCATCGAACTGCCGGGCCACCGGGTCGCCGGAGTAGGGCTCTGCGGGCTCGGCGGACGGACGGGCCGGCATGTCATCGCCGCGCAGGCGCGCGAGCACCTCGGGCAGCTGCTCGACGGTCACGAGCACGTCGCGGGCCTTCGACCCCTCCGAGGGGCCGACGATCTCCCGCGACTCCAGCAGGTCCATGAGCCGTCCCGCCTTCGCGAAGCCGACGCGCAGCTTTCGCTGCAGCATCGAGGTCGAGCCGAACTGCGTCGACACGACGAGCTCTGCCGCGGCCAGCAGCACCTCGAGGTCGTCGCCGATATCCGCGTCGATCTCCTTCTTCTCGGCGACCGCCTCGACGTCGGCACGGTACTCGGGCCGGGCCTGGTTCTTGACGTGGTCGACGACCTTGTGGATCTCCGCCTCGCTCACCCACGCGCCCTGCACGCGGATGGCCTTGGACGCGCCCATCGGCAGGAACAGCCCGTCGCCCTGGCCGATGAGCCGATCGGCCCCGGGCTGATCGAGGATGACGCGCGAGTCCGTGACGCTCGTGACGGCGAAGGCGAGCCGCGAGGGCACGTTGGCCTTGATGAGGCCGGTGACGACGTCGACCGACGGGCGCTGGGTGGCCAGGACCAGGTGGATGCCGCTGGCCCGCGCCAGCTGGGTGATCCGCACGATGGAGTCCTCGACATCGCGCGGCGCGACCATCATCAGATCGGCGAGCTCGTCCACCACGACCAGCAGGTACGGGTAGGGCTTGAGCACCCGCTCGCTGCCGACGGGCAGCTCGACCTCGCCGGCGACGACGGCGCGGTTGAAGTCGTCGATGTGGCGGAACCCGAACGACGCGAGGTCGTCGTACCGCATGTCCATCTCCTTCACGACCCACTGCAGCGCCTCGGCGGCCTTCTTCGGGTTCGTGATGATGGGGGTGATCAGGTGCGGAACGCCCGCATACGAGGTCAGCTCGACGCGCTTGGGGTCGATGAGGACCATGCGCACATCGGCCGGCTTCGCCCGCATGAGCAGACTCGTGATCATGGAGTTGACGAAGCTCGACTTGCCCGAGCCGGTGGAGCCGGCCACGAGCAGATGCGGCATCTTGGCGAGGTTCGCCACGACGTAGCCGCCGCCGACGTCCTTGCCGATGCCGATCGCCATGGGGTGCGTCGCCTGCGCGGCGGCCGGCGAGCGCAGCACGTCGCCCAGCGTGACGATCTCTCGGTCGCTGTTGGGGATCTCCACGCCGATCGCCGACTTGCCCGGGATGGGCGCGAGGATCCGCACCTCGTTGGACGCGACGGCGTAGGCGATGTTGTTCTGCAGCGCGGTGATCCGCTCCACCTTGACGCCGTGCCCCACCTCGATCTCGTACTGCGTGACCGTGGGGCCGCGCGAGAAGCCGGTGACCCGCGCATCGACCTGGAACTGCTGCAGGACGCTCGTGATCGCCGCGACCACGGTGTCGTTGGCCGCCGAGCGGGCCTTGTGCGGCGTTCCGGCCGCGAGGGA
>DASSYC010000175.1:0-43732 GCA_035703465.1 Microbacterium sp. | reverse complement strand
ACGCCGACACCTCGCCCTCGTACTCGAAGCCGGTGGCGTGCTCGATGCGCAGTCGCTTCACAGCGACACCTCCCGGATCCACCGGGTGTCGGACTGCGTCGGGAAGAACCGCTGGCGGATCGCCTCGGATGCCTCCCGGGTGACCTGCTGCACCCGGTCCATGTGCTCGGGCAGCTCGCGCAGGATCTCGGCGAGGGGCAGATACTCCAGCTCGGTGCGGATGCGGCCCAGCGTCCGCAGCACCTGATTCGAGTGGCCGACCCGGTCCACGCGCGGGTCGATGGCTCTCATGCACTCCTCGGCGCGGGTCACCGAGTACACGATCGAGCGGGGGAACAGCCGGTCCAGCAGCAGGAACTCGGCGGCGTTGCTCGCACTCGGCGTGCCGCGGTAGGTGCGCAGGTACGCCTCGTACGCCCCGCACGACCGCAGGATGGTCGTCCAGGACGGACCGGATGCCTCGGTCAGCGAACGCGTCGCGAGCATCCGCGCGGTCATGTCAGCACGCTCGATGCTGCGCCCCAGCGTGAAGAACTGCCAGGCCTCGTCGCGACTCGACGTGGACTCCACCAGACCCACCGCCAGCGCCGCCCGCTCGCGCACCCACTGGAAGAACCCGTGCACCCTGGCATCGTTGATGCGCCGAGGCATCCGGGCGCTCGTCGTGTTCAGGCACTCCCACAGCTCGGTGCCCACCACCTCGCGCGCCCGTCGCGCGTTCTCGCGGGCAGCGTGCAGGGCATAGGCGATGCTCGACGGGTTGGCCGGGTCCACCGCCAGGCGGGCCAGCACATCGCCCCGGGTGATCACCTCGCCCGGTCCGGGCGGGAACGACCCCATCACGGCGATGAGCGACCGGCAGGCGGTGTTCTCGTCGACCCAGGGGTCCTCCAGCAGCAGCTGCAGGTGCACGTCGAGGATGCGCGCGGTCCCGTCGGAGCGTTCGATGTAGCGCCCGATCCAGAACAGCGACTCCGCGATGCGGCTCAGCATTGTTCCGCCGTATCCGGGCCCGACTGCTGCTGCTGCTGGTGCTGCTCGTGCACGACCGGGGGCACATCGCGCGGCGCGTGCACCTGCTCGGGCTGGTGGTCGTAGATGATCGGGATGGCGGCGGTCACGGTCGCGGCCTCGTCGCCGACCAGCGCCCTGCCCTGGCCGTACTCCACCTGCGCGGGCGCAGAGCCGCCGACGACCCAGGTGTCCTTCGAGCCGCCGCCCTGACTCGAATTCACCACGAGCTGCCCTTCGGGCAGCGCCACCCGGGTCAGCCCGCCAGGCAGCACCCAGACACTGTCGCCGTCGTTGACCGCGAACGGCCGCAGATCGGCGTGCCGCGGTCGCATCCCGTCCTCGACCAGGGTCGGAATGGTCGACAGCATCACCACCGGCTGCGCGATCCAGCCGCGGGGGTCGGCACGCACGCGCGCGCGCAGCGCGCTCAGCTCGGCTCGCGAGGCATCCGGCCCCACCACCAGGCCCTTGCCGCCGGACCCGTCCACCGGCTTGACCACGAGCTCGGCGAGCCGGTCCAGCACCTCCTCGAGCGATTCCGGATCCTCGAGCCGCCAGGTGTCGACGTTCTTGAGGGTCGGCTCCTCGGCGAGGTAGTAGCGGATGAGCTCGGGCACATACGTGTACAGCAGCTTGTCGTCTGCGACGCCGTTTCCCACTGCGTTGGCGATCGTGACGTTGCCCAGCCGTGCGGCCAGCAGCAGCCCGGGGGCGCCGAGCATCGAGTCGGGCCGGAACTGCAGCGGGTCGAGGAAGTCGTCGTCGACCCGGCGGTAGATGACATCCACCCGCTTCGGCCCGGTCGTGGTGCGCATGAACACTCTGCCGCCCATGCACACGAGGTCACGGCCCTCGACGAGCTCGACACCCATGAGCCGAGCCAGCAGCGTGTGCTCGAAGTACGCCGAGTTGTACACGCCGGGGGTCAGCACCACCACGGTCGGGTCGTCGATGCCGGCCGGGGCGGACGCGCGCAGCGCCGCGAGCAGCTTGTTCGGGTAGTCGCCGACGGGGCGCACCCTCATCGAGACGAAGAGCTCGGGAAGGGTCTGGGCCATGACCCGGCGGTTGGAGATCACGTAGCTGACACCCGAGGGCACGCGCACGTTGTCCTCCAGCACGCGCATCTCGCCGTGCTCGTCGCGGATGAGGTCGATCCCGGCGACGTGGATGCGGACGCCGTTCGCGCTGTGGATTCCCGCCGCCTGGCGATAGAAGTACTGCGACGAGGCGATCAGCGCCGCCGGCAGCACGCCGTCGCGCACGCAGTGCTGGTAGCCGTACGCATCGTCGAGGAACGCCTCCAGGGCGCGCACGCGCTGCTGCACACCGGCCTCGATGTGCGACCACTCGTCGTAGGCGATGATGCGCGGAACCGCGTCGAGGGGGAACGGCCGCTCCTCGCCGGCGAAGTCGAAGGTGACGCCCTGGGCGAGATACGAGCTCTCCAGGGATTCGGTGCGTCCGCGCAGCTCCTCCTGGGTCATCTGCGCGAGGGTGCGGTACAGCTCGCGGTATGCCGTGCGGGAGGGGGCGGCGGCACCCGGATGCTCGGGCGCGCCGAACATCTCGTCGAAGGCCGGGGTGCCGGACGGCGTCTTGCGCAGCGCCAGTTTGGAGCCGTAGCCGTCGAAGAGGTCGCCCATAGGTCGACAATAGTGCGCGACCCACCGCGGACGTAGGCTGTGGGGGTGACGGACGCACCGCTCGCGCAGCGCGGCTCCGCACTCGCCGCAGCGGTGATCGGAGCGGCATCCGTCGCGCTCGGGGCCGGTGTCGGCGAGCTCGTCGCCGGGGTGCTCGCCCCGGCGTCGAGCCCGTTCGCGGTCGTCGGCTCGGCGCTCATCGACCTCGCTCCGGCGTGGGCGAAGGATGCCGCGATCGCCCTGTTCGGCACGGCCGACAAGCTCGCGCTGCTAGGTGGCATCCTGCTCGTCGTCGTCGCGCTGGGCGCGGCCGCTGGCCTGCTGGATGTCCGGTGGCCGCCGTGGGGACGCGTGCTGGTCCTCGCCCTCGCCGCCGCGGGAGTCGTCGCCGCACTGACCCGCAGCGACGCAGGAGCCCTGTCGTGGGTGCCGTCGGCGGTCGCCGGCGCCGTGGCCGCGGTCGCGCTCTGGGGCCTGGGACGGATGCTGCGGTCACCCTTGCCCGAGGCATCCCGCCCCCTGCGCGCGCCGGTCGCCGCGCACACCGCCACGCACAAGGCCGTCCCCTCGGCCGTCCCCGCGCCCACCGCCGTCCCCGCGCCCACCGCCGTCCCTACGGCCGTCCCCGCGTTCACTCGCGAGGAGATGGTCACTCGCGAGGATGCGTCCAGGCGATCCGATCCTCGGGAGTCACCATCTCCTCGCGAAAGCACCGCTGGGCCCGCCGCGCCGGGCGCAGGGCTCACGCCCGAGTCCACCGGCGCGCCCCGCGATCCCGACCGCCGACGCCTGTTCGCCTGGGCGGGGGCTGCGGCCGCCGTCGGGGTGCTCGCCGCGATCGGGGGGACGGCACTGCGCGCCGGAACCCAGGTCTCCGCCGCAGTCCGACGCGCGCTGCGCCTGCCCGCACCCGCCGTGGCGGCCGCACCCGTGCCCGCCGGCGCCGAGCTCGGGGTGCTCGGGCTCGCGCCGGTGGTGACGCCCGCCGACCACTTCTACCGCATCGACACAGCGCTGATCGTGCCCGACATCGCCCCCGCCGACTGGTCGCTGCGCATCCACGGGCTCGTCGACCGCGAGGTCGTGCTCACGTGGGACGAGCTGCTGCGCCTGCCGCTGGAGGAGAGCTGGACGACGCTCGTGTGCGTGTCCAACCCCGTCGGCGGCGATCTCATCGGCAACGCGAAGTGGCTGGGACATCCGATCCGGAACCTGCTCGAACGCGCGGGCGTCCGCCCGAACGCCGACATGGTGCTCTCCCGCTCGCAGGACGGGTTCACCGCGAGCACGCCGCTCGAGGTGCTCACCGATCCGGACCGCGCAGCGCTGCTGGCCGTGGGCATGAACGACAAGCCGCTGCCGCCCGAGCACGGCTTCCCGGTGCGCATGGTCGTGCCCGGCCTGTACGGCTACGTCTCGGCGACGAAGTGGGTCACCGAGCTGCAGGTCACCCGGTTCGACCGTGCGACGGCGTACTGGACCGACCGTGGCTGGTCAGCCCACGGTCCGGTCAAACTGCAGTCGCGCATCGACGTGCCGCGGCGCGGACAGGGTCTGAGCCCCGGCGATGCCGTGATCGCCGGAGTCGCCTGGCAGCCGCACGTCGGGATCGAGCGGGTCGAGGTGCAGGTCGACGGCGGCCCCTGGCGCGAGGCGACGCTGGCCGCCGCGATCTCGGACGACACCTGGGTGCAGTGGAGCATCCCGTGGACTGCCGAGAAGGGCGATCACGCGATCCGCTGCCGCGCCACGAATGCGCTCGGCGAGACGCAGACCTCAGCCGACGCGTGGCCTGCGCCCGACGGGGCGACAGGCTGGCAGCAGCTCAACCTCACCGTGGCCTGACGCCCGCCGCAGCGACCGGATCAACGGGAGAAGTACGAGGCGTAGTCGCTGTATCGCACCTGACCGGGGTTGACCGGATCGTTCGCGGTGGACTGGAGCGCCTGCACCACGTCCTCGGGAATCGGGGTCCACCAGCCCGGCATCTTCGCGGCCACTTTGGGATTGAGCACGTAGACCAGGATGAAGTTGACGATCCAGATCGAGGGCACCATCGACATCCCGACCGTCGTCTGGTGGCCGCGCCTGCTCTCGTTGGGAACGAGCTGGACCGGCGCGCTCTTCTGCTGGGCGAGGAGTCCGGCCAGAAGCTCACCGGGGTATGCCGACTCCCCGTAGAGCATCTTCAGCGAGTCCGCGCAGCCGTTGTCCCTGCACCACGTGGCCAGATACCCCGTCACCGGGGTCAGCACGGGGTTGACCTGCTTGGTGGGGGCGGCGTCGTTCGCGAGGCTCATCAGCATCCCGTCCGTGTTGACGAAGAGCCCGTAGCTGCCGAGGACCGTGCGCGTCCATCTGCCGTCGACCTTGGAAAGCAGGGGGTTGCCCGTGGTGTTCGTGAAGATGCGGACGCTCTCATCGACCAGCTTCGCCCAGTGCGGGTCACCGCCGATTCCCTTGCCGGTGATGAACTGCAGGTACTGCTTCGGGGTGAAGACGCGCTTCTTGTCGATGCCCAGCTTGCGGGCGATCTGATCCGCCTGCGCCTGGCCGAGAGGACGGTTGATCTGACGCGCGCTGGGCGCCTGGGTGGGCGCCAACTTCGCGTACCTGGGCGTCCCCGAATACGGGTAGTCGAAGCCGGTGTCCGGTCCCACCGCCATGGCCGGGGTCGCTCCGAACACGAGCACGAGCCCGACGGCCATCC
This sequence comes from Microbacterium sp., assembly GCA_035703465.1. Taxonomy (GTDB): domain Bacteria; phylum Actinomycetota; class Actinomycetes; order Actinomycetales; family Microbacteriaceae; genus Microbacterium. Next base: position 38,362 of record DASSYC010000175.1, on the reverse strand, counting down.
CCGTCACGGCCGCGACCACGCGGTTCGCGCGCAGCCCTCTGTATGCCTGTCGCTTCATGGCTGTGCTCCGCTCGGCCGAAATCATCTGCGGTGCAGTATGTTGCCGCGATCGGACACTGTCAAGAACTGGTCCACACCTCATTTTGAGGGGTGCGGTGTATGATGTGGTGTATGTCGACCAGCCTGCAGCGTACGAACATCTACCTCGAGCGCCGCCAGACGGAGGCGCTCGATCGGCTCGCGAACGCCGAGGGGGTGCCCCGTGCCGAGATCATCCGCCGTCTCATCGACCGGGCACTGGTCGGGTCAGACGATGTCGCCGCCGATCTCGCCGTCATCGACGCCTCCTTCGCAATCCTGAACGACATCGACGCCCCCGAGCGACAGCCGGGCGAGCGCGAGCGCCACCTCGACCGGGAGCGCCGCGGCGCGTGATCCTCGTCGACTCGGACGTGCTGATCGCCCACCTCCGCGGTGACGAGCGCGCGCGCGACTGGCTGCGGGCCACCCGGCGGAAGGAGCAGCTCGTGACGAGCGTCGTCTGCGTGGCTGAGATCACGGGCGGTATGCGCTCAGCGGAGCGCACCGCGGTGTGGAGGCTCCTCTCCGCCCTCGGCCCCGTGCCCGTGACCGAGCTCATCGCGCAGCGCGCGGGGGACCTGATGCGCCAGTACCGTCGCAGTCACTCGGGTATCGGGCTCGGCGACTATCTGATCGCCGCCACTGCCGAGACGCAATCGGCACACCTCGCGACGCTCAACGTCCGCCACTTCCCGATGTTTCCGGAACTGCGCCCGCCGTTCGCGTCGGAGTGAAACGGCTCAGCTCTCGAGCACGAACCTGAGCTGTTCGATGGCCCAGTCCAGCTCGGTGGCGCGGATCACCAGGGGCGGGGCGATCCGGATGGTCTGACCGTGCGTCTCCTTGACGAGCACGCCGCGGGCGAGCATCCGCTCGGCGACCTCGCGCCCCGTGCCCACGGTCGGGTCGATGTCGATGCCGGCCCACAGCCCCGCGGTGCGGACGGCGGTGACGCCGTGACCGATCAGCTCGCCGAGCTTCGCGGCCAGGTGCTCGCCGAGCGCGACGGCGCGGTCCTGGAACTCCCCGGTCGACAGCATCTCGATGACGCGGATCCCGACTGCGCTCGCGAGCGGATTGCCGCCGAACGTCGAGCCGTGCTCGCCGGGCTGGATCACACCGAGCACCTCGGCATCCCCCACCACCGCCGAGACGGGCAGGATGCCGCCGCCCAGCGCCTTGCCGAGCAGGTAGACGTCGGGGACGACGCCCTCGCGGTCGCACGCGAAGGTGGTGCCTACGCGTCCGAGACCGGACTGGATCTCGTCGGCGATGAACAGCACGTCGTGCCGGTCGCACAGCTCGCGGACGGCGCGCAGGTAGCCGTCCGCTGGGATGATGACGCCGGCCTCACCCTGGATGGGCTCGATGAGCACTGCCGCGGTGTCGGGTGTGATGGCGGCCTCGATCGCTGCGGCATCACCGAAGGGCACCGAGACGAAACCCGGTCCGTAGGGGCCGAAGTCGTCGCGCGACGGGGCGTCGTCGCTGAACCCGACGATGGTCGTCGTGCGCCCGTGGAAGTTGTCGTTCGCGACGATGATCTGCGCCTGGTCGCGAACGACGCCCTTGACACGGTAGGCCCACGCGCGCGCGACCTTGATGCCGGTCTCCACGGCCTCGGCGCCGGTGTTCATCGGCAGCACGAGGTCCTTGTCGCACAGCCGCGCGAGTGCAGCGGCGAACTCGCCGAGCCGATCGTTGTGGTAGGCGCGGCTGGTCAGGGTGAGGCGCCCGAGCTGTTCGGTCGCGGCGGCCATGACGGCGGGATGCCGGTGGCCGAAGTTCAGGGCCGAGTATGCGGCGAGGAGGTCGAGGTAGCGCTTGCCCTCGACATCGCTCACCCAGGCGCCCTCGCCCCGCGCGATGACGACCGGCAGCGGGTGATAGTTCTGTGCGACGTGGGTCTCATCGATGCCGGGCACCGCCGCGCCGCGGATGATGCGAAGCGCGGCGGTGTCGGGCGTCGCCGTCTCGGGGGCTTGGGTGTCGGAGACGGTGCTCATCAGCGCCCCCGCAGTTCGAGGGTGCAGCACTTGATGCCGCCCCCGCCCAGCAGCAGCTCGGACAGGTCCACGAGCACCGGGTTGTAGCCGCGCTCGCGCAGCTGCGCCTCGAAGCCCTTGGCTCGCGGCGAGATGATGACGTTGAGCCCGTCGCTGGAGGAGTTGAGGCCGAACACCGCGCCGTCGTCGTCCGACACCCGGATCGCATCCGGATAGCGCTCGGCCAGCAGCCGCTGCGAGCGGTCGTCGAACGCGTGCGGGAGGTAGGCGATGTTCGCGCGCTCGACGCCGCCGGGTCCCTCGACGGGGTCGAGCACAGCCAGCGCGGTATCCAGGTGGTAGAAGCGCGGGTCGACGAGTGTGAGGGAGAGGACCTCCTTGCCGAAGACCTCGTGCAGCTCACGGTGGCTGTCGTCACTGGAGCGGAACCCGGTGCCGGCGAGGATCACATCGCCGACGAGCAGGAAGTCGCCCTCGCCCTCGTTCACGGCGACCGGCTCGGCGACCTCGAAACCGGCAGCGCGGAACCAGTCCATGAACGCGGGACCCTCGGGCACCCGCTCCTGGTAGCGGAACTTCGCGCCGTAGGCGATGCCGTCGATGACGAAGCCGCCGTTGGCCGTGTAGACCATATCGGGCAGGCTCGGGATCGGGTCGATGAGCTCGACCTCATGGCCCAGCCGGATGTAGGCGTCGTACAGGTCCTGCCACTGGCGCACCGCGAGCGCCGTGTCGGTGGGGTTGGCCGGCTCCATCCACGGGTTGATGGTGTAGCTCACCGTGAAGTGCTCGGGCCGGCACATCAGGTACCGGCGCACCTGCTGGATGCGGGTGCTCGCCGTCTCACCCGTCGAGGCGGTGGCGGGGGTCATGGTTTCGGGCTGCGCGGCCAAATTCTGCTCCTTGTGGGAAAGCGGCGGACGATGTCCTCAGGCCCGACGGCCTTCGACCGCTCGGCGGAGCTGGGGGAAGGGGCGGGCACGCCGCGTTCCATTGTCGCACGCGATCCCGGTGCGTCCCTGTCAGCACCCTCCGCAGCTTTCAGCGGGGCAGCGAGGGAGACGTCGAGCCCGGGCGCGCCCGCGGAGGGGCGGCTGGTCAGATGACCGACTCGGACCAGTCGTCGGGGTCGCCGAAGCGGTGCGCGGTGATGGCGATCGCCTGCTCGTGCAGGAACGGCAGCAGTTCGATGCGGCCGGCGGTGGTCACCTCGTTGTCGTAGATCGCCAGGTCGGGGTCGCCGTCGACCGCCTCGGCGAGCGCGCGATGCAGCGGAGCGACCGACTCCGGCGGCCCCACCAGCCGCACCCGCGGGGCACGCGGTGCCTCGCCGTCGGTGTCGCGGCGCGACATCCGCTCGATCCACTCCTGGTCGCTCTCCACCCACACCGGGATGTCGGCGTCGGCGAGCAGCCGCCGCACCGCGGGCGGCAGGCCCACCGGCGAGCTGACCGTGAAGGCCGACCCGGCGCGGACTCCGGCGATCACGATGCGCAGCAGCGACTGCCAGCTGGCGTCTCCCGTGGCCCGCACGGCGACCGGGAGCGCGCGATAGCGGAACAGGTTCCGCTCCACGCCCAGGGCGGAGACATCCCTGACCTGGCCGAACTCGCGATCCCACACGACGGCGTCCGCGAGCGCCGCGCGGCGCACCCACTCGAACTCCTCGAAGCCCATCGACGGCTGCGCGGCCTCGATGATCTCCGTGATGCGGCTGTCGAGGCCGCGCAGGTGCAGGGTCGATGACGCGACTCCGCCCGAGGCGCGCCACGCGCCGAGCCCGATGAGATAGTTGGGGCCCCCCGCCTTCGCCCCCGGCCCCACGGACGACCGCTTCCAGCCGCCGAACGGCTGGCGCTGCACGATCGCGCCGGTGATGCCGCGGTTCACGTAGAGGTTGCCGGCCTGCACCCGGTCGAGCCACCGGGCGAGATCGTCGGGGTTCTGCGTGTAGAGGCCGGCGGTGAGCCCATAGGCGACGGCGTTCTGCAGCTGGACGGCCTGTTCGAGCGACGACGCGGTCATGATGCCGAGCACGGGCCCGAAGAACTCCTCGCGGTGGAAGCGGGAATCCGGCCGCACGCCGGTGCGGATGCCGGGGGTCCAGAACCGCCCCTCGTACTCGGGGCCGTGATCCAGCGGCCGCGGCTCGACGAGCCACTCCTCTCCCTCGTCGAGAGTGGTCAGCGCCCACCGGAGCTTGCCCTGCGGCGGCTCGATCACCGGCCCGACCTCGGCGAGCGGATCGGTCGGCGGGGCGACCAGCAGCGAGCGCGTGGCATCCACGAGCTGCCGGGTGAATCGCGGGGAGCGCGCGACCGGACCCACGAGGATCACCAGCGAGGCGGCCGAGCACTTCTGGCCGGCGTGGCCGAAGGCGCTCTTGACGAGGTCGGCGACGGCGAGGTCGATGTCGGCGGACGGCATGACGATCATCGCGTTCTTGCCGCTCGTCTCGGCCAGCAGCGGCAGATCGGTGCGCCACGACCGGAACAGCGCCGCCGTCTCCCACGAGCCGGTGAGGATGACGCGGTCGACGTCCGGGTGCGCGACGAGCTGTCGGCCGAGCTCGCCCTCCTCGATTTCGACGAGGGCGAGCAGGTCTCGGGGCACGCCCGCGTCCCACAGCGCCTCCGCGACGACGGCCGCGCAGCGCCGGGCCTGCGGCGCCGGCTTGAACACGACGCCGGAGCCGGCCGCGAGCGCGGCGAGAACGCCGCCCGCGGGGATCGCGATGGGGAAGTTCCACGGCGGGGTCACCACGGTCACTCGCGCCGGCACGAACACGGCGCCGCTGACGGTGTCGAGTTCGCGCGCGGTCGCGGCGTAGTAGTCGGCGAAGTCGACCGCCTCGCTGACTTCGATGTCAGCCTCGGCGAGGACTTTGCCGGTCTCGGAGGCGGACACCTCGATGAGCTCGGCGCGCCGGGCCTCCAGGGCGGCGGCGGCAGCCTGGAGCACGATGGCACGGTCGGCGGCGGGCATCGCGCCCCAGCTGCCCGCGGCATCCCGCACTCGGGCGACGGTCGCGTCGAGCTCGCCGGCCTCGGAGATCCGAGCGGCGGCGACGGCGGCATCTCCGGCTGTCGACGACGGGATCCTGGCAAGGATGTCGGCGGCCCACTCCCGGTTCACCGCGAGCGCCGGATCCGAGTCCGGGGTGTTGGCGAACCCGGGTGCTCCCGTCGCAGGGCGGCTCTCCTGACGGGCGAACACGGCGGTGTCGACGAACTCCTGGCCGCCGAAGCGGGCCGGCGGGCGGGTCTCGGCATCCTCGTGGGCGATGTCGAGCACCGCCTGGGTGAGGTCGGCGTCGTCGCTCGACGAGTCCTTCGACACGCTCGGCAAGCGCGCGGGTGCAGGGGCGGGAGACGCGGTGCGATCCTGCCGCCGGTTCGGTCCGGTCGGCAGCGTGGGGTCTGCGGCGCGGCGCAGCGAGGCGAGGAACCGGTCGCGCTCGCGCTCGAACAGCGCCGCATCCTCGTGCAGCTCGAACGCGGCGGAGAGGAAGTTGTCGGTCGACGCGTTCTCTTCGAGGCGCCGGACGAGGTACGAGATCGCGACGTCGAACTCGTCCGGACGCACGACCGGGACGTACAGGAGCACGCCGCCGACGTCGCCGCTGACCGCCTGGACCTGGCCCTGCGCCATGCCCAGCAGCATCTCGAACTCCACCCCGGCGCGCGTCCCCCGCTCGCCGGCGAGCAGCCACGCGTACGCGATGTCGAAGAGGTTGTGCCCGGCGACCCCGATGCGCACCGCGCGGGTGCGCTCCGGGTGCAGCGCCCAGTCCAGGCACCGCACGTAGTTCGCGTCGGAGTCGAGCTTCGACCCGTAGGTGGCAAGCGGCCAGCCGTGCATCGCGGCATCCACTCTCTCCATCGCCAGGTTCGCGCCCTTGACGAGGCGCACCTTGATCTGCGCCCCGCCGGCGTCCACGCGCTGGGCCGCCCACGCGGTGAGCTCCTGCAGCGCCGGCAGTGCGTCCGGCAGGTACGCCTGCAGGACGATGCCGGCCTCGAGGCCGCGCAGTCGCGGGTCCTCGAGCAGACGCGTGAACACGGCGATCGTGAGGTCGAGGTCGCGGTACTCCTCCATGTCGAGGTTGATGAACGTCCCGTTCCCCGCCGACGTCAGGTACAGCGGCAGCAGGCGCTCGACCACCTTGTCGACGGTCTCGTCGAAGGCCCACATGGAGATTCGGCTGGCGATGGCCGACACCTTGACCGAGACGTAGTCGACGTCGTCACGGCGGATGAGATCGTGGATGCCGTCGAGCCGGCGCAGCGCCTCCTTCTCCCCGAGCACGGCTTCGCCGAGCAGGTTGAGGTTCAGCCGGTGCCCGCCCTCGCGGATCTTCTCCAGTGCCGGGCCGAGCTTGTCGGGCCGCGCATCGACGATGAGGTGGCCGACCATCTCTCGCAGCACGCGGCGGGCGATCGGCACGACCGGTGACGGCAGCATGGGCGCGACCTGTCCGCCGATGCGCACCGCCGAGCGCAGGTACCAGGGAAGGAAGTCGGGAACCAGCGGGGCGACGCGGTGCAGATTGGATGCCGCGGCCGACAGACTCTCCGGCCGCATCACCCCGTCGACGAAGCCGAGGGTGAAGGGCAGTCCGTTGGGATCACGCAGCACGCCGGCAAGGCGCTCAGCGGCGGGGTCCACGTCGACCTCTGCGCTTTCGGCGATCCACCGCTGCGCAAGCTCCACGGCACGCGCGGCGAGGTCGTCGCCGGCAGGCGTGAGGTCGGTGTCGCCCTGTTGAGGGTTGGTCACCATGGCACCAGCCTACGGTGGAGCCGTGGGACCTGCGGGACGCGACGTGTCAGCTCCAGACGCTGGGCGCGGGATGCTTCGTGGAGGGAAGGGCGGATGCCGCAGCCCACTCCCGCACCCACGGCTCGAGCGGCGGCAGGTCGTCGGGCCGGTGCAGGGCCTCGAACAGCTCGTCCAGCGGCACGGTGCCGCCGCTGCGACGCAGGAACCGCGCCCGCACCAGCATCTCGGCGTAGATCTCGCCCTTCACGACCGCGCGGTGGATCATGTACACCGACTTGTCGTCGTGGCCGGCGAGCCGCGTCTCCACGGTGAAGCGCTGCCACAGCTGGAGCGACTTGCGGAACGTGATCGTCTCGCTCGCGACGACGGCGTACCATTTCTTCTGGTCGATGAGGTCCCACATGCCGGTGCGCACGAGCAGGTCGAACCGGCCGAGGTCGAACAGCGACCCGTAGCGGCCGTTGTTCATGTGCCCGAGCAGGTCTATGTCGGTCGGCAGGGTGCGCAGCCGCACACGCCCGATGCTCGCCGGGGGGACGGGCCCCTTGCGCCGCAGCATCGTCTTCGCTCGCAGGATCGTCAGGATCGTCCGCCACCACACGTTCACGAAGTGCGATCGTAGTCCCGCGGGCACCTTCTCGCCGAACCCACACGTCGTCGCTCGAACCCACCTGGTGAAGGCGCGGGAACGCGTGGGGTCGATCACGAACGTGTGGATTCGGAAGAACAGGATCGCGGGGCGGGGTGGATTTCTCAGCACGCCCGCGCACGCGTAGAGTCTGGCGCATGGAAGCCGAAATGCAGACCACCGTCATCGTCCGGCCGGTGCGGGATGTGGATGCCGTGGCCCTCGGTGAGGTGCACGCCACCTGCTGGCACGAGACCTACGACCACCTTGTGAGCAGGGCCGCTCTCAAGAACATCTCCCCCAAGCGTCTGGCCGACCTGTGGGTCAACTGGGCCGTGCAGGGCCCGGAGTTCAAGATGTTCGCCGCTCTCGTCGATGGCGAGATCGTCGGGTTCGTCGGGTCGGGTCCCGCCCGCGACAAGGACGCCCCGCGCTTCCGCGAGCTGTACTTCATCTACCTGCTGGGCGCCTACCACGGCACCGGCATCGGCCAGCAGCTGTTCGACGCCGCCGTCGACGAGGACGAGCCGCTGTACCTGTGGGTCGCCGACGACAACCCGCGCGCGCACCGCTTCTATGCCCGCAACGGGTTCAGCCTCGACGGCGCCACGCACACCGAGCCGTTCCTCGGCGAGACCCTCACCGAAGTGCGGTTCGTCCGCTGACGCGCATGCTGCAGGTGTGGCCTCTCGAGGGCATCCCGGAGGTCCGGGAGGGCGATGACCTCGTCGCCCTCATCGCCGCGGCTTCCGGCGACACGCTGGCCGACGGCGACATCCTCGTGGTGACGTCCAAGATCGTCTCGAAGGCGGAGGGCCGGGCGGTCGCCGCCGACGACCGCGACGCGGCGATCAGCGCGGAGACCGTGCGGGTGGTGGCATCCCGCACCTCGGCGACGGGTCACGTCACCCGGATCGTCGAGAACCGCCTGGGCATCATCGCCGCCGCCGCGGGCGTGGATGCCTCGAACACGCCGCACGGAACAGTGCTGCTGCTGCCCGTCGACCCGGACGCCTCGGCCCGCGCCCTCGCGGCAGGCCTGCGGCAGCGGCTCGGCGTCGAAGTCGGCGTGCTGGTGTCGGACACGATGGGCAGGGCGTGGCGCGAGGGGCAGACGGATGCCGCCATCGGCGCCGCCGGAGTGCACATCTTCGAGGATCTGCGCGGGAAGACGGATGCCGAGGGGCGTCCGCTCATCGTGACGATGCCGTGCGTCGCCGATGAGCTGTGCGCGGCGGCCGAGCTCGTCAAGGGCAAGGCCCTGCGGCGGCCCGTCGCGGTGGTGCGCGGTCGCGCCGATCTCGTCGGAGCCCTCGACCTGCCGGGAGCGCGGGCGATCCTGCGCCCGGCCGATCGCGACATGTTCTCGCTCGGCGCCGATGAGGCGTACGAGCAGGGCTATGCGGCGGGCGCCCACGAGGTCTGGTCAGAGACCCGCGGCTGAACGCCCGCCGCCGTCCGGCCGAGAGGCCCGCTCAGCGCAGGCTGACCGAACCCGCCGAGATGTGCACGTCGATGGTGCTCGACGCGCCCCGCGTCGCGGGGATGCGGCTGTCGAAGTCGCCCGCGCTCACAGTGGAGCGCACGTCGTACTCGCCGTCGGGCACCCGCATCGAGACCGACCCCGCGCTGACATCGACCGTGATCGACTGCGGCTGCACGCCGGTGAACTGCGAGGTGACAGATCCCGCGCTCACCGTCAGGTCGGCGCTGCGCACGTCGGCGAGTGACACGTCGGCCGCGCCTGCGCTGATACCCAGGTCGAGGTGGCGCGCGGCGCCGTCGAGCGTGACGCGCCCGGCGCCGAGCTGTGCGCGCAGATCGCCGAACTCACCGGTGGCGGTGACGTCGCCCGCCGAGATGTCGAGGCCCGCATCGAGCCCCTGCAGCGAGGCCGGCAGGTGCAGCTCGGCCCGGCCTGAGCCGCCGAACCACCAGTCGGGGCCGAAGAAGCGCCGCGGCGAGGCGACGGTGAGCGTGTCGCCCTCGACCGCGAGGGTCCAGGCGTCCGCACCCAGGGTGCTGGTCACCTCGAGTTCGGCCTCGTTGAGGCCCTGGTCGAAGACCACCGAGAGCTGCCCCGCCGACAGGTCGACATCGAGGTTCGACACGTCCGTGACGGCGATGCTGCGTGAGTCGGTGTGGACGAGCGCCGACGCGATCGTCGAGGTGACCGCGCTGAAGACGGTGGCCAGCACGATGAGCCCACCGAGCACGATCGCGAGGATCGCGATGACCCGGCCCGCCGATGACGGCTGACGCGACGGAGGGGTGGATGTCTGCGGCACCGGCGGCACCGGCGGCACGGGCGGAGGAGTGAGGGTGGTGGTCATCGGTTCGTTCCTGTCTGTGTGGGTCCTGACGGCGGGTCTGATATCGCAGTGCCGCCATGCTGTTCGGGGTGCGTCGGGGCGTAATCCAGATGAGCCAGTGCGGCGAGCACTCGCCGGTTGCCGGATTGGTCGGGCTCCAGGTCGAGCTTCTGGAACACCGCGGTCACGTGCTTCTCGACGCTTCCCTCGGTGACGTACAGGGCGCGGGCGATCGCCTGATTCGAGCGACCCTCCGCGATGAGCGCCAGCACGGTGGCCTCGCGGTCGGTGAGCCGCTGCATCCGCTCGTCCCGGCCTCGCCGGTTCAGCAGCTGTGCGACGACCTCCGGGTCGAGCACCGTCGCCCCCGAGCCGATGCGCTCGACCGATTCCAGGAAGTCCGAGACATCCGTCACCCGGTCCTTGAGCAGGTACCCCATCGCTCCGCCCTTTCCGGCGATGAGGTCGGCGGCGTAGCGCTCCTCGACGTACTGAGAAAGCACCAGCACCGCGAGATCGGGGCGCTCCTCGCGCAGGCGGAGGGCCGCCCTGATGCCCTCGTCGGTCCAGGTCGGGGGCAGCCGCACATCGAGGATGCACAGCTCGGGTGCCGATTCCGCGACCCTCTCGTCGAGCTGCCTGGCGTCGGGGAGGGCGGCGACCACGATGTGGCCGGCATCCTCGAGCAGTCGGACCAGCCCCTCGCGAAGCAGGGCGGAGTCCTCGCAGATCAGGATGCGCACGGGACGCTCACCTCCAGGCTCGTCGGGCCGCCGACCGGGCTGTCCAGGCGAGCCTGGCCGCCCGCGGCGAGCACGCGGTTCATGATGCCGTCGAGTCCGCCGCCGGGCACGATGGTCGCACCGCCGATGCCGTCGTCCTCGACACGCGCCCAGAGCAGTCTGGCACCGGGCGTGCTCCCGTCGCGCAGGCGCACCACCACACGGGCGTTCGCAGCGCGGGCGTGCTTGGCCGCATTCGTGAGCGCCTCGGCGATCGCGAAGTAGACGGCCGCCTCGGCGTTGCGGCTGCAGCGGCCGTCGAGCCGCACATCGACCTGCACGGGCGTGTGCGAGCGGGCGGCGAGCGCCGAGAGGGCGGCGTCGAGTCCGCGATCGTCCAGCACGGACGCATGGATGCCGCGGGCCAGCTGCCGCAGCTCGGTGATCGCGGCCTTCGTCGAGGTGTGCGCCTCGGAGATGAGCTCCTTGGCCGCGTCGGGGTCGGTCTCGATCTTCTGCTGGGCCAGGCCCAGCGTCATTCCGACCGAGACCAGCCGCGGCTGGACGCCGTCGTGCAGGTCGCGCTCGATGCGGGTGCGCTCGACGTCCGCCGCCCGCACCGCGCCGTCACGCTGGGCGGACGACGCGCGTGCCGCCTCGGCGAGCTGCGCCTCCTGCGAGGGCACGAGGATGGCACGGGCGAGGATGCCGTGCAGGATGCCGAGGCCGACCAGGCCCGCCGCCCCGATGAGCACCTGCACGACGCCGATGGCCAGGCCCCATCCCAGCGGAACGGTCAGGCCGGTGCCGAACAGGCGGATGTCGTCGGTGCTGGCGAACAGCGGTGCGAACGCGAGGACGATGCCCGAGGCGAAGCCGCTGATCAGCGCGAGGACGACCAGGCCGAGGATCGTCGACACCGCGAGGCTCGCAATGCCACGCCAGGTGCTGCCGTCGATGAACTGCTGCCAGAGCGTGCGCAGGAAGCCGCCGAAGCCGGGGCGCCCGCTGCTGCGCGGCCGCGGCAGTGCGAGACCGAGGTCGTAGAGGCCGTCGACCCGCGCGTACTCGAGCCAGGCGAACGCGTAGAGCACGTAGACGCCGGCCAGCACGATGACCAGGCCTATGCCGAACACGGGGATGAGCCCGATGCCGGTGGCCAGCAGGGTGATGAGGATCGTGAACAGCACGGGGCCGATGATCGCCAGCGCGGCCATCTGCGCGATGGCGCCGGCGATGCGCAGCGGAGTCGGCACGCCGGCCGGGACGGAAGCCGTGGGTGATGGCGCGAGGGGCGCCGAAGCAGTGGTCATGACATCCACGGTAGGGCGCGGCATCCCTCACCGCCTCGGGGCCAGCCGGACGGTTCGGTTCGGGTTATCCCCCGGTCATCGGCTGCTGACGGTGCCGAACAGGCGGGCGATGGGGGCCAGGACGAGGGGGCGTGCGGCGACCCAGCCGGCGGCGACGACGACCATGGCGGCGACGAAGATCCAGAACCCGGCCCAGTTGTCGGCGTATGCGTTCGGGTCGGGGGAGCCTTGCACGGCGAACATGTGGTTGAGGTTGCGCAGTGCCCCGGTGGCGAACACGAGGGTGACGTGGGCGATGATGAACAGCACGAAGTAGATCATCACGGGGAAGTGCACGGCCCGTGCCCACTCGATCGGGTACGCCTTGTTCAGGCCCTTCGCGTTCTTCGGCCACAGCCCGGACATGCGGGCCCCCGTGATCGCCGCGAGCGGGGCGGCGAGGAAGATCGTGGCGAAGTAGGCGAGCTGCTGCAGCGAGTTGTAGTTGACCCATCCGTTCTCGGTGGGCCAGTCCAGCGACACGTACTGCAGTGCAGCCGACAGGGCGTTGGGGAACACCTCCCAGCTGGTGGGGATCACCCGCATCCACTGCGCGGTCACGAACAGCAGCACCACGAAGACGACCCCGTTGACCAGCCACAGGATGTCCAGGGACTGGTGGAACCAGATCGTCAGCGAGACCTTGCCCTTCGGGTCGCGCCTCGGCGCCCAGAACGCGGTGGGGCGCTTCTCGGTGCGGATCGTGATGCCCGAGCGGATGATCAGCACGATCAGGAAGATGTTGAAGAAGTGCTGCCAGCCCAGCCACGCCGGGAAGCCCACCGGGGCGGAGGAGGGCAGGTCGTACTCGCCCGGGTATGCGGCGAGGAAGTCCTGCATGAACTCCAGGCTCAAGAACCAGCGCACGAACAGCACGGCCATCCCGGCGGCGATCAGCAGGCCGGCCCCGGCGACGATCACCGCGCCGGCCCACTGCAGTCGCGTGAACGGTCCGTAGCGCGGGGGCTCGGGCGGCGCGATCGGCGCCTTGCCCTGCGTGGCGACCCGGTCGGCATTCCACCGGTCGGAGGACGCGGTCGCGAACACGGTGCGGGTGAACGGCAGCGGCACGTCGGTCGCGGTCGCATCCGGGACGGGGGATGCCTGGGCGGACTGCGCCGCGACCGGCACCGGTGCGGCGGGCGCCGGTTCGGCGACGGGCTCGGCCAGGGTCTCTGCGACGGGCTCGGCCAGGGTCTCTGCGACGGGCTCGGCATCGACAGCCCGGATGGTCTCGATGGTCTCGGCGGCGGGCGCGAAGCCGGCGGGGGGCCACGCCTCGCCGCCCGGGACGCGCGGCAGGCCGCGGCGGATGGGGGTGTCCGAGGCGGCGCGTTTCGTCTCGCCTTCGGCTCGCTCAACGACCAGTGGGGCGGGCGCTGCCGCGGGATCCTCGCTCTGGTCGCTCTGGTCGTCCAGCGCAGGCGCCGGAGACGAAGCGTCTGCCACCTGCGCTGTGACCGCGGCACCGGCCGGCGGCCACGGCTCCCCGCCGGGCGTGCGCGGCAGGCCGCGGCGGATCGCCACGGATGCGTCGGCGGTGGCCACGGGCTCGGCGCGCGCCGTCTCGCCTTCGGCGGGTCCTGAGCCTGTCGAAGGGCGGTCGGCGAGCGGAGGCGCGGGCGCAGCGGACCCCGCAGCCTGGTCGTTGAGCGCAGCCGCCGCAGGCGCCGGAGACGAAACGTCGTCCTCCGCGAGAGGTGCGTCGGCGGCGGGGGGCCAGGGGTCACCGCCGGGAACCCGTGGCAGGCCCCGGCGCAGCGTACGCGAGGTGGCCATGGACTACTGCTTCTTCTGCTTCAGCGTCTCGATCAGCTGCGGGACCACGGTGAACAGGTCGCCGACCACGCCGAAGTCGGCGACGTCGAAGATCGGGGCATCCGCGTCCTTGTTGATCGCGACGATCGTCTTGGCGGTCTGCATTCCGGCGCGGTGCTGGATCGCCCCCGAGATCCCCAGCGCGACGTACAGCTGCGGCGAGACAGACACCCCGGTCTGCCCGACCTGGTGCGAGTACGGGACGTATCCGGCGTCCACCGCCGCCCGCGACGCGCCGATCGCCGCACCCAGCGTGTCGGCCAGCTCCTCCACCAGGGCGAACTTCTCCTCCGACCCCAGCCCGCGGCCGCCGGAGACCACCTTCGCCGCCCCGCGCAGCTCCGGACGCGACGAGGTCGCCTCCTCCTGCTCGAACGAGGTCACGAACCCGGCCGGCTTGCCGGACGCGGTCACCTCCAGCGGCGTCACCGCCACCGGCTGCGCCTCGGCCCGCGCATCCACCGCACCCTGGCGCACCGTGACCACCAGCGGACCGTACGTCGCCGCCGACTCGACGTTGTACGCACCGCCGTAGACGGAGTGGTGCGCCACGATCCCCTCGTCGTCGCGAGACACCCCGACCGCGTCGACAGCGATCGGCGCGCCGGTGCGCGCCGCGAACCGGCCCGCGACATCGCGACCGTCGACCGAGTTCGAGATCAGGATCGCGCCCGGCCGCACCAGCTCGGCCGCCGCCGCCAGCGCATCCACCGCCGGCACCGTCAGCCGGGAGGTGTCCCCCGCCGCGGTCAGCACCTGCGTGGCACCTAGAGCCGCGGCATCCTGCGCCAGCTGCTCCTGCGCCTCTTCGGGCGCCACCAGCAGCACCACGGGAGTGCCCACCCCGGCCGCCGCACCCAGCAGACCCGCCGACGACTTCGCCAGCTGACCGCCCGGGGTCACATCCACCAGGACCAGGACCGAATCATCCGCAAACGTCATCGCACACGCCCTCTCACGCCAGCCGGTTCGAGATCAGGAACTCCGCAAGCTGTGCCCCGGCATCGCCCTCGTCGACGATCTTCACTCCGGCACCTCGCGGCGGCTTCTCCGACACCGCCGTCATGATCCCGTGCGGCACCCCCGCCTCGTCGACCGTCACATCCAGGTCATCCAGGCTCAGCGTCTCGAACGGCTTCTTCTTCGCCGCCATGATCCCCTTGAAGTTCGGGAATCGGGCATCCGGCAGCGCCTCCGTGATCGAGATCACCGCCGGCAGCTCGGCCGTCACCCGCGCCACCCCGTCATCGGTGGCCCGCGACCCCGACACCTCCGCCTCCGAGATCTCCACCGCCGCCAGACCCGTCAGCTGCGGCACGCCCAGAAGCTCGGCCACCATCGCCGGGACCACACCCGCCGACCCGTCGGTGGACTGATTGCCCGCGATCACCAGGTCGAATCCGGTCCGCGCGATCGCCGCGGCCAGTACCCGGGCCGTCAATCCGACATCCGCACCGGCCAGCCGCTCGTCCACCACCTGGACCGCCGCACCCGCACCCATCGCCAGGCTCTTGCGGATCGACCCCGCCGCCGACTCCGGAGCAGCCGACAGCACGACGACCTCGGTGTCCGCATTCTTGTCCGCGAACGACAGCGCCACCTCGACCGACCGCTCACTGATCTCATCGAGCACCGCATCCGAGGCGGCGCGGTCGGCCAGCCCCGTCTCCAGGCTCAGCTTGCGGTCCCCGTAGGTGTCGGGGACCTCCTTCACGAGAACGATGATCTTCACGAGCACTCCTTCGCCGATACGAGTCTATTCAGCCGTCGGGCGTCCGCTCACCCCTCCATGGGAACCGATACGTTTGCTGTGACGGAAAGGGGTCGCTCGTGGCACGTGTGAAGCGCCTTCCGGTCGACCCCATCGCCGAGGCGAAGCGGCAGTGGCTCGCGCACGGATGGACGGATGCCGCTCCCGGCATGACTCTCGTGACCTCCATCATGCGCGCGCAGCAGATCATGCTGGCCCGCGTCGATGAGACGCTGCGGCCGTTCGGCCTCACCTTCGCCCGGTACGAGCTCTTGACGCTGCTGCGCTTCTCGCGGGCCGAGCGGATGCCGATGGCCTCGGCATCCGCGCGCCTCCAGGTGCACCCCACCAGTGTGACGAACACGGTCGACCGGCTCGAGGCATCCGGTCACGTCCGGCGGGAACCGCACCCGACCGACGGGCGCGGCGTGCTCGTCGTGCTCACGGACGCCGGACGTGAGCTGAGCCAGAAGGCGACCGCCGCCCTGAATGCCGGGGTGTTCGAGAAGCCGGGCCTGTCGCGTGCCGACACGGACGAGCTCGTGCGCCTGATCGCGCGCATGCGGCGGGATGCCGGCGACTTCGACGACCCGCGGCCGCAGCCCGACCCGCTCTGACGCGAATCAGCCTCGGGCACGGCGGCGTGCGCCGACTTCGAGCACCAGCCCGATGACGGCGGCGATGACAGCCACCGTGATGAGCGCGATCGGCGCCCAGAACCCCACGGTCAGCTGCGCCACGTACCCGCCTCCGCGCGTTCATGGCCGAGGAGATGGTCACTCCCGAGGAGCCGAAGCCGGGAGATCCTCCTCACCTGCGTCCATCTCCTCACCTATGAACAGCGGAGGGATGCTGCGCCCACCCCCGCTCGGCACAGCCCGAGCGCGGAGAAGAGATGACGGTCTTTCCGGGGAGGCTGCTCCTTCACAGGCAGGCCGACGCGCAATTTCTCCGTCCGGGAACCACACCCCGCCCCGGGCCCTCGAAGTGAGGCGTAACGTCTGTGGCTTCGTGCGGAAGCCCGGGACTACGGGCAGAATGTGAGGTATGTGGATGTCGGCGGACACGATCGCGACACTCGGTGTAGGCGTAACGATGCTCGTTGCCGTCGTGGGCGGCTTCGCCTGGATGATCAAGCGCACCGACGCCGTCGCCGCAGACCTGGGATCACGCATCGACGCTCAGAGCGACCGCATCGACGCTCAGAGCGACCGCATCGACGCCCAGGGCACTCGCATCGACGCCCAGGGCACTCGCATCGACACCTTTGCGGCAGACCTGGGATCACGCATCGACACCACTGCGGCAGACCTGGGATCACGCATCGACGGCGTCGCGGCAGACCTGGGGTCCCGCATCAAAGCTCAGAGCGCACGCATCGACGCGCAGGGCGACCGCATCGATGCGCGACTCACGTCCATCGAGCGCGAGATCGTAGAGGTCAAGGTGGCCGTCGCGCGCATCGAAGGACCTGAGCGACGATTCCTGACCGCCCACTGAGTCGCCCCTCAGCGATTCTGGAAGTCGGGCGACCGCTTCTCGCGGAACGCCGACATGCCCTCTTTCTGGTCGGCCGTGTCGAACAGGGCCGCGAAGGCGCGCGACTCGAACCGCAGCCCCTCGGCGAGGGTGGTCTCCATCGCGGCGTCCAGCGCGGCCTTGGCCGCGAACACCGACGGCAGCGACTTGGACGCGATCGTCTCGGCCGTCTTCGCGGCTTCGTGCAGCAGGTCGGATGCCGGCACAACCCGTGACACGAGCCCGGCACGCTCGGCCTCGGCGGCATCCATCATGCGTCCCGTGAGCACCAGCTCGGCCGCCTTGTAGTATCCGACGGCGCGGATGAGCCGCTGAGTGCCTCCCATGCCCGGGATGACCGCCAGGGCGATCTCGGGCTGGCCGAACTTCGCTGTATCGGCGGCGAGGATGATGTCGCACATCATCGCCAGCTCACACCCGCCGCCCAGCGCGTACCCGGACACCGCCGCGATCACCGGCGTGCGCACGGCGGCGAACCGCGACCAGGCGCCGAAGTGGTCGCCCATCACCATGTCGAGGCCGGTCTTGGACTCCATCTCCTTGATGTCGGCGCCGGCGGCGAACGCGCGCTCCGAGCCTGTGACGACGATCGCGCCGATGCCGGAGTCGGCGTCGAACGCCTCGGCAGCGGCGACGACGTCGCGCATCACCTGCGAGTTCAGCGCGTTGAGCGCCTCCGGACGGTTCAGGGTGATCCAGCCGACCCGGCCGCGGGTGTCGACCAGGATCGTCTCGTAGTCGGTCATGCCGTCCCTTCAGTGCTTTCGGCGCGGATCGTGTTGATGATCCCGGAGAAATCCTGCTGCGGGCCCTCGGCGGCGGCGAAGTCCTTGTAGATCTCGCGGGCCAGCATGCCCATGCGCGCATCGACACCGGTCAAGCCGATCGCCTGTTCGGCCAGGCCGAGATCCTTCGCCATGAGCGCGCCCGAGAAGCCCGGGCGGTACTCATTGTTCGCCGGGCTCGTCGGCACAGGACCGGGGACGGGGCAGTTGGTCGTCAGCGCCCAGCACTGGCCGGAGGCATTGGATGCCACGTCGAAAAGGGCCTGGTGCGAGAGGCCGAGCCGCTCCCCCAGCACAAAGGCCTCGGCGACCGCGATCTGCGACACCCCGAGGATCATGTTGTTGCACATCTTGGCGGCCTGACCGAGCCCGGCCCCGCCGCAGTGCACGACTCGGCGACCCATGACCTCGAGCAGCGGCCGTGCCGTCTCGAAGTCCTCGTCCGATCCACCGACCATGAAGGCGAGGGTCGCGTTCTCGGCGCCGACGACGCCGCCCGACACAGGGGCGTCCAGCATCCGGTGCCCTGCTGCCGTGGCCAGCTCATGCGCCGCCTGTGCCTCGTCAACCGCGATCGTCGAGCAGTCGAGGAAGAGCGTTCCGCGCGCGGTGACGTCGAGCAGGCCGGCACCGGCCCCGCCGCCGGTGTAGGCATCGAGCACCTGACGGCCGGTCTGGAACATCGTGATGACGACCTCGGCGCCCGACTCGGCGGCCGCGACGCCCGAGGCGGCGGTCTCGAGGCCGGTCGCCGCAGCCGCATCCACGGCGGCGGGCATCACGTCGAAGCCGACGACCTCGTGTCCGGCCGCCCTCAGATTGAGGGCCATGGGCAGGCCCATGTGCCCGAGGCCCAGGAAGGCGATCCTCATCGTGCACCCTCCAGGACGTGGCGGCCGATGACAACGCGCATGATCTCGTTGGTTCCCTCCAGGATCTGGTGGACACGCAGGTCGCGCACGACCTTCTCGATCCCGTACTCCTGAAGGTAGCCGTACCCCCCGTGCAGCTGAAGGGCCTCGTTGGCGACACGGAAGCCCGCGTCGGTGGCGAAGCGCTTGGCCATGGCGCACTGGGCCGCGGCATCCGGAGCCTTCTCGTCCAGCGCGATCGCGGCATCCCGCAGCAGCGCACGAGCGGCCTGCATCTCTGTGGCCATGTCGGCGAGCGTGAACACGACGCTCTGCTTCTCGGCGAGCGGCTCGCCGAAGGTGAAGCGCTCGTGCACGTACTGCACTGCGCGGTCGAGTGCCCACTGCGCACCGCCCAGCGAGCACGCGGCGATGTTCAGGCGGCCGCCGTTGAGGCCGTTCATTGCGATCTTGAAGCCCAGTCCGAGCTCACCGAGCACCGCCGAGGCCGGCACCCGCACCTCGTCGAAGATGACCTGACGGGTGGGCTGGGCGTTCCAGCCCATCTTCTTCTCGTTCGCGCCGAAGGACAGGCCCGCAGTCCCGTCGGGCACGATGAATGCGGTGATCCCGCGCGAGCCCGGGTCTCCGGTGCGGGCCATGACGACATAGACACCGGCCTCGCCGCCGCCCGAGATGAACTGCTTCACCCCGGTGATGACATACTCGTCGCCGTCTGCGATGGCGGTCGTGGCGATGGCCGCGGCATCCGACCCGGCGCCGGGCTCGGTGAGGCAGTAGGCACCGAACTGCTGCATGCTCGTAAGCTCGGGCAGCCACTGCGCGCACTGCTCGTCGGAGCCGTAGGTGTCGATCATCCACGCCACCATGTTGTGGATCGAGATGTAGGCCGCGATCGCGGGATCGCCCTTGGCCAGCTCTTCGAAGATCGCGACCGCGTCACGGCGCGCGAGGCCGGAGCCGCCGTTCTGCTCGCGGACGTAGACGCCGCCGAGTCCGAGCTCGCCGGCGCGGCGGATGGTGTCGCGCGGGAAGATCTTGTCCTGGTCCCACTCCTGGGCGTGGGGGGCAAGCTCGGCCGTGGCGAAGTCGCGGACGGCCTCAAGCAGCGCGGTGCGCTCCTCGACGGTCAGAGCGGCGGGCTGTGCTGCGGGTTGGGCTGCGGGTTGCGCGGTCATCACCATGGGGATCTCCTCTGCGGTGGGGAGCCGGCTCCGGTCGTGGGGAGCGGCGGCGGTACCTTCATCGGTACCCCACCATGATACTAGGACGTCCTTGTATCTGGATACGCGGAACGGTCTTCTCTCAGCCTGCGCGCAGGAGGATCAGAGTCGTTCGATGACGGTGGCGTTGGCCATGCCGCCGCCCTCGCACATCGTCTGCAGGCCGTAGCGGCCGCCGGTGGCCTCGAGCGCCGCCAGCAGTGTGCCGAGGAGCCGTGTGCCGGACGCCCCCACCGCGTGGCCCAGCGCGATCGCCCCGCCCCAGGGGTTGAGCTTGGCAGGGTCGGCGTGCAGCTCGGCCTGCCAGGCCAGAGGCACGGATGCGAAAGCCTCGTTCACCTCATAGACGTCGAGGTCGTCGATGGTGAGTCCCGATCGATCGAGGATGCGGCGGGTCGCCGGAATCGGACCGGTCAGCATGAAGATCGGGTCATCGCCGACGACGGAGAACGCGTGGAACCGCGCGCGCGGCGTCAGGCCGAGTTCGACCGCCTTCTCCTCCGACATGATCAGCGCGGCGGTGGCGGCGTCGGTGAGCGGCGACGAATTGCCTGCGGTGATCATCCACTCGAGCTCGGGGAACCGGGCGGCCAGCTCGTCCGTGCGGAACGCGGAGGGGAGCCCGGCGAGCCCCTCGACCGTCGTCCCGGGGCGGATCGTCTCGTCGATCTCGACCAGCTCGGAAAGCCCGGGGTCCTCCACCGGCACGACCTGGGATGCGAAGTCACCGCGAGCCCAGGCATCCGCCGCCCTCCTGTGCGACTCGGCCGAGAAGGCATCCAGCTGCTCGCGGGTGAAGCCCCACTTCGCCGCGATCAGCTCGGCCGAGACGCCCTGGTTGACGAGGCCGTCGGGATAGCGGGCGCGGATGCCGGGGGCCGTCGACCCGCCGGTGCGCGACGAGCCGAGGGGCACCCGGCTCATCGACTCGACGCCTGCGGCGATGACGATGTCGTACGCGCCCGCCATGACGCCCTGCGCGGCGAAGTGGGCGGCCTGCTGACTCGAGCCGCACTGCCGGTCGATGGTGACGGCGGGCACCGTCTCGTCGAAGCCGGCGGCGAGCATCGCCATCCGCCCGATGTTCATCGACTGGTCGCCGATCTGGCTGACGCAGCCCATGATCACGTCGTCGATCTGGGTGGACTCGAGCCCGTTGCGCTCGAGTGTCGCCCGCAGGACGCCGGCGGCGAGATCGACCGGATGCACGCCGCTGAGCGCGCCTCCGGGCTTGCCGCGACCGGACGGGGTGCGGACCACATCGACGATGACAGCGTTGCGGGTCATTTCGATCCTTACGAGTGGGATGCCTGAGACTCAGCGTAATCCGGAGTGGTGCGCGATCGGTTGAGCATCATTCCTGCATCACGGCATCACACCTGACGATGCTATGATGCCACCATGCGAACGACCATAACCCTCACTTCCGAAGCCGATGCACTGGTGCGTCGGGTGATGCGCGAGCGCGGTCTGTCTTTCAAAGATGCCGTCAACGCGGCGATCGTCGATGGACTCGCGCCGGAAACGTCTACCCCCTTCCAGACGCCCACGCACCACCTCGGGCGGGCGCGGATCGGCCTCGACAAGGCGCTCGCCCTCGCCGGGGAGCTCGAAGACGACGCTCTGCTGCAGAAGCGTGAGCTCGGAAAGTGAAACTCGTCGACGCGAATGTGCTGCTCTATGCAGTCGATGCGGACGCCCGTCACCACGATGCGGCACGGCGCTGGCTCGACGCCGCGATCTCGGGGGCGGACACCGTGCTGCTGCCGTGGGTGTGCGCCCTCGCGTTCCTGCGGTTGACGACGAATCCGCGCGTCTACGAAGAGCCGCTGACGGTTGATGAAGCCATCGACATCGTCGCAGGATGGATGCGGCAACCCGCCGTCATCACACCGGAACCGGCCGCGGGGCACCTCGAACGGGTCCGCGAGATGCTGCGCGACACCGGCACCGGCGGGAATCTCGTCACGGATGCACACCTGGCTGCGATGGCTCTGCAGCATCGCGCGACGGTCGTCACGTTCGACAGCGACTTCGCGCGGTTCCCCGGCGTGGAGTGGATGCGGCCGCTGTGATATCAGAATTCAATCGCCGATATCACGTCCGGAGGCCGAAATGCCCGACATTCTCATTCGAGACGTACCCGAAGGCGACATCCGCACGCTCGATGAGAAAGCCGCTCAGCTCGGGATCTCACGCACGGAGTACTTGCGCCGCCGGATCGCCGAAGACGCCCGTCGGCCACGAACGGTGGCACCGCGCACTACTCAGGATTTCGCAAAGTTCGCAAACCTTGCGGATGAAGATCTGATGGCCGGCGCCTGGGAGTGAGCGCGATCGAGTGGCTCATCGACAAATCTGCGCTGGCGCGCCTGGCCGGCGCCCCGGATGTCACCGAGTGGATCTCCCGTATTGAGCGCGGGCTCGTCCACATCAGCACACCAACTCTGCTTGAGATCGGCTACTCCGCGCAGGGTGCGGCGGACTGGAACGACCGCATCGCCCGTCCCCCTGCATCTCTCCTGCCGATCGTCAACCTGCCGCCGGGCAGCGAACAGCGCGCGCTCGAGGTTCAGGCCCCCCTCGTGGCACAGGGCCAGCACCGTCCCCCCTCGGTGGCTGATCTGCTCATCGCCGCGATCGCCGAGGCGGCGGGGCTCGGTGTGCTCAACGTCGACAAGGACTTCGACCTGATCGGCGCTGTCACCGGGCAGCCGGTTCAGCGGCTCGGCCACGCGAGCGGACGCTCTCCGTAGTCGCCTGGGCACATCTATCGCCGGGCAGCGATGTTCCTTGGCGACCGGCCGCCGCGCGGCATCCGTCCCGATCTACAGCGCGCTCAGGATGTCGTTGACCCGCTCCTTCGCGTCGCCGAACAGCATCTGCGCGTTGTCGCGGAAGAACAGCGGATTCTGCACGCCCGCGTACCCTGTTGCCATCGACCGCTTGAAGACGACGACGTTCTTCGACTCCCACACCCGCAGCACCGGCATGCCGGCGATCGGCGAGCCCGGGTCTTCGGCGGCCGCCGGGTTGACGGTGTCGTTCGCC
Source organism: Microbacterium sp. (assembly GCA_035703465.1). GTDB lineage: Bacteria > Actinomycetota > Actinomycetes > Actinomycetales > Microbacteriaceae > Microbacterium. The sequence goes on along the minus strand of DASSYC010000175.1, from coordinate 15,441 downwards.
CCGATGACGAGCACGACATCCGTCTCGGCCAGGTCGTCGTTGATCTCGTCCATCTCGAGCACGATGTCGTACGGCACCTTGGCCTCGGCCAGCAGCACGTTCATGTGCCCGGGCAGGCGACCGGCGACGGGGTGGATGCCGAACCGCACGTCGACACCCTTTGCTCGCAGCTTGTCGGTGAGCTCGGCCACCGGGTACTGCGCCTGGGCGACCGCCATGCCGTAGCCCGGGGTGATCACGACGCTCGACGCGTTCGCGAGCAGGTTCGCGACCGACTCGGCGTCGGTCTCGGTGTGCTCGCCATGGTCGACGTCGTCATTCTTGGCCGCCTCGATGCCGAAGCCTCCGGCGATCACCGAGATGAACGACCGGTTCATCGCCTTGCACATGATGTAGCTGAGGTATGCACCGGACGAGCCCACGAGCGCACCCGTGACGATGAGCAGATCGTTGTTCAGCAGGAAGCCCGCGGCCGCCGCGGCCCATCCCGAGTAGCTGTTGAGCATCGAGATCACCACGGGCATGTCGCCGCCCCCGATCGAGGCGACGAGGTGCCAGCCGAGCGCCAGCGAGAGCACGGTGACGACCACCAGCAGCCACAGCTGCGGATCGATCACGTACCACACGGTGAACCCTGCGAACGCGACGAGCGCGCCGAGGTTGAGGACGTTCTTGCCCGGCAGCATGAGCGGCTTGGACGACATCCGTCCGGAGAGCTTGAGGAACGCGACGATCGATCCCGTGAGGGTCACGCCGCCGATGAACACGCCGATGAAGACCTCGGCGTGGTGGATGTCGCGCAGAGCGCCCGTCAGCCCGATGTCGAAGAGCGCGCCGTTCCAGCCGACGAGGACCGCGGCGGCGCCGACGAAGCTGTGCAGCAGCGCGATCAGCTCGGGGATGCCGGTCATCTCCACCACCCGCGCCCGCCACAGACCGATGGCGGCGCCGATGAGCATCGCCACGACGAAGAACGCCAGACCGATGGTGCCGGCCGGGGTGGCGAGCGCGTCCTCGACCATCAGCCAGGCGGTCGCGGCGAGGGCGATGATCATGCCGATGATGCCGTAGGTGACACCCGAGCGGGCGGACTCGTGCTTCGAGAGGCCGGCCAGGCTCAGGATGAACAGGATCGCGGCGATCAGATAGGCCGCACCCGCGACGCCCTGCGCGATCAGCGCGCTGTCGGCGATCATCGGGCGTCTCCCTTCGAGAACATGCGCAGCATTCGCCGGGTCACCGCGAAGCCGCCGAAGATGTTGATGCTCGCGATGAGCACGCCGATGCCCGCAAGGATCTGCACCGTGAGATCGGGTATGGCCAGCTGCAGCATCGCGCCGACGATGATGATGCCCGAGATCGCGTTGGTGACGCTCATGAGCGGCGTGTGCAGGGCGTGGGCGACGTTGCCGATCACATAGAAGCCGACCACCACCGACAGGGCGAGGACCCACAGGTGACGCGGCAGCGGATCGGGGGCGATCGCCGTCAGCGCGAAGAGCGCCGCGGCGCCGAGTGCGGCGAGCGCGACCTTCGCCCCGCGGCTCATGGGCTTCTTGGTCTTCGCCGGTGTGGCCGGTTCAGCCGGAGTGGATGCCGCCGGAGGCGCCGCGGCGACCTGCACCGGCGGGGGAGGCCAGGTCGTCTCGCCGTCGCGCACCACCGTGACCGACCGCTGCACGACGTCGTCGAAGTCGAGGGTCAGCCGACCGTCCTTGCCGGGCGTCACCAGCGTCAGGAGGTTCACGAGGTTCGTGCCGTACAGCTGGGATGCCTGCGTGGGAAGGCGCGACGGCAGATCCGTGTAGCCGAGGATCGTCACCCCGTTGTCGGTGACGATCTTCTCTCCCGCCACGGACCCCTCGACGTTGCCGCCCGTGCCCGCAGCCATGTCGACGATGACGCTGCCGGCTTTCATGCTCGCCACATCGGCGGCGGTGATGAGCCGCGGTGCAGGCCTGCCGGGGATCTGCGCCGTCGTGATGATGATGTCGACGTCGGCGGCCTGCTCGGAGTAGATCTCCGCGGCCCGGCGGTCGTAGTCCTCGCTCGTCGCCTTCGCGTAGCCGTCGGTGGACTGCTCCACCTCGACCTCGACCTTGAGGTATTCGCCGCCGATCGACTTCACCTGATCGGCGACCTCGGGGCGGGGGTCGGTCGCGCGCACGATCGCTCCGAGGCTGGATGCCGCGCCGATCGCCGCCAGGCCGGCGACACCGGCACCGGCGACCAGCACCTTCGCCGGCGGAACCTTGCCGGCCGCGGTCACCTGGCCGGTGAAGAACCGGCCGAACTCGTGCGCCGCCTCGACGACCGCGCGATAGCCGGCGATGTTCGCCATGGAGCTGAGCACATCCATCGACTGCGCGCGCGAGATGCGCGGCACCGCGTCAAGGGCGAGCGCGGTGATGCCGCGTGTGCTGAGCGCCTCGACGAGATCGGGCCGCAGCGCCGGCGACAGCAGGGCGACGAGGGTCGCGCCGTCTTTCAGCAGCGCGATCTCGTCTTCGGCGGGCGGGTTGATCTTCAGCACGATGTCGGCCGACCACGCGGCATCCGTGTCGACGATCGCCGCGCCCGCCTCGGCGAACGCCTCGTCCGTGAAGGATGCCGCACCCCCCGCGCCGCTCTCGATGACGATGTCATAGCCGAGTCTGCGCAGCGACGCCACGGTCTTGGGTGTCGCGGCGACACGCGCCTCGGGTGCCGTCTCTCTGACGATTCCTAGCGTTGACACAGTGCTCCTCGCAAGAAGGTGAGGGGGATGCCGCAGGCCACCGTCGGGCCGGGGCACTCGCTCATCCTATTCAGTGGTCGGACCAGGCGGCGATCACTGCAGACAGGTCCGAGCGAATTCACGCACGGTCTCTGATGCTGCGAAGTCACAGGCACCGTCCACGTCCCACAAGAGAAGCTGAGACACGCTGTGCAACTCGTCGAGTTCTGCACGCAGCCCACCACCACGTGCCCACGCGCGCGCGGAGTACAGGCTCCACTCAGCCCCCACGTCGGCGGAGCGGGTCACCGCTGCGATCCGCTCCAGCGCGGCATCCTCGTCCGCGATGGTGCCGTCGGCGAGCGCCAGCAGCAGGAACTGGCCGGTGCCGGACAGCATTCCGGCCACTTCGCGTGCGAGCCGGCACCACAGCCGCAGAGGGTCGGATGCTGCCTCGAGAGCGTCGAGCTTGACTCGCCAGTTCCCGCTGCGGCGGTAGATCAGCCCGAGACGGCGCAGCAGCTCGAGGACGTCGGTCGCATCGGCGCCGCCCACGAAATCGGCGACCTCGGCTGCTGCCTCGTCGAACGCCCGCCCCTCACGCCCGATCACCTTGGCGAGCACGCGGCGAAACGGAGCCACGGCCTGCTCCGCTTCTTCGGCTGTGATCACAGGCGGGAGCCCGATCCCGTTGATCCCGAGATGCCGTCGCAGGCCCGGGCGCACAGACGGAGCGACCCTCTCGAGCATCCGCGCCGCGCCCGGCGGCACAACCGGGCCACCTGCCGCGCCGAGGGCTGCGTCCAGATCTGCCCGGGCGATGTCGAGGTCGAACGCATCCGGGTCGAACGTGACCCAGGGGCCCACGGCCTTTGCCACAAGCTCCTGGGCCTCGGCGTGCTCGGGCGAGTCGGGATCCCTCCATTGCGCCAAGACCTTCGCGTGACGATGTGCACCGACTTCGCCGTCGAAGGGTGCGGTCCCGCTGCCGCCGACGAGCTGTGCGACGGGTGCGCTCGCGACGTCGATGTCATCGCCCACCAGCTCAAGCCGGATCCACCAGGGGCGACCGGCCCGCCAGCTCGAGTACGGCTCCGTGCTGTCGCAGCGGAAGAAGACGGTCGGTACGCGCGGTGCGACGGGCTCCTCGCCGAGGGGATGCCACGGGGAGCTCCACACGCGGTCCTGCTCGTAGCGGCTCCGGAATATCTCCGCAACGCGCACGGACGTCTCGAAGGTCATCTGCGGATCCCGTGCGTCGATCATCGTCCACCGATCACCCCACCGGCGATCCGGTTCCAGCCTCGGCCACTGCTTGCCGACGTAGCGTTCGTGCTCGTACAGGTCCATCTCCGACAGCTCGGCGAGGTCGGTGTGGGCAGGAAAGTACGGGTCGCGCGAGTCGGTGAACTCGTGCCGTGTGCATTCCGAAAGAGCGAACGTCGCCGTCAGGACGCGCGCGAGTTCTCCGGCATCCGCATCCCGATCGATCGTCAGTTCACGGATGATCGGCGGGCTGATGCCCTCGATCACCGTGCGGAGGCGGAGGAGATGTCGGATGGATGTCTGGCGCGGCATCCCTCGACGCTAGAGACCGTCCGTCGTCCCGGTTCCTACCGAAGGCGCATCCGTGCAGAACCTGATCTGAGCGCGCACCTGTGCAGAGGCAGACGGCTCACGGCTGCGGAAAGCAGGTGACCTGCGTCGTCACCGGGCCATCGACAGATCGCTCAGCCGTCCCGGCGCGTGACCAGCCGTCAGCCGGCCGCTTCCTCCGCGCGCTCGGCGACGCTGATCGCGGCGGTGTCGGCGACGTAGCCTGCGATGTGCCGCTCGTCCGGGCCGTTGTAGGCCGATAGCGGGCGGATCAGCGCATTGGATGCCATCTGCTCCATGACGTGCGCCGTCCAGCCGGTGACGCGCGCTGCGACGAACAGCGGGGTGAAGGTCAGCGTGTCGAAGCCCATGAGGCTGTACGCGGGGCCGGACGGGTAATCGAGATTCGGGTAGATGCCCTTGCGGGCGACGAACTCCGTCTTCAACGTGTCGTAGAGCGCGAGGACATCCGGCCGCTCATAGTGGTCGACCAGCGTGTGCAGCGCAGCCTCCATCGTGGGCACACGCGAGTCGCCGCGCTTGTAGACGCGGTGCCCGAAGCCCATGATCTTGCGCTTGGAGGCGAGCGCGGCATCCAGCCACGCCACCACGTTGTCGGCCGAGCCGATCTCGTCGAAGATGTGCAGCACCGCCTCATTGGCGCCGCCGTGCAGCGGCCCCTTGAGTGCGCCGATCGCCGCCACGACAGCCGAATACAGGTCGCTCAGGGTGCTCGTGACGACCCGCGCGGTGAATGTCGACGCGTTGAACGAGTGCTCGGCGTACAGGATCATCGACCGGTTGAACGCGTCGACGACGACCGGGTCGGCCTCCTCGCCGAAAGTCATCCAGAGGAAGTTCGCGGCATAGTCGAGGTCGTCACGCGGCTCGATGACGTCCTGACCGCGTCGGCGGCGCTGGCCGTAGGCGACGATCGCGGGCAGGGCCGCGAACAGGCGGATGCTGCGGGCCAGATTCTCCTCGGGGCTGCCACTGGCGTCGAGCACGGACTCGATGCCGGCCAGATCCCGGGCGCCCACGAGGCTCACCGCCGTGCGCACCTCGTCCATCGGGTGCGCGTCAGTGGGAACCAGATCGATGACCGTCTTGACATCCGGTTCGAGCGCGCGGTGACGCCGCTCCTCGGCGCGCAGCTCGGCCAGCTGTGCGTCGGTGGGCAGCTCGCCGTTCCAGAGCAGGTACGCGACCGCTTCGAACGGCTGCGTGGCCGCGAGCTCCTGCACCGGATACCCGCGATACAGCAGCGAGTTGGTCTCGGGATTGACCTTGCTCACCGCCGTGTAGTCGACGGTGACGCCGGCGAGGCCCTTCTTGATGTCGGGTTCGGTCATGTCAGTCCTTCGTGATGGTGAAGTTGAAGACGGAGGTGTCGAAGTGGTTGTACTGCTCGTAGTCCACCAGGTCGTAGAGGTCGGCGCGATGCTGCATCTCGTCGAGCCTCGAGGTCAGGCTGCCCTCGTCCACGAGCGTATCGAGCGCACGGGATGCCGCGCCCATCGCGATGCGCAGCAGCGAGACGGGCCAGATGACGATGTTCACGCCGACGTCGCGCAGCTGGCCGACGGTGAACAGGTCGGACTTGCCGAACTCGGTCATGTTGGCCAGGATCGGCACGTCCACCGCCGCGCGCATCGTCGCGAACTCGTCGAGCGTGCGCATCGCCTCGGGGAAGATCGCGTCGGCCCCGGCGTCGACGAGCGCCCTGGCGCGTTCGGCCGCGGCATCCAGTCCCTCCACCGCACGGATGTCGGTGCGCGCCATGATGAGGAAGTTCGGGTCGCGACGCGCGTCGGCCGCAGCGCGGATGCGCTTGATCGCGGTGCCCTCGTCGACGACGGCCTTGCCGTCGAGGTGACCGCAGCGCTTCGGGTTGATCTGGTCTTCGATGTGGGTGCCGGCCAGGCCCGCATCCTCGAGCGTCTGGATCGTGCGGGCCACGTTCATCGGCTCGCCGAACCCGGTGTCGGCGTCGATGATCGCCGGCAGGTCGGTCATCCGCGCGATCTGCTGCCCGCGTCCGGCGACCTCGGTGAGCGTCGTGAGGCCGATGTCGGGCAGACCCAGATCGGCCGAGAGCACCGCGCCCGAGATGTAGACGCCCTCGAAGCCCTTGCGCTCGATGAGCCGAGCCGACAGCGGGTTGAACGCGCCGGGGAACCGCAGCAGCTCGCCGGTCGCCAGCCGCTCGCGGAACAGCCGCCGCTTCTCAGCGGCCGGGACAGTCGAGTACAGCATCAGAACAGACCCTTCGGCGCCGGGGCGCCGGCGAGCACGCCCACCTTCGCGACGATGCTGAGCTGGCCGACCTCGTCGGCCGTGAGCTCGGGCAGGCGCTGCACGAGCTCGAGGAACCGCTCGATCTCCTCGGGGGTGAGCACGGGCTCGGCCAGCATCCGGAACTTGCGGATGTAGTCCTCGCGGACGAACGGGCGGGCCCCGAGCGGGTGCGCGTCGGCGACGGCGATCTCGTCCACGATGACCGTGCCGTCGGTGAGGCGGATCTCGACGCGACCGCCGAACGCCTTCTCGGCCGGGTCCTCGGAGTGGTAGCGGCGCGTCCACTCGGGATCTTCGGCCGTGGTGATCTTCTGCCACAGCGCGACGGTGTCCTCGCGGCCGGCCCGCTCGGGCAGGTACGAGTCGACGTGGTGCCACGCGCCGTCCTGCAGAGCGACCGCGAAGATGTACGGGATCGAGTGGTCGAGCGTCTCGCGTGACGCGGTCGGGTCGTACTTCTGCGGGTCGTTCGCGCCCGAGCCGATGACGTAGTGAGTGTGGTGCGATGTGTGCAGCACGATCGACTCGACGTTCGCCGGGTCGGCCAGCTCAGGGTGCTCGCTGTGCAGCCGGCGGGCCAGGTCGATGAGCGCCTGCGCCTGGTACTCGGCGGAGTGCTCCTTCGTGTACGAGTCGAGGATGGCGCGCTTGGGCTCGCCCGCAGCGGGCAGCGGAACGTCGTAGGAGGCATCCGGGCCGTCGAGCATCCAGGCGATGACGCCGTCCTCGCCCTCGTAGATCGGCGACGGGCTGGTCTCGCCGCGCATCGCTCGGTCGACCGCCTCGACGGCCATCTTGCCCGCGAATGCCGGCGCGTGCGCCTTCCACGTGGAGATCTCGCCCTTGCGCGACTGCCGGGTCGCCGTCGTGGTGTGCAGCGCCTGGCCGACCGCCTGGTAGATGGTCTCCACATCCAGGCCCAGCAGCGTGCCGATGCCGGCTGCCGCCGACGGGCCGAGGTGGGCGACGTGGTCGATCTTGTGCTTGTGCAGGCAGATCGCGCGTACGAGATCCATCTGGATCTCGTACCCCGTGGCGATGCCGCGCACGAGCGCCCCACCGTCTGCGCCGACGTGCTGGGCGACGGCGAGGATGGGCGGGATGTTGTCGCCCGGGTGGGAGTAGTCCGCCGCGAGGAACGTGTCGTGGTAGTCGAGTTCGCGCACCGCGACCCCGTTCGCCCACGCCGCCCACTCGGGGCTCGTGCGCCGGTCGAGCGCGCACCCGAAGATCGTGGATCCGCGCCCGCTGATCGACACGGGGTGGTCGAGCGCCTGCTGGCGGGCTGCGCTGACGGGAGCGCGGGTGAGGGATGCCGCGGCCACGGCCGCATTGTCGATGATGCGGTTCACGATCATCTCGACGACATCGGGCTCGACCTCGACGGGGTCGGCGGCGACCTCTGCGATGTGCCAGGCCAACTGGCCCTCGCGGGCGAGGTTCTCGTCGCTGCGGTGGACGCGGAGGTGGTGGGTGACGGTCATGCTGCTCCCTGTTCGCTCTTGCTCTCCAGCGCGCTCTGCAGAGCGCTGTGGAGGTGGACGTGTGTGGCGTGGGCGGCGAGATCGGCGTCGCCGGCGGCGATCGCCTCGGCGATGAGCCGATGCTCGGTGACGGATGCCGCCAGTCGCCGCGGCTGGTCGCGCGCCAGCCGGCGCACCCGTACGAGGTGGGTGCGGACGGTGCGCAGCGCGGCGGTGAGGTAGTCGTTGGAGAGGGATGCGTCCAGCGCCGCATCGAAGCGGCCGATCACCGCGTAGTAGGCATCGGCGTCTTCGGACGGCTGGGCGTCCGCGATCTCGGCGGCCAGAGTGGCGAAGGACTCGGCGATGCGAGGATCGGCGCGCGCCCGGTCCGCCGCAAGGCGGGCGGCGGTCTCCTCCAGGGCGCGGCGCAGTGTGAACAGCTCGCGGATGTCGTCGACGTCGAGATCGGCGACCACGGTCACCCGCGGCGACTGCTGCACGACCAGCCCGGCGGCTGCGAGACGGCCGATGGCCTCGCGCAGCGGAGTGCGGCTTACGCCGAGGCGCGCGGCCTGCTCGACCTCGCCGAGCACGGCGCCCGGAGGCAGCGCGCCCGACTGGATCTCGTCGAGGAGCGTGCGGTACGCGCGGTCGCTGGCTCGCATGGGGCCCCTTTCCCGCCTGTCAGTGTATACATACAACGCCATCATTTGCGAATTTGCGTTTCAGCGACCTTCGTGCGTATACATAACTCGCCTGATCGGCGACCAGGCGGTCGAGAGTGCTGCGGCCGAGATCGACCAAGAAGGCATGCACGCGCTGGACGACGCGTAAGTCGGTTCCCGGCCGAAGGTTGGAGATGCCGCAAACGACGGCATCTAATCTTCCGAGCGCTCCTGTCTATCGCGCGGCTGTGTATCCGCGCGCGATGACAAACTCACCAATCCTCGTCTTGCCGTCTTTGGCGTAAACCGCGAGGACTACATCGTCCTGGTTACGTTCCTGCCATGCAACGGCCTCTTCAGGTGATTTGAAGTCGAGGGCACCCGATGCGTTATCCAACTCGGTCTTGAAGACATAGCCTTCCACCCCGTTGGTCGCGAGCACAAGGATCAGATCGGGCTCTGTTTCGGGGGAGATTGCATCAAGCGCGGAACCGTACGTGTAGCCCGCGTCGTTCTCTTCATAAGACGGCGCCGGAGCCCCGCTGTGGAATGAAGGATCAGCAGGCCCAGCGAGGAATGAGCCAGCGATTGCACCCCCACCGACGAAACCGACGCAGAGCGTTCCAACAACCGATCCGACTACTGCGAGCTTTCCGAGCTTCTTCATGGTGACCCCCTCCTCTCAGCTGTTTTGGTTGGAGGTTGCCATGCACGCGTCTCCGCACTCGCCAATCCGGACGAGGTGATCACCCGAGCGAAGTCCTTATATGTCTTTCCATTCACCGAAAACTGCGCCGTGCTGCTATCAGCGGTACCTGCGTACGCCCCAGTGCCGGCACCCACCAGCACACCTACCAGCAACGTCGCTGATAGGACCCGCGTCAGTCTCCCTCGTCGCATGCTCTCGTACCTCTCTCCAGGAAGCGCTTGCTCGCGATGCTTCCCGAGGACAATGCAATTGTCAGTGGCGGTTCGCAGCATCCGAAAACGCCCAAATTCCGATTACGGCAGGTTCGATTTCGGTCGGGAGTTTCGGCGCGCGTCAGCTCGGTGTGTCGAGGTCGCTTGCCTCTCAGCGATCGGCGAACTCCGCGTACGCTATCTTCACGAATTTGTGAAACCAGTGTACACTCGCGCTCCATGACCACCGTCATCCACACCCGCGGCCTCACCAAGCACTATGGCCGCGTGCATGCCCTCGACGGCCTCGACCTCACCGTCGATGCCGGACAGATCCACGGCTTCCTCGGCCCGAACGGCGCGGGGAAGACCACGACGATCCGCATCCTCCTGGGTCTGGCCCGCAAGACGGCGGGCGAGGCATCCGTCTTCGGACTCGAGCCGTGGCGCGACGCGGTTCGGCTGCACCGTCGCACCGCGTACGTGCCCGGCGATGTGAGCGTCTGGCCGAACCTCTCCGGCGGAGAGGCGATCGATCTGCTCGCGCGTCTGCGCGGCGCGCGCACGAGGGATGCCGGCTACCGCGAGACCAAGCACCGACTCGCCGACGTGTTCGACTTCGACCCCCGCAAGAAGGGCCGCAGCTATTCGAAGGGCAACCGGCAGAAGGTGGCCCTGATCGCCGCTTTCGCCGTGCCGGCCGACCTGTACATCTTCGACGAGCCGACGAGCGGCCTCGACCCGCTGATGGCGATGGTCTTCCAGCACGAGGTCGCGCGGGTGCGGGAGGCCGGGGCCACCGTGCTGCTGTCGAGCCACGTCCTGTCGGAGGTGGAGCAGCTGTGCGATCGGGTCTCGATCATCCGGGCGGGGCGCATCGCCGACAGCGGCACCCTCGCCGACATGCGCCACCTCACCCGCACCGAGGTCTCGTTCGCCGAGGACGGGATGCCGGTGGACCGCCTCACCGCCATCCCCGGTGCGCACGACCCGGTGGTCCAGCACGGCCGCGTGCAGTTCACCGTCGACACCGATGCCGTGGGTGACACCCTTCCCGCCCTCGCCGCGCTCGGCGTGCAGGGGCTTCGGATCGCGCCGCCCTCGCTGGAGGAGATGTTCCTGCGTCATTACGGCGACGAGGTCGAGGAGTCGTGATGACCGCGTTCACCGCGCTGCTGCGCCAGCGGCTGCGGCGCGACTGGCTCCAGCTGCTGCTGTGGGTGCTGGGCGCCGCGCTGCTCGCCTACGCCGGGAAAGTCGGGGTCACGCAGTCCTACGCGACGGTCGCAGATCGGCAGAACATCCTCGCGGCGGCGCTGGCCAATCCTGTCATCCTGATGTTCCGCGGCCTGCCGTCGGGCACGAGCGAGGGCGCATTCCTCGCGTTCGAGATCCTGCCGTGGCTCGCCATCCTCGCCGCGCTGATGACGACGTTCCTCGCGGTGCGGCACACCCGCGCGGACGAGGAGGCGGGCCGTGCCGAACTGCTCTCGGCCACCCCTGCCGGGCGGACGCTGCCGACGGTGGCGACCATCGCGCATGGCCTGCTGGCAAACCTCGTCCTCGGTCTTCTCACGGCCGGCGCACTCCTGGCCGTCGGATTGGATGCCGGGGGCTCATGGCTCACCGGCGCCGCTGCAGCGGCGACCGGCGTCGCATTCCTCGGCATCGGACTGGTCGGCGCGCAGCTCATGCGCACCTCGCGTGGCGCGAACGCGCTCACGGTGTGGATGCTCGTGGCGACGTTCCTGCTGCGCGGCATCGGCAACGTGATCGGCACCCCCAACGACGACCTCGCGCACCTGATCAGCGCATGGCCCGCCTGGATCTCGCCGTTCGGCTGGGCCGAGCAGACCAGGCCCTACGACGAGAACACGTGGTGGCCGGTGCTGCTCGCCGTCGGCGTCGGGCTCGGTCTGGCCGTCGTCGCGACCGCGTTGCAGTCGGTGCGCGACATGGGGGCGAGCTTCATCACCCAGCGCCTCGGCCGCGCCGACGCCCACCCCGCGCTGTCGTCGTCGCACGCCCTGGTCTGGCGGCTCGCGTCCGGATCCATCGTCGGCTGGGCCGTCGGCGGCGCGATCATCGGCATCCTCGCCACGACGCTGGGAAGCGTGGTGGAGCGGGTGGCCGGGCAGAACCCCGCCGTGGTCGACATCATCACCAAGCTCGCGCAGTCCGGCTCTCTCGACGAGGCGGTGATCACCGTGTTCTTCACGATGCTGGGGATCATCGCCGGGTGCTGCGCGGTCCAGACGGTCGCGCGGGCCCGACAGGAGGAGGCGCACGGCACGGCCGAGCCGGTGCTCGGCGCAGCTGTCGGCCGCGTGCGGTGGCTGGCGGACCACCTCGTCGTCGCGACCTGCGCCGTGCTCATCATCGTCGCCGCTGCGGTCGCTGCGGGCATCGTCGGCATCGCCGTCAGCGGCGGCGGATCGGACCTCTACAGGACGGTGATCGTGGACGGTGCGGGGCAGGCGCTCGCGGCATCCGTGTTCACCGTTCTGACCGCACTCGTCTTCGTCCTCGTTCCGCGGGCGACGATCGGCCTGGCATGGGGGCTGCTGCTCGTCGCGACGATGCTCGGTCTGTTCGGCCCGCTGTTCGGCCTGCCCGAATGGACGACGGATCTGTCGCCGTTCGGCGTCACCCCCGTCGTGTCCGGCGACGGTGTGGACGTGCGCGGGCTGTGGTGGCTCGTGCTCGCCGTCGCGGTCGGTGCCGCGGCATCCCTGGGTCTCATGCGCCGCCGCGAACTCGCCCCGGCCGGATAGCGTGTGACGATGGCGGATCACCGAGCGCTGGAGCCGGCCGAGCAGGCGGCGGCCACCATGTTCGCGGCGGGAATGCCGCGCATGCCTGCGCGCGTGATGATGGCTCTGGTTGCCGCCCCCGACGGCGGCTACAACGCGGCGGAGCTGGCCGAGCGCCTCGGTGTCAGCGCAGCCGCCGTCTCGGGCGCCGTGCGCTATCTCCAGCAGCTGCACATGATCCAGCGCCGGTCGCGACCGGGCGATCGGCGTGACCGCTACGAACTCGTGCACGATAACTTCTACGCGTCGGTCGCGAGCAACGTCCCCGTCTACGCGCGCCTCGCCGAGTTCATCGATCTCATCGCGGCCGAGCACGACGACGACCCGGACGCGCGCGACCGCGCTCTGGAGCTCGCGTCCTTCTTCCGCTTCATGGCGGAGCGGATGCCGCAGCTCATCGACGAGTGGGCGCAGCAGCGCCGCACTCCTTGAATCAGCCGCCGGTGTCGGTGGTGCCCTCGTACAGCCCGATCGCGTTGCCGTCGGGGTCGGTGATGACCGCCCACCAGCTCGTCTCGCTGATCGGCGCCTTCTCCATCGCGACCGCACCGCCGCCCGCCACCGCGGCGGCGACCGTCTCGTCGATGGAGTCGACCTCGACATACGACCGTGGCTGGCTGAAATCGTCGCTGCGCGGTGCGAGCCCGCCGCCCGAGATCTTGTTGGGCGCCTGCCACATCGGGTAGCCCTCGTAGCCGGGGACTTCGGCGATCTGCCAGCCGAACAGCCGGGAGTAGAAGTCGGCGCCCTTTGCCAGATCGCTGACCGGAATGTCGATGTGCGTGATGTCTCCGTGTGCCATGGCGCCAGTCTCGTCCTCACCTCCGACATCGACAAGAGAGGTGCAAGATGCTCAGCGGACGCTCAGCGCGGGCCCTCAGCGGAGTGCGTCCAGCGCCGCCCGCTGACCCTTCACCAGCTTCTCTCGCGCCACCTCGATCGGAGTCCACTCCGCGCGATCCACCTCAGGGAACTCCTGCATCCGTCCCGACCGGGGCGGCCATTCCAGTGCGAACGTGCCGAAGGAGAGATCGGATGCCTCGAAGTCCCCGCCCTCGGCGGCGAACACCGTGACCTTCTTCCCCGAGGAGTACGCGAAGGTGCCGAGCTCCCGGTACGGACCGGGCGGAGAATCGACGCCGAGCTCCTCCAGGAACTCGCGGCGCGCGGCGGCCAGCGGGTCCTCGGTCACAGGGTCGTACTCGCCCTTCGGGATCGACCACGCCCCGGCATCCTTGCGCGCCCAGAAGGGGCCGCCCATGTGCGCGATCAGCACCTCGAGCCCGTCCCGCGTCGTGCGATGAAGCAGGATGCCTGCGCTCACCCGGGGCATGAGGCCATCATCGTCGCGCCCCGCGACACTGTCCACCACGAAGACCCCCTGGCGTGCGGGGCCCCGCAACCGCGATCATCGATGCAGACGCCGCCTGAACCTGCGGTGCCGTCCCCGGGAGGTTCTCGTGTCGCCGACAGCCACCGCACCCCGACGCGCCGGTGCGATCCTCGCCACGCTGATCCTCGTGGCGGCGATCGCGAACCTGCCACTGGCGGTCGCGAACGTCGCACTGCCCGATATCGGCAAGGCCTTCGACGCCTCGCAGACCGAGCTCAACCTCGTCGCCCTGGGGTACTCGCTGGGTCTGGCCGCGTCGGTCCTGTGGCTCGGTGCGCTCGGCGACAGGTACGGGCGTCGTCGCATGCTGCTGATCGGCATCCTGCTCTCCCTGCCGACCGGACTGCTCGCGGCCTTCGCCCCCTCCATCCTCGTGCTCAACATCGCGCGGATCGTCGGCGGCGTCGCGGCGGGCATGGCCTACCCGACGACGCTCGCGCTCATCACGGCGCTGTGGTCGGGAGCCCCGCGCACCAAGGCCATCGCCCTGTGGTCCGCGCTCGGCGGGGCGGTCTCGGCGATCGGACCGCTCCTGTCCGGCGTGCTGGTGGAATCCCTGTGGTGGGGAGCGTGCTTTCTCATCACGATCCCCCTGATCGTGATCGCCGTCCCGCTCGTGCTCATCGTCGTCCCGTCCCACGTCAACGAGTCGACGAAACCCGTCGACAACCTCGGCGGCATCCTCTCCGCCCTGCTCGTCGGCGCGATCATCCTCGCCATCAACATGGCAAGCGTTCCTTCCGGCGGCCTGATCGCACTCGGACTCGCCGTGATCGGCATCGCCGCCCTGGTCGCCTTCGTATGGCGTCAGAAGCGCGCTGCAGAGCCGCTCTACGATCTGAGGATCGCCGCCCGTCCCACCTTCTGGGTCGCTGCGGTCGCCGGTGTCATCGTCTTCGGCGCGCTCATGGGCGCGATGTTCATCGGCCAGCAGTACCTGCAGAACGTGCTGGGGTACTCGACGATCGAAGCCGGCGCGGCGATCCTCCCCGCAGTGGTGCTCATGGTGCTGTTCGCGCCGGTGTCAGCGCGGCTCATCGACCGCTTCGGCTCGCGCTTCACGCTGATGTGCGGCTACGCCTTCGTCATGCTCGGGTTTCTCACGATGCTGCTGCTGTGGCAGGAGGACACCGGATACTGGGCCGTGGGGCTCGGCTACGCGTTCGTCGGCGCGGGCGTCGGACTCGCCGGCACCCCGGCATCCCACTCGCTCACCGGATCCGTCCCGGTCCAGCGCGCGGGCATGGCCTCGGGAACGGCAGACCTGCAGCGCGACTTCGGCGGCGCCATCATGCAGTCGATCCTGGGTGTTCTGCTCACCGCGGGGTACGCCCACGCGTTCGCGGCGCAGATCGAATCGTCCGGCGATGCCACGCAGGTCAGCGACGCCACTCAGACGATGCTCATGCGCTCGTTCGCGAGCGCCGAGAACGTGGCCCAGCAGTACCCGCAGTACGCCGATGCGATCACTCAGGCTGCGCGGGAGTCATTCCTCGCGGGTCAGCTGTGGGCGTACCTCGCGGGGATCATCGCGGTGATCCTCGGCGCGGCGCTGGTGCAGTTCTTCTTCCCGAAGCGCGACCGCGAACGCGAA
>DASSYC010000110.1:0-10633 GCA_035703465.1 Microbacterium sp. | reverse complement strand
CCCATCGCCGGCATCGGCCCCGACGACCTGCGCATCACCCAGCTGGTGCAGCGCCTCGCCGACGGCACCGTGCAGGAGGTCATCCTCGCCACCAACCCGAACCTGGAGGGCGAGGCGACCTCGACGTATCTCAGCCGGCTGCTGACCGCCCTCGAGGTGCGGGTCACCCGGCTCGCCTCCGGCCTTCCGGTCGGCGGGGATCTCGAGTATGCCGACGAGGTGACCCTCGGCCGCGCGTTCGAGGGGCGGAGGGCGATCTGAGCGCGACAGTGAGCGCGAAGGGCTGGTGGCTCTTCGCGGCGATGGCCCTGCTGTGGGGCATGCCCTACCTCTTCATCAAAGAGGCGGTCGACTCGTACTCGCCCGCCGCCGTCGTCGCCGGGCGCACGCTGCTGGGCGCCGTGGTGCTGCTGCCCATCGCCCTGCACCGCGGGGCGCTGCGCCCCGCGCTGCGCTTCTGGCCGTGGGTGCTCGCCTTCGGCGCGGTCGAGATGGCCGGGCCCTTCTATCTGCTCAGCCACGCCGAGCAGACCCTGCCCTCGGGGCTGACCGGACTGCTCGTGGCCACGGTGCCGCTGTTCGCCGCGATCATCGGCGTGATCGGCGGCGACCGCGCGGTGCTCAAGCCGCTGCGGATCGCAGGCCTCGCGATCGGGTTCGCCGGCGTGGCCGTCATCGTCGCCGGCCCGGCGCTCGCACACGGCGACGGGGTCGCCGGCCTGCTCGCCGTGGGCGAGGTGCTGCTGGTCGCGCTGCTGTACGCGACCGCCCCGTTCATCGTCGCCACCAAGCTGCGCGACGTGCCGTCGCTGGGCACGATCACCCTGTCGCTGGGCGCTGTGGGTCTCTTCTACCTGCCCATCGCCCTGCTCACCCAGCACGAGATCCCCACCCTGCGCAGCACGGCGTCGCTCGTGCTGCTGGGCATCGTCTGCACCGCGGTCGCGTTCATCGCATTCTTCGCGCTCATCCACGAGGTGGGGCCAGTGCGCGCACCGCTGTTCACCTACGTCAACCCGGTGGTGGCGATCCTGCTGGGCGTCATCATCCTCGGCGAGCAGCTGACGGTGGGCCTGCTCATCGGCTTCCCGCTCGTGATCGTAGGATGCTGGCTGGCCGCCACTGGCGGCCGGATCACCGCGCGCCAGGGCGACCTGCCCGTCATCACAGGTGCGATCCCGGTCAGCGCAGAATCTCGACGAGGGCGACCCACGCGACGACCACGCCCACGATGATCGAGACGATCGCGCCGGCGGCGATCCAGGCGATCCCCGCCGCGCCGCCGAGCAGCAGCAGCACGGCGCCGACGGCGTGGACAGCGGGCGCGATGAAGAGGACGCCGTAGCGGGGGAGTGCCGGCATGCCCGGCCCGGCATCGGCGAGCACATGGCGCACCGCCTGGACCCAGAACGCCAACACGATGGCCACGCCGACGACGACCTCCACCCCGAGGACCCACAGCGGCTGCCCCGGGATGAGCATCAGACAGCTCGCGGCCACCGAGAGCACGAGCGCCGCGATCGCGCTGGCCGCGCGTGCGGCGACCGACGGCGCCTTCAGGATGCGGTCGATGTTCACCGACATCGCCACGATGATCAGACCCGCGAGCGCCGCGGCCGCACCCGCCATGGCGACGGCGAATTCCGACCAGCCCAGCGCGATGGCATCCATGAGCGCCACTCTAGTGATTGCCGCACCTGTGACCGCGCAGGGGCCCGTCTCGTCACAGAGCGCAAGGGGGTGGCCGGCAATCTCTAAGATTGACCGATGGGCGGCATCCGCCCACCGATGGGGGTTTGCGCAGTGGCGCTGATCGTGCAGAAGTACGGCGGGTCCTCGGTCTCCGACGCCGAGGGCATCAAGCGTGTTGCCAAGCGCATCGTCGACACGCGCCGGGCCGGCCACGACGTCGTGGTCGCCGTGAGCGCCATGGGCGACACCACCGACGAGCTGCTCGACCTCGCCGCGCAGATCGCCCCCATCCCCGCGCCGCGCGAACTCGACATCCTGCTGTCGGCCGGCGAGCGCATCTCCATGGCGCTGGTCGCGCTGGCGATCCACTCGATGGGCTACGAGGCGCGCTCTTACACCGGCATCCAGGCGGGGATGGTGACGGATGCCAAGCACGGCGCCGCGCGCATCGTCGGGGTGATGCCGGTGCGCGTGCGCGATGCGCTGGACGAAGGCGCCATCGTCATCGTCGCCGGATTCCAGGGGTTCAACCCCGACACGCAGGATGTGACGACCCTGGGCCGCGGCGGATCCGACACCACCGCGGTGGCGCTGGCATCCGCCCTCGACGCCGACGTGTGCGAGATCTACAGCGATGTCGACGGCATCTTCACCGCAGACCCGCGCGTCGTCCCCCGCGCGCGCAAGCTCGACGCGATCGGCAGCGAGGAGATGCTCGAGCTGGCCGCCAACGGCGCGAAGGTGCTCTACATCCGCGCTGTGGAGTTCGCCCGCCGCCACGGCGTGCTGATCCACGCCCGCTCGACGTTCTCGTCCGGCCCCGGCACCTATGTGCTCAGCCCGGGCATGAGCCTGCCCGACTCAGAGGGAGAAGTCATGGAAGAGCCCATCGTCGCAGGAGTGGCCACCGACCTCAGTCAGGCCAAGATCACCATCATCGGCGTCCCCGACGTGCCCGGAAAGGCCGCGGAGATCTTCAAGATCGTGGCGAAATCGGGCGCCAACGTCGACATGATCGTGCAGAACGTGTCGGCCGCCGCCACGGGGCGCACCGACATCTCATTCACCCTGCCGATGGCCGAGGCGGCGGCCGCGCTGCGGGCGCTGGATGCCGAGCGGACCGAGGTCGGGTTCGAGAGCCTCGTGCACGACGACCAGATCGGCAAGCTCTCCGTCGTCGGCGCCGGCATGCGGACCCATTCGGGTGTGTCGGCGACGCTGTTCGAGGCGCTGTCGGTGGCCGGCATCAACATCGAGATGATCTCGACCTCCGAGATCCGCATCTCGGTCGTGCTGCGCGGCGACGACCTCCCCGGCGCGGCCCGGGTGGTCCACTCCGCCTACGGCCTCGACGGAGAGATCGAGGCCGTCGTCCACGCGGGCACCGGCCGCTGAGACACGTGCGGCGGGAGGCATTCTCCCCTCGGTAGAATCGATCCTTCACCGACGCAAGGATCCGCCCATGACCCGCATCTCAGATTCAGGACTGAACGTCGCCATCGTCGGCGCCACAGGGCAAGTGGGCACCGTGATGCGTGAGATCCTCGCCGAGCGCTCGTTCCCGATCCGCGAGCTGCGGATGCTGGCCACGGCCCGGTCGGCCGGCACCGCTGTGGAGTTCGGCGGCCACACGATCGTCGTCGAAGACATCGCGACGGCCGACCCGGCCGGCATCGACATCGCGCTGTTCTCGGCCGGCGCGACCGGAAGCCGTGCCCACGCCCCGCGCTTCGCCGAGGCGGGGGCGGTGGTCATCGACAACTCCAGTGCGTGGCGCATGGACCCCGAAGTGCCCCTCGTGGTCAGCGAGGTCAACCCGCACGCCACCGAGAACCCCCCCAAGGGAATCATCGCGAACCCGAACTGCACCACGATGGCCGCCATGCCCGTGCTGAAGGCACTCCACACCGAGGCGGGGCTGGAGCGGCTGATCGTCAGCACCTACCAGGCCGTCAGCGGATCGGGTCTGGCCGGGGCCCAGGAGCTGCTCGGCCAGGCCCAGGCCGTCATCGCGCAGGATGCCATCGATCTGGTTCGGGACGGGGGAGCGGTCGACTTCCCCGAGCCGGAGAACTACATCGCGCCGATCGCGTTCGACGTCATCCCGTTCGCCGGCAATCTCGTCGACGACGGCGAGAACGAGACCGACGAGGAGAAGAAGCTGCGCAACGAGAGCCGCAGGATCCTCGATCTGCCCGGTCTGCGCGTCGCCGGCACGTGCGTGCGCGTGCCCGTGTTCACCGGCCACTCGCTGAGCATCAACGCGGAGTTCGCCCGCGACATCACACCGGACCGCGCGCGCGAGGTGCTCGCGGCAGCTCCCGGCGTCGCGCTCGACGAGGTGCCCACGCCGCTGCAGGCCGCCGGCAAGGACCCGAGCTTCGTCGGCCGCATCCGCGCCGACCAGTCGGCCCCCGAGAACCGGGGGCTGGTGCTGTTCATCTCCAACGACAACCTGCGCAAGGGCGCGGCCCTGAACGCCGTGCAGATCGCCGAACTCGTCGCAGCGCGGCTCGGCGCGAACGCGTAGTGCGAACGCAGAGGAGAATGCCATGACACGAAAGACCGAACTCAAGAGCCCGGCCGCGAAGGTCGCCCTGGGAATCGTGGGCATCGTGCAGGTCGCCTTCGCGTTCCTCGCGTTCTGGGACCTCGGCCACCGCGATTCGGCGGAGGTGAGAGGACCCAAGCCCGTGTGGATCCCGGTGATCCTCGTGAACTGGATCGGCCCGGCCGCCTACTTCCTGTTCGGCATCCGGCGCTGAGCCCACGGGGAACGCGACGCCCCGGCGCCCGGCTTAGAATCGAGGGGTGACTGCAACCGTCGACGTCGTGCTGATCGGCGGCGGCATCATGAGTGCGACCCTGGGCACCCTCCTCAAAGAGCTGCAGCCCGACTGGTCGATCGTCGCCTTCGAGCGCCTCAGCGATGTCGCCCAGGAGAGCTCCAATGCGTGGAACAACGCGGGCACCGGGCACGCCGCCCTGTGCGAGCTGAACTACATGCCGCAGGGCGAGGACGGCTCGCTCGACCCCGCCAAGGCGGTGCAGATCAACGAGCAGTTCCAGCTGAGCCGTCAGCTCTGGTCGACGCTCGTCGAGCGCGGCGTGCTGGACGAGCCCAAGACCTTCATCCACGCGACCCCGCACATGACCTTCGTGCGCGGCGCGGAGGACGTCGCCTTTCTGAAGGCGCGCTACGAGGTGCTCAAGCAGGAGCCGCTGTTCGCCGGCATCGAGTACAGCGAGGACTCCCGCGTCATCAACCAGTGGGCGCCGCTGCTCATGCAGAAGCGACGCAAGGGCGAGCCCTTCGCCGCCACGCGGGTACCCGCCGGAACGGATGTCGACTTCGGCGCGCTGACCGACCAGCTCTTCGACGACCTGCGCGACCGCGGTGTCGAGGTGGTCCGCAACACCGAGGTGGGCAGCCTGAAGCGCCAGAGCGACGGCACGTGGCTGGTCACGCACCGCCGCACGATCGGCAAGGCCCCGGGCCGCATCCGGGCACGCTTCGTGTTCGTCGGCGCCGGCGGCTGGGCCCTCAAGCTCCTGCAGTCCTCCGGCATCCCCGAGATCAAGGGATACGGGGTGTTCCCGATCGGCGGGCAGTTCCTCAAGACGAGCGACCCCGCGATCGTCTCCCAGCACCACGCGAAGGTGTACTCGAAGGCATCCGTCGGCGCCCCGCCGATGTCGGTGCCGCACCTGGACACTCGCATCGTCGACGGCGACGCCTCGCTGCTGTTCGGTCCGTTCGCCACCTTCAGCCCGAAGTTCCTCAAGAAGGGCCGCATCACCGACATCGTCGCGCAGGTGCGCCCGCACAACATCGGGCCGATGCTGAAGGTCGCGTTCACGAACTTCGACCTCATCAAGTACCTGATCGGCGAACTCACCAAGACCCACCACCGCAAGGTCGACAGTCTGCGCGTCTTCATGCCCACCGCCAAGGACGAGGACTGGTCGCTCATCCAGGCCGGCCAACGCGCCCAGGTCATGAAGAAGGACCCGAAGAAGGGCGGCGTGCTGCAGTTCGGCACCGAGGTGATCACGTCGGCCGACGGATCGATCGCCGGTCTGCTCGGTGCGTCACCGGGCGCATCGACGGCTGTGTCGATCATGCTCACACTGCTGCAGCGCTGCTTCCCCGACCGCTTCCCGCAGTGGGAGCCCACGCTGAAGGCCCTGGTGCCCAGCTACGGCGAGTCGCTCAACAGCGATCCCGCCATCGCGCGGGTGTCGCTCGTCGAGACGGCCGAGGTCCTCGCGATCAACGCATAGCGCGGCATCGCCCCTCTATCGTTGGGGGATGGGATGGATGCCGCGGCTCGCCGCTGTCCTCACGGTGACCGCCGCGCTCGCCCTGCCGGCGACAGCCCCGGCGGCGGCTCCTGCGCAGGACGCCGGGCACCAGGCATCCGTGCGCGCCGACGTCGACGACTTCACGTTCGACTCGTTCGACGCCGACTACTACCTCGTGCGAGGCGGCGAAGGACGCCCGCACCTGTACACGACCGAGACGCTCGTGGCGGCCTTCCCCGACGACGACCAGAACAAGGGCATCGTGCGCCGCCTGCCGCGCACCGGGTCGGGAATCGACCTCGCTCCGCGGGTCGTCTCGGTGACCGGCGCCGACGGCGCCGCCGTCCCGTGGTGGACCGAGCAGGACGACGAGTGGGTCTACGTGCTCACCGGCGACGACGACTATGTGCACGGCCGGCAGACGTACGTGATCTCCTACGTGATGGACGACGTCGTGCTGCTCTACCCCGATACCGGCGCGGACGAGTTCTACTGGGACACGGTGGGAACCGACCACCCGCAGCCGTTCGGTCAGGTCACCGCGCGGGTGCACGTCGCGCCCGACGCCGCAGACGGCTTCATCGACGGACGGGCGTTCTGCTATGTCGGGGAGGCCGGCTCGACGGACCGCTGCACGATGGCCGGCCCCGGACCCGGTTCGCCCTGGCCGGCCGACGTGGCGGGCTGGGCGGCCGGCATGGGCGCGCAGTGGGCGGCCGACCCGGGCGCAGCCGGCACCCTCTTCACGGCATCCGACACCGACATCGGCGCCGACGAGAACATCACCGTCGCGCTCGGCTTCGAGGTGGGGACCTTCGACGCGCCCCGCGCACCCGATCCGCCGCCCTACCCATGGTGGGGGTGGATCGCGCCGGTGCTCGGGCTGCTGGCCGGCATCCTTGGCCTTCCGCTCGTGCTGGTGATGCGCGCCCTTCTGAAGCGCAACCCCGATCGCTCGCCCGTGATCGTGCAGTACACGCCGCCCGAAGACGAGTCGCTCACCCTGTCGGCCGGCGTGCTGGGCGTGCCGTCGCGGGCGCTCGCCGCGCACGTGGTCGACCTCGCCGTGCGCGACGTGGTCGAACTGCGCGCCTCCGGCGCCCGTGACAGCGCCGACGACTTCGATGTCGTGCTCACCACCACCGGCGGTCTCGAGCAGGATGACCGTCGGGTGATCGACACGCTGTTCGGGCAGGGCGCGGACTCCGGCGCGCGGATGCGGCTGGGCGCCTTCGCCAAGAGTCCGCCGAGCCGCGCCGGAACCTACGTGCGCCGCATCGACGATGCGGCCGTCAAGCGCGGGTACCGGCAGAAGCCGCCGGCGTGGGTTCGCCGGCTCAAGACGGCGCTGCAGTTCGGCGGCCTCCTCATCGCGATGCTGCTGCTGTTCGTCGGGCAGCCCCAGGTGCTGGTGGACCTGGGCGAGGCGGGAACGGTGCTCTACATCGCGGCGATCGTCAGCGGCATCCTCGCGTTCGTCGTGCTGCCGTTCGTGCGGCTTCCCCCGTCGACACTGACCCGCAAGGGCGGACAGCACCGCACGTATCTGGAGGGCATCCGCCAATACCTCGCCCTCGCCGAGGAGGACCGGCTGCGCGCGGCCCAGGCGCCGCAGACGGCCGATCTCGTCAGCGCCGGCCGGCGCCCGTACGCAGAGGTGCCCAACGCGCCCGGGGCCCAGGTCGTCAACCTGTACGAGCGGCTGCTGCCGTACGCGGTGCTGTTCGGCATGGAGGACGAGTGGGCGAACGTGATCCGGCAGGCGCAGCCGGGGGCCGTCGCCGGCCACGCCGGTCTGTTCGAGGTGCTGGAGACCTCGAGGCTCTCGGACGCCTCGGCATCCGCGAGCCGAGTGGCGGCCGCCTCGGCCTCGCGTGGATCGTCGAGCAGCTCGGGCAGTTCGTTCTCCAGCTCCTGGTCGTCATCGGGCGGGTCCAGCGGCGGCGGGTTCTCCGGCGGCGGAGGTGGCGGCGGCGGCATCGGCGGCCGCTGACGGGCTCGTGGAATCGGGCGTCCGGAGACCGGCGCTCTAGAATCGGCGGGTGGCCAAGCTCTACTTCCGGTACGGCGCGATGAACTCCGGCAAGTCCACCGCGCTGCTGCAAGCGGCGCACAACTACGAGGAGCGCGGCCAGCAGGTGCTGCTGGCCAAGCCCCGCATCGACACCAAGGGCGCCGACGAGATCGCGAGCCGGCTGGGGATGACCCGGCGCGTCGACTTCCTCGTGGGGCCTGAGGACGACCTGCGGGGACTGTTCGCCGAGCACCGCTCCGCCCTCCAGCACCGACACGACGAGCTCACCGGTCTGCACCGGCCGCCCGCCGATGTCGCGTGCCTGCTCATCGACGAGGCCCAGTTCCTCACCAGTGCCCAGGTGGACGACCTGCTGCGGATCGCCGTGCTCGACGGTGTGCCGGTGCTGGCCTACGGCATCCGCACCGACTTCCGCACCCAGGCGTTCCCCGGCTCGCGCCGACTGCTCGATCTGGCGCACAGCGTCGAAGAGCTCAAGACCATCTGCCGCTGCGGCCGCAAGGCGCTGTTCAACGCCCGCCTGGCCGACGGGCGCTTCGTCTTCGAGGGCGACCAGGTCGCCATCGATGGGGTCGAGGTCACCTACGAGTCGCTGTGCGCGGAGTGCTATCTGCGGGAGTCGGGCGGTCGTCTGGGCTGACGGGCGCCCGCCGACGCGGCGGCAGCGGCACGATCATCGAGGTCGTGCGCTGATACTGCCCATAGGCGGGGTGCCGAGCCGACGAGATCGACTCGGTGAAGATCGTCGACCCCACGAACAGCGCGGTCAGCAGGACCGGCCCCGCGATCGTCGCGTTCAGCGCACCGCCCCACATTCCCGCACCCGCCGTCAGGGACGCGGCGGCTCCCATCGCGTAGAAGACCCACCACTGCGCCTGCTCGAAGAAGAAGTTCGGGTGCCTGCTGAAGCGGAACAGGCCCGTGGTTGCGAATCCGGGCGGCAGGTCGCCACCGGCGCGCTTCTTCGCCTGGTGGAAGTCCCACTGCTGCTGGTCGGCGATGAACTCCCCGGCCAGCAGCGCAAGGAACAGCACGGCGAGCACGACATCCCAGACGCCGAGCGGAACGGGGTGCTGCAGCGCGACATATGCCGGAAGAGTGATGAGCACGAGCAGGGCGTTCTGGAACAGCACGATGAACAGCACATTGAAGACCTGGAACAGCCACGGCTTCATGCGGCCGCGCAGGATCGCCCAGCGATAGTCCTCCATGCCGGAGTACCCGCCCTTGCGCCCGAAGTTGAACGTGAGCCGCGCCGCCCACAGCGTCACGAGCACCGCCATCAGCAGCGCCCGGGCGGCGTCGCCGTCGGCACCGATGGCGGCGACGGCGAAGATCCACACATACACCGCCGGCACGATCGACCACAGCCGATCGACCCAGGACGTGTCCTTCGTCAGAAGCGACGCGATCCAGCAGAACAGGCACGATGCGCCTGCGACGATAAGCACCACGATGAGCGGATCCATCCGCCCATCCTAGGGTTCAGCGCGAGGCTCAGCGGGAGGTTCAGCGGGAGGTTCAGCGGGAGGTTCAGCGCAGCGGCAGCGTCGGGATGAGCTCGTCGAGATAGGCGACCGTGTCCTGCCAGCCGGAGACGGCGTGGCAGCGCACGCCGAGGGCGAGCACCGGGTAGTCGTTGCCGTCGGGGTCGAGCCGGTCGCCGATGAAGAGCATGTCATCCAGCGGGATGCCGGTCTCGGCGGCGAGCTGGCGCATCCCGTACGCCTTGTCGATCCCGCGGTGGGTGATGTCCACCGACGTCGACCCACCGGAGCGCACCTCCAGGTCCGGCAGCCGGTCGGCCACTGCAGCTCGCAGGGTGTTCTTCTTGATGCCCGTCGGGTCCCACGCGGTCTTGGCGTCCAGCGGCGCGCGCTGACCGAGCGCCGAGAAGGTGATCTGCGACCGGCGGTCCTCGAGGATGTCGCCCCACGTCTCGGACTCCCAGAACCCGAGCCGGCGCGCCTCGCCCTCCACGGCGGTCAGCGCCCGCGACCGCTCGTCGGCACTCAGCTCGTGCGCGTACCGCGCGGAGAATCCCGCGCCGTCGTACCGGTAGTACTGCGTCCCGCAGGTCGGCATGAGGTGGATGCGCTCGAGGACGGAGTCGGATGCCGCAGGCAGCCGGTCCACGACCTGCGACCGGAACTGCGCGATCTGACCGCCCGAGATGATGGCGACCTCGACGCGTTCGGCCAGCGCGATCAGCTGCTCCCCGATGCGGGCCGGGATCGGCGCCTTCGAGGGGGCGAGCGTGTCGTCGAGGTCGAATGCGACGAGGCGGGGGATGGCTGTGTCAGTCATAGTCCAAGGCGCGAATCATCGCGTGGTCGGGGTGACAGGATTTGAACCTGCGGCCTCTTCGTCCCGAACGAAGCGCGCTACCAAGCTGCGCCACACCCCGTGGCAACCACACGAGTCTACCCGACGTGAAGCGGTGCTCTGCACGGGCGGGATGCTGGTGCACGAGGCGAGCGTGCTGGTGGTCGTGAGCAGCGCCATGCGCCTGCTGCCGCCGAGCCGGGCGTCGGCGACGACCGTGCCTGTGCCTCAGGCGGGGGCGAGCGTGATGAGCGAGACCTCCGGCCGGCAGGCGAA
>DASSYC010000081.1:0-8835 GCA_035703465.1 Microbacterium sp. | reverse complement strand
CGCAGCAGGCGCCCGAGGCGCTGGGCCTCCTCCTGGCGGGAGCCGAACGACCCCGACACCTGGATGGCGACGGATGCCTCGGGCAGATCGATCGAGAAGTTCGCGACCTTCGACACCACCAGCAGGTCGATCGTCCCCTCGCGGAACGCCTGGTACAGCTGTTCGCGCTCGTCCACCGGTGTCGCCCCGGTGATCTTCGGGGCATCCAGCGCCTCGGCGAGCACCTCGATCTGATCGAGATACTGGCCGATCACGAGGATGCGCTCGCCGCGGTGGCGCTCGACGAGGTCGCGCACGACCTCGATCTTCGCCGGCGCGGTCGCGGCCAGGCGGTAGCGCTCGTCGTCGGCGGAGGCGGCGTATTCCAGCCGGTCGCCGGCGGGCAGGTCGACGCGCACCTCGTAGCAGGCGGCGGGGGAGATGAAGCCCTGCGCCTCGATCTCCTTCCAGGGTGCGTCGAAGCGCTTGGGCCCGATGAGGCTGAACACGTCGCCCTCGCGGCCGTCCTCGCGCACGAGGGTCGCGGTCAGTCCGAGGCGCCGGCGCGCCTGCAGATCGGCGGTGAGCTTGAACACCGGCGCCGGGAGCAGGTGCACCTCGTCGTAGACGATCAGGCCCCAGTCCAGGGCGTTCAGCAGCGCCAGGTGCGCGTACTCGCCTTTCCGCTTCGCGGTGAGGATCTGGTAGGTGGCGATGGTGACCGGCTTGATCTCCTTGACCTGGCCGGAGTATTCGCCGATCTCCTCTGCGGTCAGCGTCGTGCGGCGCAGCAGCTCATCGCGCCACTGGCGGGCGCTGACCGTGTTGGTGACGAGGATGAGCGTGGTCGTCTTCGTCTCCGACATGGCGGCAGCGCCGACGAGTGTCTTGCCGGCGCCGCAGGGCAGAACGACGACGCCGGAGCCGCCGTCGCGGAACTTGTCGACGGCCTCGTGCTGGTAGGGGCGCAGGTGCCAGTCGTCCTCGATGAGTGCGATCGGGTGCGGCGTGCCGGGCGTGTAGCCGGCGAGGTCTTCGGCGGGCCAGCCGATCTTCAGCAGCTCCTGCTTGATGTGCCCGCGCGCCCACGCATCGATGATGTAGACGTCGGGGGAGGGATGCCCCACCAGCAGCGGCTGGATGCGCTTGTTGCGCGCCACCTCGGCCAGCACCGCGGGGTCGCTCGAGTGCAGAACCAGCGCACCATCGTCGTCGCGCTCGATGACGAGGCGGCCGTAGCGGCCGACGGTCTCGCGGATGTCGATGGACACCGACGGCGGCACGGGGAAACGCGACCAGCGGTCGAGGGTGTTGAGCATGTCGTCGGCGTCATGACCTGCCGCGCGGGCGTTCCACAGCCCCAGGCGCGTGATGCGGTAGGTGTGGATGTGCTCGGGCGCGCGCTCCAGCTCGGCGAAGATCGCGAGCTCGTGGCGGGCGGTCTCGGCCTCCGGGTGCGCGACCTCCAGGAGCACGGTGCGATCGCTCTGGACGATGAGCGGTCCGCCGGGCGATGGCAGCGGACCGCCGGGCGATGGGGCGTCAGACATAAGGGTCTATTCTACCGGCGCCCTGCCTGTACGGCCCCCGCCGCGGTGCTCAGACCGGCCGGGTGCTCACGATGCTCGAGACCGGGAGGGTGCGCTCGGTGTCCGCGCCGCGGTCGCGGCCGCGCAGCCGGCCGCCGCCCAGGCCCGTCGCCTCGAGGGTGAACTCGCGCGTCGTGCCGTCCGGCAGCGCGGCCACGACGACGATCGTGGCGCGGGCGCGCACCGCGGCATCCAGTTCGCGGCCCAGCCACGCGGCATCCGTGTCGGTCTCGCGCGCGTTGCGCAGGGTGGCCAGCAGACGCTCGTGCGGGCGCGCGGCGTCCCGCTGAGCGGGTGCGAGCCGGCGTCGGTGCAGCGGCTCGGGCTCGCCGGACGCGCCGACCGCCACCGCCGGATAGCGGGCGTCGACGAGCGTCCAGTACACCGCATCGCGGGTCACGCGCGAGAACAGGCCGTCGCCGTCGCGCAGCAGGCCGATCGCCCGCACCGACTGGTCGACCTCGAGCGTGGCCAGCGCCTGAGCGTCGTCGCTTTCGACGCGGGTGTGCCCGTCGCCGGCCGAGACCCGGATGAGCCCGTGCCGTGACGCCGTCGTGTCGATGAGGTAGTCCAGCGGCTGGGGGATGCCGGTCAGCGAGATCTCGGAGAGGAACGCCCGCAGCGAGGCAGCCGTCTCGCCGGCGCCCACGGCCCCGGCCAGCGACTCCGCCGTGAAGCGGTAGGTCGACGCCTGCGCCCGCGACTCGCGTGTCGCCATCGTGCGCAGCCGCAGGTCGTATGCGGGGGCGAGCGGGCCGGGTGCGATGGCGCTCAGATCCGCCTGCAGGTAGATGCGGTCGATCTCCGGCGGCAGCAGGGCGGCGATCGCCGCGGCATCCGCTCGTCCCTCGACGCGCAGGCGGCGCCCCCAGGTCGGCTCGGCACCCGACGGGCACGCCAGCCCCCAGCGTGCGGCGATCGTCCGAAGCAGCGTGCTGCGGGCCGGCCATTCGGGGTCGAGGGGGTAGGCGCCGCCCCATGCGGAAAGGGGAGGGATGCCGTCGGGCCCGTGCAGCGCAGCCGGCAGTGCCGCGGCGACCGCCTCCGTCACAGCCGCCCACCGTGCCGGGGTCGATGACGCGAGCCATCGCTCGCCGTCGGCGGTCACCAGCCACTCGCGGCCGGTCGCGGCCGCCAGGCCCGCCATGGCGGCGCTCTCCAGCAGCTCGTCGAGCTCTTCCGGCGACGAGACCGCGCCGAGCTCGACGATCCGCCGGCGATCCGCCGCCGAGACCGCGCCCGCGCCGGTGCGCGTCAGCGGCGCGTTCAGCATCGCGAGCAGCAGATCGGCCAGGGCCGCCGTGCTCAGCGCCGCCCGCTCGGCGGCCGCGGCCTGTTCGACCGCCGACGCGGCAGGCGGCTCAACGGCTGCGGCGGCGGGACGGAACGCGTCGGGACGCGCGGCGTCCAGCAGGCGCACCCGTTCGGCGACCGCGCGGTACACCGTGCCCGCCGGCCGCACCAGGCCGAGGGCGGCGAGACCTGCCCGTTCGGCCGGCGGAGCGGTGCCGGCGCTGAGGGCGACCAGCGCGGCGCGGGGCAGGCGGACGAGCGCATGGTCGACGGATGCCTGTTCCAGCAGACCTTCGGCGGCGTCGAAGAAGTCGCGCCAGGGCGCGGCCTGCGAGACGCCGCGCTGACGCAGCAGCTCCTGCAGCGCCTCGTCGTCGAGCGCGGCCAGCTGCGCGGCGAGATCGCGCGCGTCGCTCGTGGCCGGGATCGCCATCGGCTAGGGGTTCCGGTTCGCGCGCGCTCGTCGCACGAAGTTCACGATGAGCAGCGCGATGATGAGGACGAACGCCAGAGGCAGGGCGATCACCGGCAGCACGATGATGGTCGGCCACAGCCCGGCCGAGTAGTCGGTCACGCCGAACGGGCGGGCCAGGATCACCGAGAAGAAGCACACGATGGACAGCACGGTCAGCCCCAGCGCCATGTAGGCGAGGATGCGATCGATGCGGCGCACGGGCAGGTCGGAGGCGGATCCCGAGGGTCCCGAAGGTGCCTTGCTCATTGGCCCCAGCCTACCCGTTTAGGATGGAGTGACGGGGCGCGATCGCCCCGTGCAGCACGCCCACGCGGCGACGTTCACAGTGAGGTCACCGATGCCCACCGGCAAGGTCAGGTTCTACGACGACGAGAAGGGGTTCGGCTTCATCGCATCCGATGACGGCCAGGACGTCTTCCTGCACGCCACCGCCCTGCCCGCCGGCGCCACCGGCCCGCGGCCGGGAACACGGGTCGAGTTCGGCATCGCCGACGGCCGCCGCGGTCCGCAGGCGCTGTCGGTGCGTGTGCTGGATGCCCCGCCCAGCCTCGCCAAGGCCAAGCGCAAGCCCGCCGACGACATGGCGATCATCGTCGAAGACCTCGTGAAGCTGCTCGACGGCATCGGCGCGGATCTGCGCCGCGGCCGCTATCCCAGCAGCGGCCACGCGGGCAAGGTCGCCGCGATGCTCCGCAGGGTCGCCGATGAGCTCGACTCCTGACGCCCGCCTGCTCGAGGCGCACGATCTGGCCCTCGCGGCACTGCGCGAGATCACACCCGACGCGACGATCGGACCGGCCGCCGGCTATATCGCCGAGGACGACGGCGTCGTCTCGCTGCGCTTCGAGAACCGGCTCGGCGGGTATCCCGGCTGGTACTGGACCGTCAGTGTCGCACGCGTCGACGACGAGGAGCCGACGGTGCTGGAGGCCGAGCTGCTGCCTGGCGACGGCGCGCTGCTCGCACCCGAATGGGTCCCCTGGGCGGAGCGGCTCGCCGACTATCGTGCGCAGCAGGCGGCTGCGGCGGCCGAGCAGGCGGAGGCCGCCGATGCGAACGACGACGGCCCGGGCGAGGATGCTGAGGACGAGGAAGACGACGATCTCGACGACCTCGACGACCTGGATGCCGCCGACTTCGACGAGGACGGGTCGCCCCTGCTGCACTCCGGAGACGTGGACGGCGTCGACATCGACGAGCTCGACGAGTCCGAGTCGGATGACGACGACGACGACGGTGACGACGACGACGACGAGGATTGACTACAGGTTCTCGACCGTGTGCTCGATGCAGCGGATGAGCTGGCGCACATCGTCCGGCTCGATCGACACGAAGGTCGCGACCCGCAGCTGATTGCGGCCGAGCTTGCGGTACGGCTCGGTGTCGACGATGCCGTTGGCACGCAGATTCGCGGCGACGGCAGCGGCATCCACCGACTCCTCGAAGTCGATCGTGACCACCACCGGCGAGCGATCGGCCGGGTCGGTCACGAACGGCGCCGCAGAGGGGGATGCCTCGGCCCACTCGTACAGCGCCTGCGACGACTCGGCGGTGCGCGCGCCCGCCCACGCCAGCCCGCCGCGCTCGCCGATCCAGCGCAGCTGCTCGTCCAGCAGCAGCAGGGTCGCGATGGCCGGCGTGTTCAGGGTCTGCTGCAGCCGGGAGTTGTCGAGCGCGTTCTTGAGGCTCAGGAACTCCGGGATGTAGCGGTCGGACGCCGCGATGCGCTCGATGCGCTCGATCGCCGCCGGAGAGACGGCCGCGAACCACAGCCCGCCGTCCGAGCCGAGGTTCTTCTGCGGCGCGAAGTAGTACACGTCGCACTCCGTCACCGAGAAGTCGATGCCCCCCGCGGCACTGGTGGCGTCGATGACCGTGAGCGCTCCGGCATCCCCCTGCACCCTCTCCACGGGCGCTGCCACCCCGGTCGAGGTCTCGTTGTGGGGCCAGGCATAGACATCCACACCCTCCAGCGGCTCCGGCCGTGCGCGCCCGCCCGCCGGCGCCTCGCGCACGTCGGGCGCCTCCAGCCAGGGTGCGGCCGCAGCCTTGGCGAACTTGCCGCCGAACTCTCCGAACACGAGGTTCTGGCTGCGGTGCTCGATGAGGCCGAACGCTGCGGCATCCCAGAAGGCGGTCGACCCGCCGTTTCCGAGCATGATCTCGTAGTCGGCGGGCAGGCGCAGCAGCTCGGCGAGACCGGCGCGCACGCTCCCGACGAGGTCCTTGACCGGCGCCTGGCGGTGCGAGGTGCCCAGCAGCACCGCCCCCCGGGTGGTGAGCGCCTCGAGCTGCGCGGTGCGCACCTTCGACGGGCCGCACCCGAATCGTCCATCGGCAGGCAGGAGTTCGCGGGGAAGGAGGACCTCGGGCATGCGTCGATTCTAGGAGGCGGGGTGCATCCGGGCCCGCGATCGCCGGCCCGGGCCGGGATAGGCTGGCGGGACGCGTTTTCCCGAGAGGCCGGCGATGACCGATCTGATCGACACCACCGAGATGTACCTGCGAACGATCCTCGAACTCGAAGAGGAGGAGATCGTTCCGCTGCGTGCGCGCATCTCGGAGCGGCTGGGGCATTCCGGCCCCACCGTGTCGCAGACGGTCGGCCGGATGGAGCGCGACGGCCTGGTCGTGGTCTCCGAGGACCGCACGCTGGAGATGACGGATGCCGGGCGCCAGCGCGCCGTCGACGTCATGCGCAAGCATCGACTGGCCGAGCGCCTGCTCAGCGACGTCATCGGCCTGGACTGGGCCTTCGTGCACGAAGAGGCCTGCCGCTGGGAGCACGTCATGAGCGAGCAGGTCGAGCGGCGGCTCGTCGAGCTGCTGGGCCATCCGACCGAGTCGCCGTACGGCAATCCGATCCCCGGACTCGACCAGCTCGGCGACGTGCCGGCGGCGGAGTTCGAGCAGGACGTGATCGGGCTCGTGCGACTGCTGAACGCGACCGGCGGCCCGGTGCAGGGCACCATCCGCCGCCTCGCCGAGCCGATCCAGGTCGACCCCGAGCTGCTCGAGCAGCTCAAGGCCGCGGGCGTCGTGCCCGGGGCGCACGGCGACTTCCGCTTCAGCGAGGGCTATGTCCTGGTCCAGACCGACGTCAGCGAGGAGGGTCTGGAGCTGCCCGTCGAGGTCGCAGCGCACATCTTCCTCCTCGATGACCGACGGTGAGCGCGAGCCATCAGCCGCCACGATTCTGAGAATCTCCTCACCTAAGTGACAGAATCGTTACCTTCAGGTAGCCTCGAAAAGTCCCCCCGGAGCGAGTCCGGACCAGGACAGCCGGAAGAGCAGCCCCGTACGCTCGTCACTCATCCGGTCGAAGCCGATGCGATACCCGACGAGCCGATGCACCTGCCCCAGTGGTGCACAGGGGCCGGAGGACCCGGTTTGGCTGAAGAGAACGATTCGCCCCCCACGGCACCCGAAGTCCCGACGGCGAGTCTCACGCGCAGATCACGCGCGGCCCGTCCGGCGCATCGCAGCACGGAGGTCGCCGCGCGCACCGCCCCCGTACGGAAGGCCCGTCCCGCGCCCGCACGGAAGCCGGCTGCTCCCAAGCGCAGGCCGATGCGGAGCCTGGCCACCCTCGCGATCGTCGCGGGCCTGGTCGCGGCCGTCGGCATCCCCGCCTACGGTGCACTGGTCCCCGAGGCCGACGCCAAGACGATGCAGCAGGCCGCCGAAGAGGGCGCACAGTCGCTCATCGTCGCCTCCGAGGTGAAGGCCAGCGTCCTCGAGCGTGACAGCTACTCGGCCACGACCGAGGCCGAGATCGCGAAGAAGAAAGCCGCAGCCGCAGCCGCCGCCCGCGCGAAGCTGATGGCCAGCACCGCGTCCGTCGGCAGTGGCGGGGGCGTCGACCTGAGCCTGGTGGGCCCGGGAACCGGTCCGGTGCGCTGGCCCCTCGCGAAGATCACCCGCATCGGCGACGGCTTCATGTCGCGCGGCGGCGCGCACTACGGCGTCGACCTCATCTCCCCCGGTGGCACGCCGATCTTCGCCTCCACCGACGGCGTCGTGCGCGTCTCGCAGGAGAGCTACTTCGGCTACGGCGTCGCGATCGTCATCGACGGCGTCATCGACGGCCGCAAGGTGAGCACGACGTACGCCCACCTGAGGTACGGCAGCCGCACGGTCGGCGTCGGCTCGCACGTGAAGGCCGGCCAGGTCATCGGCCTGGTGGGTGCGACCGGGCGCGCGTTCGGGAACCACCTGCACTTCGAGGTCAAGATCAACGGCTCGCTCGTCGACCCGATCGCCTTCCTGAGGGCCAACGCCGGCTGACATCCTTCGGCGACACGCCGGGCGCCGTGGGTTGCCCGGCAGGTTCGTGCACGCTCCGTGGTCTAACCTGAGACCCGACGCGGAGAGAAGCGGAGCGGACGATGGGCGTGATACCGAGCATCCTCACCATGGATGGACTCGGCCGTCACGTCCTCGGCCATGAGGTGCACGACTGCGGTTCGCCGTGCCGGCGCTGTCTCTGAGACAGCGCCTTTCGTGCACCAGAACCTCTCGCCGATCGATGCGTCGCAGATCGAAATGACCGGGAAGCCGTCCCGGCCGTTCGAGAGGACATCTGATGCGCACACTGGTGCTGAACGCAGGGTATGAGCCCTTGGCGGTGGTCTCGTTCAAGCGGGCGATCGTGCTCGTGATGAACGAGAAGGCCACCGTGGTGGAACGTGTGGAGGGAGACCCCGTCTGGGGCGCGTCGGCCGTGTTCGACCGCCCGGCGGTGATCCTGCTCACCAGATACGTGCGACTGCCGAACGGCAGACGCGTGCCGGTGACCCGCCGGGGCGTGCTCCGTCGCGACGCGCACCGCTGCGGGTACTGCGGCCGGGGAGCGTCGACCATCGACCACATCCTGCCGCGCTCACGCGGCGGAGGCGACTCGTGGGAGAACCTCGTGGCCTGCTGCCTGCGCTGCAACAACGTGAAGGGCGACCGCACGCCGCGGGAGATGTCCTGGGAGCTGCGGGTCACGCCGCGTCCGCCGCACGGCGGTCACTGGACCGTGCGCGGCACCGAGCGGGCCGACCCGTGCTGGGAGCCCTACCTGGCACTCGCCGCGTAGCCCTGCCGGCCTGAGCTTCTCGCGGATCCTCCGAGTTCGGGCGGATTCTCCGAATTCGGAGCCGGCCGCGCGCCAGGCGGGTGTCGGAGGCAGGAGATACATTCGATCTCACACTTGAAAGAGTAGAACGGAAGTTCTATTCTGTGGAGGTGAGGGCGAACGTGCGGAACCAGGAGGCAGCGGGCCTCGACGCGCTGCGCGCACAGCTCGAGCGCACGCAGGGCAGGCGGCTGGATGCCCCGGTGCTGCCGGTGCATCCGGCGCTGGCTCCGCTGCTGCCCGGCGGGGGGCTGCGGGCCGGCTCCGCCTACGCGCTGGAGCCCTCGGCATCCCTGGTCATGGCGCTCATGGCGGGTCCGTCGCAGACGGGTGCGTGGTGCGCCGCGATCGGGATGCCGGAGCTCGGCGCCGAAGCG
>DASSYC010000078.1:0-8352 GCA_035703465.1 Microbacterium sp. | reverse complement strand
CCACACCAGCGCCGGGTAGAGCATGATCGCCAGGACCGCTTCGATCACGAGCGTCGACAGCGCGACGGTGGCCAGCAGCTGGCCGACCTCGCCGAGGCGCACCGTCTGGCCCTCGTTGACCGGGCCGCCGTGCGCGCGCAGGGGGTTCGAATCGCCGGCAGCGATGAGCTTCACCCGCAGCCCGAGCCGCTTGGAGATCACCAGGCCCAGGATCGATGCGAGCGTGAGCACGCCGAGCGCGCCGACATTGACGCCGACGTAGGTGATGACGTGGCCGAACGGCGACCAGTGCGTGAACATGTCGACCGTGGACAGTCCCGTGACGCAGATCGTGGAGACGGCGGTGAACAGGGCGTCGGCGAACGGCGTGCGCCGGCCGTCGGCCGCAGCCGCCGGCAGCGAGTACAGGAACGTGAAGATGAGGATCAGCGTCACGAAGACGAGGACCGCGAAGCGCGCCGGCGACGAGGTCGTCAGATTGCGCAGGCCGTCCCAGACACTTCCGAGCCAGCCGATCAGGCCCCGCCGCGTTGACCTCCGCAGCGGGTCGGCTGCCATGTGCGCCCCCCTTCGGCCCACGTCGCCCGTCCGGGGCGTCGCCTTCGCACTGACATCCCCGTCATGGTACTCCGCGCGCGCCCCGGCTAATCTGAGCACATGGCGGACATCTTCGACGTGATCGCAGACGGCACGCGCCGCGACATCCTGCAGCTGCTGCGCGAGCGGTCCGCGGGGGGCGAGCAGGGCACGAGCGTCTCGCAGATCGTGCAGGAGCTCGGGGTCAGCCAGCCGACGGTCTCCAAGCACCTCAAGGTCCTGCGCGAGGCCCACCTGGTCTCGGTGCGGGAGGAGGGCCAGCACCGCTTCTACAGCATCGCGGCCGGTCCGCTGGAGCAGGTGGACGACTGGCTCGTCCCGTTCCTGCTGGACGAATCGGATGCCGCGGCCGCCGTCGCCTCGGTGGGGGCGCCGCTGCCCGACTCCGCCGCCCGGGCGGCCGAGGGTCTCGGCCGGGTCGCTGCGTCCGCCAAGCACGCGGTGACCGGCGCGCTGAGGAAGCTCGGCGCGTAGCGGCGGCCGGTCGGCGGCGGAACTGCCATCCGTCCCAGCGTTCACACCGATCACACGTGTTTACACCGGTCGCACCGAAGCAATAGAGTGTGGCCACTGCATCTGCAGGTGCGAAGCGGGGAGAAGGGGAGCGAATGCCCGAGCTGCCGGACGTGCGATTCCTCACCGTCGCCGAGGTCGCCGAGATCATGCGCGTCTCGAAGATGACGGTGTACCGCCTGGTGCACGCGGGCGAGCTGCCGGCGGTGCGCTTCGGGCGGTCGTATCGCGTGCCGGAGTCTGCGGTCACCGACGCCCTCGAGCGCCCGGCGGCCGACGCCGGCTGAGCCCGCCGACAGAGCCGGTGCGCTCACCTGATAGACTGCACGACGGCATTTTCCGTTCTTGCCCGCGGCGCCCGATCGAGCGTCGCACTCCGACTCAGTGAGGTTCTCTGTGGGTTCTGTCATCAAGAAGCGCCGCAAGCGCATGGCGAAGAAGAAGCACCGCAAGCTGCTTCGCAAGACTCGCCACCAGCGTCGCAACAAGAAGTAGCGGCACATCGAGCGCCTGTCCCTGCGGGGGCGGGCGCTTCGTGTTTCACCGCAGCGTCTCGTGCTGTTGCAATGCAACCGTGACCTGCTGCCCTCCCGCCCTGGCCGCATGCGCGCGCCGAACGTGGCAGGATGGTTGCCGTTCTGCGTTCCGCACCCGGGAGTGATCATGCAACGTCGCAACTCATTTGTCTTCGGCCTCGGCTTCGCCGCGGTCGCCGCCCTGGCCCTCACCGGCTGTGCCGGCGGAGGAGGCGGCACACCGACGGACGCGAACACCGACGGCAGCGCCGCACCCCAGGACTTCGGCCTCATCCAGGCCGGAACCCTCACGGTGTGCTCGGACATCCCCTACCCGCCCTTCGAGTTCGAGGACTCGTCGAGCCCCAGCGGCTACTCGGGCTTCGACATCGACCTGCTCACGGCGATCGCCGACTCGCTCGACCTGGACGTCTCGATCCAGGTGGTCGGCTTCGACGGCCTGCAGTCCGGCACGACTCTCGTCGCCGGCACCTGCGACATCGCCGCCTCGGCCATGACGATCACCGAGGAGCGCGCGAAGAACATCGACTTCTCCGACCCGTACTACGACTCGCTGCAGTCCCTGCTGGTCGCCAGCGACTCGGGCATCGCCTCGATCGACGACCTCGCCGGCAAGAAGGTGGGCGTCCAGCAGGGAACGACCGGTGAGGCCTACGCGAAGGACAACGTCCCCGAGGGCACCGAGATCGTGAGCTTCCCGTCCGACGGCGAGCTGTGGCCGGCGCTGCAGGGTGACGTGATCCAGGCGATCCTGCAGGACCAGCCCGTCAACATCGAGCACGCGCGCGCCGACAGCGGGTACACGCTCGTCGAGGAGTACGACACCGATGAGCAGTACGGCTTCGCCTTCGCGAAGGGCCAGAAGACGGCGCTGCTCGAAGCCGTCAACGCGGCACTGGCCGACCTGCGCTCGGACGGCACGTACCAGCAGATCTACGACGAGTACTTCGCTGCGAACTGACGCGGCTGAGTGACAGTCGCACGCAGAGGACCCGCCCGACGATGGCGTTGAAGCGCACGACCCGGTCGAAGCTGTACCGGGGCACGATGTATGTCATCTTCATCGCCATCATCGTGTGGGTGCTCGTCTCGACGAACTGGCCGCGGCTGGCGAACCAGTTCTTCAACCCCGAGGTCGCTGCCGAGCTCTTCCCGCAGATCATCACGACGGCGCTGGTCAACACGATCCTGTTCACGGTGATCGCGTTCGTCGGCGGTGCGCTGCTGGGCATCCTCTTCGCGATCATGAAGCTGTCGAGCATCGGCCCCTATCGCTGGTTCGCGACCGCGTGGATCGAGCTGTTCCGGGGGCTGCCCGCGCTGCTGACCATCTTCGCGGTCGCCTTCATGCTGCCGATCGCACTCGACATCCGGGTGCCCTTCCCCCCAGTGGGCGCGGGCCTTCTCGCACTGATCGTCGTGGCGTCGGCGTACATGGCCGAGGTGATCCGGGCCGGCATCCAGGCTGTTCCGAAGGGGCAGACCGAGGCATCCCGCTCTCTGGGCATGTCCCCGGTGAAGACGATGTTCTGGATCATCCTGCCCCAGGGGTTCCGCATCATCATCCCGCCGCTGACGAACGAGTTCGTCCTTCTGCTGAAGGACACCTCGCTGCTGTTCATCGCCGGGTCGACGATCTTCACCAAGGAGCTCACGACCTTCGCGCGCGACGCGAGCACGATGACGGCGAACTCGACGCCGCTGGTGATGGCGGCCATGCTCTACCTCATCATCACGATCCCCCTCACGCGCATGGTGGCGTGGCTGGAACGACGGCTGGCGAGGCAGCGATGAGCACCGATCTGATCAAGACGAACGCCCCTGCGATCGAGCTCCAGGGACTGGTCAAGCGGTTCGGCGACAACGAGGTGCTGCGCGGCATCGACTTCATCGTCCACCCCGGCGAGGTCGTGTGCGTCATCGGCCCGTCGGGCTCGGGCAAGTCGACGCTGCTGCGGTCGGTGAACCTGCTCGAGGAGCCCAGCGGCGGCAGGATCTTCATCGAGGGCATCGACATCCTCGACCCCGACACCGACATCGACCGGGTGCGCACCCGCATCGGGATGGTCTTCCAGAGCTTCAACCTCTTCCCGCACATGACGGTGCTCGGGAACCTGACGATCGCGCAGCGGCGCGTGCTCAAGCGCGACAAGGCCGAAGCCGAGCGTGTGGCACACGAGATGCTCGGCCGTGTCGGCCTGAGCGAGAAGGCCGATGCGTATCCGTCGCACCTGTCCGGCGGTCAGCAGCAGCGCGTCGCGATCGCCCGCGCGCTGTGCATGAACCCCGACATGATGCTGTTCGACGAGCCCACCTCGGCGCTCGACCCCGAGCTCGTCGGCGAGGTGCTCGCCGTCATGCGTGCGCTCGCGGACGAGGGGATGACGATGCTCGTCGTGACCCACGAGATGGGCTTCGCCCGGGAGGTCGGCGACCGCCTCATCTTCATGGACGACGGCGTCATCGTCGAGGAGGGCGACCCGCGCGAGGTGCTGTCGAACCCCCAGCACGAGCGGACGCGCAACTTCCTGTCGCGGGTACTGTAGACGGGTGAAGTCGATCACCGTCCAGCAGCTGCGCGAGGCCGTCCCGTCGAGCGCTCACCTGCGATGACGACGCTCACCCTCATCGGCAAGGCCGACTGCCACCTCTGCGACGTCGCGCAGGAGGTCGTCGAGCAGGTGCTCGCCGACCTGCCCGAGGGCACCGCTGAGCGCATCGAGGTCGACGAGCGGTCGATTCTCGAGGATGCCGCGCTCTACGAGCTGTGGTGGGAGAAGATCCCCGTCGTGCTCGTCGACGGCGCGCTGCACGCGCACTGGCGCGTGGCCCCGGACCGGCTGCGTGCCGCGCTGCTCGAGGCTGCCGGCTGAGCCCGCGCGGCTACTTGTCGATCTCGACGACGGGCGAGCCCGCCGCGTTCGTCCGGACCGACTCGATGCCGTTGAGCGCGCTGGCCTTGGACGAATAGCCCTGACTGGTCGCGATCACCTGGCCGTTCGACGCCTTCAGATTGAAGCGCCAGTCGCCGCCCTTGTCGGTCCACAGTTCGAACTTCCCCGCCATCGCTGTCCCCTCGCGTTCGCGACGGGCCCTCGTCGGCCCGTCGCGTTTCACGGTAGTGGAACGCGCGGCGGGAGGGAAGACAGACGACGACTGCGCTAGGGTGCGAATGTGCGATCTGTCGGCGGTGCGATCCTGGCGGCGTCGATCGCGGCGGTCCTCGCGTTGGCCGGATGCACCGCAGAGCCGCCGGACGATCCGCAGACCCCCACGCAGACGGCATCGCCCGCCGCCGTGTGCGCAGACGAGGATGTGGCGGTCGGGTCTGACGGTGAGACGATTGCGCGGATCGTCGAGTCGGCCGTCGGCGACGACGACCTGACATCCGTCCTCTATCGGGTCACCCGCGGCGGCGAGCTCATCGCCGCGGGTGCCGTCGGTGACACGGTCACCGGCATCCCCGTCACGCAGGACTTGCACTTCCGAAACGGCAACGTCGCCTTCGCCTACATGGGCACGCTGCTGCTGCTCATGGCAGAGGAGGGCGTCGTGAGCCTCGACGACACCGTCGCCGACTGGCTTCCCGACCTCGACGTGCCGAACGCGGACACCGTCACCCTGAAGATGCTCGTGGCCAACACCTCGGGGTACCCCGACTACGTGCCCGACCAGGCGTTCCAGGACAGCTTCCTCGGCGACCCCTTCGAGCACTTCACGCCTCAGCAGCTCATCGACTACGCGTTCACTTCACCGCCCTGGTATGACCCCGGAACGGCGTGGACCTACGCCCACACCAATTACGTCATCCTGGGCGAGGCTCTCGCCGCCGCGGGGGGAAAGCCGCTGGGCGACCTGCTGACCGAGAAGGTGATCGTGCCGATGGGGCTGCAGAGCACGACCCCCGTGCTGACGCCCCTCGTCCCGGCTCCGGTGCTGCACACCTTCAGCACTGAGCGCGGGATGTTCGAGGAGACCACCTACTGGAACCCGTCCTGGCAGACGGCGCCCGGCTCGGTGATCGCGACCGACATCTGCGACCTGGTGGCCTCGGCCGAGGCCGTCGGCACGGGCGAGCTGCTGGAGCCGGCATCCTTCGAGCTCATGATCGCGCCCGACACCGCGGACCTCGCGCCACCACCGTCGACCTGCCCGTTGTGCCGGCAGTTCGACGAGGAGCAGTACTACGGTCTGGGCGTGATCGTGCGCGCGGGCTGGATCCACCAGACGCCGCTGTTCGGGGGCGCCGGCGCCGTGCACGCGTATCTGCCGTCCGAGGAGCTGGCCGTCGCGGTGGTGGCGGTCACCGGCGAAGGCTCGACGCCGAACACCAACTATGCGAGCAGGATCTGGACGTCGATCGCGCGCGAGCTCACGCCCGAGAACGTCCCGCCGACCTGACGTCAGCGGCCCCCGTCGGCCAGGCGTGCGCGCAGCGCCCCGAGCTCGGCGTCCGTCGCCCCGCCCGAGCGCAGGTAGGCGGCAGCGTCGCCGTGCTCCGCATCGACCCACGCGAACGCCTGCTCGATGGCGGCCGGCGGCGTGCGCGTCACGAGCGTCTCCAGCTCCGGGGTCAGCGGCAGGCCGAAGGCGGTGATCGCGCCGAGCATGGCGTCGGCCCAGGGGCCGGCGAGGTTCGACTCGGATGCCGCGTAGTCGGCGATCACGGCGTCGCGCGCCGTGCCGGCGGCATACAGCATGAGGGCCGTGGCCACCCCGGTCCGGTCCTTGCCGGCGGTGCAGTGCACGAGCACGGCCGTGGGCGCGTCGTCGTGCGAGGCCGCGACGAGGCGTGCGACCTGGGCGAAGGCCGGGGCGCTGTGCTGCAGCATCCCGATGTACAGTTCACCCAGGGTGGGCAGGCTCTGCATCGCGTGCGCGATGAGCGCGGGGTCGGGTCCACCGGCCGTCAGCAGCTGCTGCGCGAGCTGGGCGGTGGCGCCCTCGAGGATCGACAGGTCGACCGTGTCGAATGCGCGTGAGTCGGGCAGCCGGTCGGGGGCCATCTGGCGTTCGGCCGGCGTGCGGAAGTCGACGATCACCCCGATGTCCGAGGCGGCGAGCGCGTCGAGCCCGGCCGGCGTCAGGGCGCTGAGCGCATCGGAGCGGTACAGCACGCCGGGCCGCGTCGACCCGCCCGCGGCCAGCGGCAGGCCGCCGGTGTCGCGGAAGTTGTGCAGCCCCTCGATCGTCGTCACGTCGTCGCGCATCAGGGCGCCAGGCGCGTGGGGCCCCGGAAGAGGTACGTGACCTCGCGGATGGAGTCCTGCCCGAGCAGCAGCATGAGCAGGCGGGCCAGCCCCATGCCGAAGCCGCCGTGCGGTGGGGCGCCGTAGCGGAAGAAGTCGAGGTAGAAGTCGAGGTGCTCGGGCTCGAGTCCCTTCTCCTTCGCCTTCTCGACGAGCACGTCGACGCGGTGCTCGCGCTGCGCGCCGGTCGTGATCTCGACGCCCTTGAACAGCAGGTCGTAGCTCTTGGTGAGCCCGGTCTCCTCATCGCGCATGTGGTAGAACGCGCGGATCTCGGGATGGTAGTCGGTGATGAACACGAACTGGTGCCCGAAGGTCTCCTCGACGTGCGCGGAGATCTGCCGCTCGCCCTCGGGGTCGAGGTCGCCGTCGGTGCGCGGGATGTCATAGCCGCGCGCCGCGACGATCTCGCGCGCCTCGGCGAGCGGGATGCGCGGGAAGGGGATGGACGGCACGACGACCTCGACGCCGAACAGCGCCTGGATCTCGTCGCCGTGCTTGTCCTTGACGGCCTGGAACGCGGTCTGCAGCAGCTCCTCCTGCATGCGGGTGACATCCTCGTGGGAGTCGATCCAGCTGATCTCGGCGTCCACGCTCGTGAACTCGGTGGCGTGGCGGCTCGTGAACGACGGGTCGGCGCGGAAGGCGGGCCCGATCTCGAAGATCCTCCCGAAGCCGGCGGACTGCGCCATCTGCTTGAAGAACTGGGGGCTCTGTGCGAGATAGGCCGTCTTGTCCTCGAAGTAGTCCAGCGAGAACAGCTCGGCGCTGGATTCGGAGGGACTCGCCATGAGCTTGGGGGAGTGGATCTCGATGTAGTCGCGCTCGATCCAGAACGAGCGCATGGCGTGCTCGAGTGTGGTCTGCACGCGGAAGATGAGGTTGTTGCGGCGCTGGCGCAGGTCGAGGAAGCGCCAGTCCATCCGCTTGTCGAGGCTGCTGTCGGCGGCGATGGGCGTCTCCGGCAGCGCCGCGGCGGCGATGTCGAGCGTGCCGATCTTGATCTCGACGCCGCCCAGCTTGACGCGCTCGTCGTGCTTGAGCTCGCCGGTCGCGGTGAGGAAGGTGCCCGTGGCGAGGTTCGAGATGGACTCGGTGAGCGCGTGCGCAGCGTGCGTCGCGGCATCCGCATCGTCCGGCAGCTCCCGCGTGGCGGGGTTGACCAGCTGCACCGCGCCGGTCTCGTCGTGCAGGATGACGAACTGCACCTTCTTCTGATCGCGGACGGTTTCGACCCATCCGGACACCGAGACCGGCCCGTCTTCCCGGGCCTGCAGCTGACTGACGAGGACGCGTTGGCTCACGAGGGTCAAGTCTATGGGGGATGCCGCGGGCCACCCCGCCGGGTCATGATGAGCACTATTGACAATATTTGTTGTCAAGGTCTACGGTCGAGCCGTGGAGGACCTTCGAGTGCTCAACGACGCCGGCGCGGTCGAAGTCGCGCTCGATCCCAT
>DASSYC010000161.1:0-8352 GCA_035703465.1 Microbacterium sp. | reverse complement strand
GAGATGTCGATCTGCGACCCCGAGTTCGACACGGAGCACTCGCTGGTCCACGGATTTCCGCCACCGCATCCGTCTGTCGCGGACGCAACAACACCAGACAGGAGGAGTGCGGTTACAGCCATTCCGGAGATTACCCGCACTCGGAACCCTCGTAACCATCAAGAGCGGAAACTAGCATTCCAGTTTCGGAGTCAACGTCGCCTATCAGTTCCACACGGATCGACTGAACGTCAGGGCGATTGTCCTCGACGACCGAGTTGCCCTGGGAATCCGTCACCGTGACGTCTGAGACATTGAGGCAGGCCGCGAGTGCGACCATGGGGACTCCCGCGATTGTTGCCTTGATATCCAGAACGTCGTCGATGGTCGATTCACCCTTTACCTGCCAACGATCTGCATGCATCCGTGAGAACGACTCTTTGGCTTCGGCATTCGCTTCGCCCGTGGTCAGTGCGAACACTGGCTCGAAGGTCGCCGGGTCGCTGAGGTCAACTGCGTTCAGTGCGTCGACGTAGGCGCGGTACGTGGCCTCGGCCGCGGCGAAGGCCTCGGCTTCGTCGGCGAAAAGGGGAGTGCTGGTCGACGGCGCCGGCCGGGGGGACCCGTCGCATCCACTCAAGAGAAGTGCCGCACACGCCAGGGCCGCAAGCAGGCCTACGCGACGACGAATCACGCCACAACGCTAACCGAGCGGGCTGGACGCACTCAGGAGTTGTCCACAGGCGTCCGGCGCACCGTGAAGACCAGTTCGGCGAACTGGCCGTTCTGCGTCACCGACTCCAAGTGCAGACGATCGGACTCGAACCGGCGGGGGAGAAGCGGCCGCCCCGTCCCCAGCGTCACGGGCGCGAGCGAAACGCGGATCTCGTCGAGCAGACCGGCGTCAGCGAACTGACCGGCCAGGTCTCCGCCGCCGACGATCCAGACATCCCGATCACCGGCCGAGGCTGCGATGCCGCCCCAGTGGTCG
This sequence comes from Microbacterium sp., assembly GCA_035703465.1. Lineage (GTDB taxonomy): Bacteria > Actinomycetota > Actinomycetes > Actinomycetales > Microbacteriaceae > Microbacterium. The sequence continues at coordinate 7,382 of DASSYC010000161.1, read as the reverse complement.
CGCACCGATCCGGAGACGAATCTCAGATCGGCACCGGGAATCGGGGGGAGATCCCGAGACGTGAACACCCAGTTCGAGCGGGCGCCGTAGAACGCGGGCCACTTCTCGGGGTGTGCGATGAGGTCCTCGTGCCGCACGACCCATTCGTACGTGGTCGATCCCTGGACGATGGCGCCCACCGTCTCCAGAAAGGCGGGGAACCCGTCGTAGCTCTGCGGAACGGCGAACAGCCAATCGAGCGAATCCTCGTCGTCGGCGAGGAACCCGTCGAGCGTCGTGGCGGTGTAGTAGATCGTGCGCGGCATCCGCTCACCGTAGCGAGGGGCTCCGACAGCCGGCTACTCGACATCTTTCCCCCTGTCAACCGGATGCATCGATCGGCCCCGACCGGGCAGGCTCGGAGAAACGCAGGCGCAGATCCGCCTGAGGAAGGACGCGACATGAGCATCGGAACGGGTGTCGTACTGTTCGTGATCGGAGCGATTCTGGCATTCGCCGTCAACGTGGATGTGGAATGGGTGAATCTCGACCTGATCGGCTACATCCTGATGGGCGCGGGCGTGGTCGTCTTCCTCATCGGCATCATCCTGCTGGTGCGCAGGCGCCAGTCCGTCTCGACGACGCACACGTCCGTGGACCCCGCCAACGGAGAGCAGATGACGCGGCGCACGACGTCCGCCGACGACGAGACGCTCTGACCTACCCCCAGGGGCGCCGCCCCCGCGGCTGATCCAGTCCCATCAGCACGCGGGTGCGGCGCCGTTCGAACACGATGAAGAACGCTCCCAGCAGCCAGATCGGCACCTGCGTGAGAAATGCGAGGCGGAAGGCGCTCAGCGAATAGGTCTCCGGAGTGCCCGCGCCCTGCAGGTCCAGCGCAGCGCCGATGAGGAAGATCGCGATCAGCCCGGCGAGGAAGCCGCCGACATTGGTGATGCCCGTCGCCGTGCTCAGCCGCTGACGCGGATTGTAGGTGCGCGCGTGGTCGAAGGCGATCATGGACGCCGGCCCGCCCGTGCCCAGCGCTACTGCGAGGGCGAACAGCAGCCACAGCGGCGCCGGCCCCGGCCAGGCGATGACGGCGAGCCAGACGATCATCTGCAGGAACACCGTGGGAAGCACGAGCACCCGCGAGCGACGCAGCGGGATACGGGCCGACACCGCTCCGACGACCGGGCCGAGCACCATGCCGACGAGGACGCACACGGTCGTGACGGTGAGGGCGAGCGGCACGCTCAGGCCTTCGCCGGCGGTGAGGAATGGCACTCCCCACAGCATGATGAACGCGGTCCCGGCGAACGGCGCGGTGAAGTGCGACCAGAACGCCAGTCGCGTCCCGGGGTGCGACCAGGCGGCGCGGATGCCTACCCTGTCGTCGACAGCTGACCTGACCACGACGATTGCTCCCGTGTCGGTGTTCACCGACACATCGGCCGTCTGCTCCGGCGGGTGGTTGCGCACGACCAGGAAGATGAGGACCGCGAACAGGATGCCCAGGCCCGCCACACTGCCGAAGGCGACAGTCCAGCTCGTGGCGTGCAGCAGAGCGGCCAGAGGGATCAGCGCGATGATCTGTCCCGAGAGCCCGAGGATGCCGGTGAGCTGCACCATGACCGGGTTGCGCTGGGTCGGGAACCAGGTCGCGATCAGACGCAGCACGCTGGGGAAGACCGCGGCATCACCCGCGCCCAGGAGCATCCGCGCGAAGATCGCGACGCCGACGTCGGGGGAGAAGGCGATGACCAGCTGCCCCGCCGCCATCAGCACCATGCCGATCGTGATGATCGGGCGCGCGCCCCAGCGGTCCAGCCACACGCCGACCGGGATCTGCATGGCCCCGTAGACCGCCAGCTGCAGCACCGCGAACATCGACAGCGTCGACGCGTCGACCTGGTAGCGGTCGGCCGTGTCGACCCCGACGCCGGCCAGCGACGTGCGGTTGGTCACCGCGAGGACGTAGCCTGCAACGCCGACACCCCAGATCACCCAGGCCCGCGCCGCGTGTGGGAAGGGCGTCGAGCGGGTCACCGATCCAGGCTAGTCCGGCGGTCGGCGCGCTCGGTCACCGGGACAGCGGCCTGGACCGCACTCTCCTGCCCCGTGAGTCGCTCGCCCGCCCGCCGAGAGGCACGGAACGCCCACCACGCGAGCGTGTGACGACTGCCCTTCCGGTACACGCGATGCCGCACAGCGGCGTCCTCAGACAGGGGCGTGCCGGCGGCAACGCGCACACTGGGCAGGATGACGGAGGCGGCCGCCTCGTACCCGCGATTGGACGGATGGAGGTGGTCGTGCGCCGAGAACATCCCCACCGGGTCAGCGCGGAAGAGCGGCCCGAGGGTATCGCCGAGCGAGACCGAACGCCCGCCCGCCCGCAGCGTGACGATCACCTGGCTCGTGGCCAGGACACGGCTGTACCAGTGCGCGAAGAAGCGCAGCGGCTGCCGGAAGGACTGCACGGTCCCCAGATCGGGGCAGGTCGCGACGACGACCTGGACGCCGTCCTTCCGCAGCTCGCGCACGACGGATGACAGCGGCCACAGTGCATCGGCGAGGCGCCTCAGGCGCATCACGTCGTTCGCACCGACGATGATGACCACGACATCCGGCGTCGTCTGTTCGCGCAGCTGCGCGAGCTGGGCGAGCAGCGCGAACGACTCGGCGCCGACCTGACCCACGTTGGTGAGCGTGACCGGAGATCCGGATGCCTCGGCGAGCCCTTTCGCCAGGATCACCCCCGGGGTGCCATCCGAGCTTTCGGCTCCGTAGCCGACGGAGAGCGAATCGCCCATCACGCCGAGCGAGATCGACCCGCCGCCGTTGTCGGCGCCGAAGCTTCCACTGAAGGGGACGATCTCGCCGAGCCGCGTCCTCCACAGGCGCCCGCGCACGAGAAGACCCTGCGCCGTGGTGACCGCCAGCACCGCAGTGAAGAGCCCCAAGACGGTGCCGACCGCGAGCATCGCAGCCCGAAGCATCCACCAGACGATCGCCCGGGGCGTCACCGGCTGGGGCTCTGCAGTCATGCGCTCCTCCTGGGATCTCAGAGTATGCGCACTGCCGGCCAGCTCGACTCTGTGTCACGGACCGGCGGGAGAGTACGATCCGGATCGGGATGCCTGCGCGCTCCGGTTTCCCGAGGAGGACTCGATGGCCCAGGGTGCACGAGTGCGCACGAGCGCACAGGCCACGGTGGTCATGTTCATCGTCCTGGCTCTTGCGTGCGCGTGCACGGCAGTGGATCCGGACACAAGACAGACGGCCACCGCCGCGCCCACGACGTCGGACGCGTCGGACTGGCAGGATCAGGCGGACGCGATCAGCCCGCTCGTGATCGGCTCGATCGAGCCCGCCCCGGTGCCGGTGCTCGGCTCCGACGACAGCTACCACGTCGCCTATGAGTTGACGGTGCTCAACTTCTCGCCGCGTTCGGCTGTCATCACCGAGGTCGAGACGCTCGGGCCCTCAGGAGACGTCCTGACCTCCCTCTCAGAGGGGGAGGTGGGCGCTCGGACGATGGTCGTCGCCGACTACTCCGGAGCCCAGACCACCCCCGACGGTGGTGTGCGGATCGCCTCCGGGAAGACCGCGCTGCTGGTCATCGACGACGCTTACGCGGCGCGAGGCGACATCCCCGCCTCGGTGACCCATCGGATCACCGCCTCCTTCGGACGTGTGGAGTCGGGGGAGGGCGGGATCGCGGTGCTGTGGCCTGACGAGGCGACGCAGACCGGGGGAGATGTCCGCATCTCAGACGCGGAGCCGATCGAGATCGGAGCGCCGGTGCGGGGCGACGGATGGCTCGTCTCCAACGCGTGCTGCACGCTCAACGCGCATCGCAACGTCATCCTCCCGGTGGGGGGCCGGATCAACGCAGCCGAGCGGTTCGCGATCGACATCAGCCAGATCGATGTGAGCCGGACCAGAGCGGACGGGTACAGCGACGGCGTGGAGGTGGATGGCGACCCGACCCGGAACGAGGACTACCTCGCCTACGGGGCGCCGGTGCTGGCGGTCGCCGACGCCACTGTCGTCGCCGTCCACGCCACCGAGCCGGATACGCCCGCGGGCACGCTCCCGCTCGGTCCGGGCTTCACCCTGGCGAACCTCGGCGGCAACTCCGTCGTGCTGGAACTCGCCCCCGATCTCTACGCCGTGTACTTCCACCTCGCGCCCGGGTCGCCCGTCGTGCAGATCGGCGAAACGGTGACGAAGGGGCAGGAGATCGCACTCCTGGGCAATTCGGGGAACTCGTCGGCGGCTCACCTGCACTTCCAGCTGAGCCGCACGCCGCTGGTGTTCTCGTCGGACGTGGTCCCGTACGTCATCGAGGAGTTCACCGTCGTGGGCTCACTCGACCCGGCGTCGGCCCGCTTTCAGGACGAGCCGGATCCCGGGCCGCGACAGGACGCCCTGCCGCTGGCCCTGACCGTCGTCAACTTCCCCTGAGCAGACGCTCCCTGCCTGAGTCCGGCTGCGTGGGGGCGGACGAGCGCGGCGAGCACCGGATGCTGGGTGAGGGCGGCCCATACCGACACCGGATCGTCGCCGCTGGCGGCGATGTAGCCGTCCGGCCGAAGCAGTTGGACCCGAGGTCCCTCACCGGAGGCGGCACGCACCACTGGCAGCCCCCGCCACGGACCGTCGGCGACATTCTCGTGCGCGATCCACGTCCAGGTGCCGAACTCGAGCCGGCCCAGCACGGTTCCGCCGCCGACGGCCGCTGCGTTCACCGGGCGCGCGCCGCCTCCGGCGACAGTGAGCGGGCTGTCGCGATACTGCATCTGGAGACCGGCGAGCGGTCGCGCCAGCGCCTGCCGCCATTTCGTGCGCGGCAGTATCCGCGGGGCGATCGAGCCGACCACCCGTCGGGCCAGAGTCGACCGGCCCGTGAGCAGGGCCGTCGCACGGCGCACGTTGCCGACCATCGCTTCGGCGACCTGACGGCGTTCGATCGCGAAGCTGTCCAGAAGTGCCTCCCGCGTCGCCTCATCGACGGCGTTGGCGGCGGCAAGCCGCCAGATGAGCGCGTGCGCGTCCTGCACACCGGTGTTCAACCCCTGCCCGCCGACGGGGCTGTGCACGTGCGCGGCGTCACCGGCCAGGAACACACGCCCGCGGCGGGTGAGGTCCGAGACTCCGTGGGTCAGGTCGAATCGTGACGTCCATCCCACGTCGTGCGCACCGAACTGCACGGATGCGCGGTCGGCGATCAGCGCATCGAGGAATGCGGCATCGATCGGTACTGGTCCGGCAGCCTCGTGTCGGGGCAGATGAGCGATGATGCGCCACTGACGTGGTTCTGGCATGGGGACGATGACGAGGAAGCCATCGGGGTGGATGAAGAAGTGGCCTTCATCTTCGGGGAGTTCGCACGTGGTGAACGCGTCGGCGAGCATGAAGGTCGCATCCGCATCGTGACGGGCCATGTGCCCGCCGATTGCATCTCGCACGCTGCTGCGGCCCCCGTCAGCGCCCACCACCCACCGGGCGCGTACCGCGCAGGTGTCCTCCTGCGTCTGCAGGTGGGCCATGACCGCATCCGGCCCCTGCCGAAGCCCACGGAACACCGTTCCCCATTCGATCGACGAACCGGCGGTGACAAGCGCCTCCTCCAGCACCTGTTCTGTGTCATGCTGTGGCACCGTGAGCCAGAACGGAAAGTCCGTGTCGCCCCAGCTGAGCGCCTCCAGATCGACGCGTCCGGCCGCGCCGGCGGAGCCGTGCAGATTCATCGCGCGGAACACCGCGCCCCGCTCACGCACCTGCGCAGCGATGCCAAGGCTGTCGAACACCTCCATCGTGCGCGCGTGCACGACCAGCGCCTTGGAGCGGCGGAGCCGCACCGGTCGCCGGTCGACGATCCGGACAGACATCCCGAGCCTGCGTGCCTCCAGCGCGGCGGTCAGCCCGGTCGGGCCGGCCCCCACGACAAGAACATCGATGGGCTTCGAAGCGGGATCGCCGGCGACGTAACTGAGACTCATATGTCTCATATTAGCGCTCAGCGCGGAAGCCAGCCCTCGATCAGGGTGCTCCACACGGTTTCCACGGCGTCGGGCTGTTCCACCATCACCGCTGTCTGCAGCAGCGACAGCAGCGCATGCTGCGCCCACACGGGGTCGAGATCCGCCCGCAGTTCGCCTGTGGCCACGCCCCGACGCACCACGTCGGTGATCGGGGCGAGCACATCGGCACGACCCGCGAGGAACTCCGTATCGCGGGTGATGCCGAGAAGAAGAAGCGGACGATGCTCCGCGCCCGATTGCACGAGCGCGGTCAGGATACGACGCAACGCCTGACGCGCGCTGCCTTCCTCGGGTGTCGCAGCCTGCACGGCACGGCCAGCGGTCCGCAGCGCGGCATCCGCAACCTCGTGCACGAGTTCCGCGCGGCCTGCCACGTGCCGGTAGACGGTGGCGCGTCCTAGACCTGCTCGGGCAGCGATCTCGTCCATGCTCGCCGACGGATTCTCGGCGAGGACTTCCGCAGATGCCGTGAGGAGCAGGCGGCGGTTCTCGTGAGCATCGCGGCGCCGGCTGCGGGCGTGATCGGTCGACGGGGGACGGGCGGGAACCATAGGGTCAGTATCGACTATCACCCATACGCCGGCCTTTACGTTGACATAATGTGCATTATCGGCGTTACAGTTGCCCGGCGAAGAACTCGCGGATGTCGGCCGCCAGCGTCGGCGCCGTCTCGACCGGCGCGAAGTGCCCGCCCGACTCGAACACCGTGTACCGGCGGATGTCGTGGGTCCGCTCCGCCCATTCGCGCGGCGGCTTCTGCAGGTCAGCCGGGAACAGCGCGAGCGCAGTGGGCACCGGAACCGACTCGTACGGCGGGAGCGCCTCGTAGTAGGGCCGCAGCGACGTCCCGATGGTGTTGGTGAACCAGTACAGGCTGGCCTGTGTCAGGACGAAGTCATCGGCCAGCGAGGACGGTGTCCCCGCGCGGCGATCGCTCCACACGTGGTACTTCTCGAGGATCCACGACAGCAGACCGGCCGGTGAGTCCGAGAGGCCGAAGGCGAGGGTGAGCGGACGGGTCTGATGCTGGTGCATGTATGCGCCCTCCGCACGCTGCCATGCCTCCACTGCGGCGATGTGCTCGCGCTCCGCCGGGGTCAGCGAATCCTCTTCGAAGGAGCGCGGAGCCGCAACCGACATCACGTGGATCGCGCGCACGGCCTCAGGATGGGCGGCCGCCAGGCGCGAGGTGATTCCGTTGCCGAGGTCGCCGCCGTGGGCGAAGTATGTCTCGAAGCCCAAGCGCGTCATCAGCTGGTGCCACAGCTCGTGGGTGGGAATGGCGGGTGGTGAGACGGCCGCCGGATCAGAGAATGTGAACCCCGGGAGGGATGGTACGACCACTGTGAAAGC
>DASSYC010000091.1:0-6095 GCA_035703465.1 Microbacterium sp. | reverse complement strand
GCCGGCGGCGCCGCTCTGCGCCGCCGCATCGGGTACATTCCTGGGGAGCTGCGGATGATCAGCCGCCTCAGCGGGGCTGCGATGCTCAAGCATCTCGCGGAGATCAGCGGACGAGTGCCGCGCGGTTCGATCGACGAACTCGCCGAGCGTCTCGGCCTCGATCTGACGCGCCCCGCGCGCACGCTGTCGAAGGGCAACAAGCAGAAGCTCGGTCTCGTGCAGGCGTTCATGCATCGTCCGGAACTGCTGATCCTCGACGAACCCACAAGTGGCCTGGACCCGCTGATGCAACGCGAATTCCTCGCGATGGTCCGCGAAGCCCGAGACGCGGGACAGACGGTGCTGCTGAGCTCCCACGTCATCAGCGAGATCCAGCAGACCGCAGACCAGGTCGCCGTGCTCTCGCAGGGGAAGCTGGTCGCAAGCGGGCCCGTCGCCACGCTGCAGATGGCGAGCACCCGAAGGGTTCATGCCACGATCAGCGGTCTCACCGCCGCCGGCCTTCACGCCACACTCACGGCGTGCGGCGGGATCGCGAACCTCGAAGTGACCGATGTGGATACCGAAGCCGGCTCCGTTGTGCGGCTCTCGGCAACGGTGCAGGGCGAGATCGACCCGGTGCTCCGCATCCTCGGCCGCGGCTTCATCCGTGACCTCACCGTCGAAGAGCCGGATCTGCAAGAGTCCGTCCTCGATCTCTACCTGCGACGAGCGCCCACGCCGCCGGAAGGCCAGGGATGACCGCCGCGGGATCCGCTCGCCCCCGACCCGTGGCTGTGCCGGTGCTCCGCCGCTGGATGCTGGACGGCTGGCGCGGCCTGCTCGGGTGGTCACTCGGCGTCGCAGCGGTTGTCCTGGTCTACCTCCCCCTCTACCCTTCGATGAACGCTCCCGAACTGATGCGCATGATCGACTCGCTCCCTCCGGAGCTGGTGCGCACCCTCGCATATGAGGACATCACTTCGGGTGCCGGCTACACGACCGCCACCTTCTTCGGTCTCGTCGGATTCGTCCTCATCACGATCGCCGGAATCACCTGGGGAGCCTCGTTCATCGCTGGCGCGGAAGAGTCCGGCCAGCTCGAACTCACCCTCGCGCACTCCGTCGGACGGGTGCAGTACGCGCTGGAGAGCGGCGCCGCGTTGGTCGTCAGATTGCTGATCCTCGGCGGGGTCGCAGGGGTCCTCGTCTGGGCGATGAACGGCCCCGTAGAACTGGGACTGCACCCGTCGAATCTGGTCGCCATGACCGCAGCGTGGGTGGGCTTGGGGGCCCTCAGCGCGACGACGGCGCTGACCGCCGGGGCTCTGACCGGCCGCCGGTCGTGGTCGGTAGCGGCCGGCGCCACGGTGGCCGTCGCGGGTTATGTGTTGCAGGCGGTCGCGAACAACAGCGACCAGCTGGATTGGCTGCGCGCGCTGTCCAGCTATGACTGGGCCTTCGGACGGACACCCCTCGCCGACGGAGCTGACTGGGCAGGCCTCGCGCTGTTGTGGGGCGGTTCCGCCATCCTCATCGCGGTGACCACCGCAGCGCTCTCTCGGCGTGACATCTTGGGATGACCATTCGGCGGGGTTCCGTTCGCGCACCGGCTGGACTACTGTGACTGTCGGTGTGCCGGGAAGCCTGGTCGGCGAGGATGCGTCATCCCACGAATTGACCAGAACGGACTTCCGTCATGACATCTCGATCACAGGCTGATGATCCTGTCCGCCTGCTCTTGGCCACCCTGGGCAGCCGTGGCGATGTCGAGCCCTTCGTGCATCTCGCTCGCGCCGCACAGGATGCTGGTGCCGTTGTCCGCGTGGCTGTTCCGGATCAGCGAGAGGTCGACACAACGGGGCTGGACGCCGTCAGCCTCGGCGTCCGCTTCGCCGATCTCGTGCCTCTTCCCGGCAGCTCGGCCGGGGAGAGCTTTCGTGAGCAGATCCGCCCGGCCATGAGCCGCGCTCTTGCGGCATTCGTGGACGCGGGGATGGACTGGGCGCCCGACGTCATCGTCGCGCACCCGAAGGTGCTCACGGCGCCTGTCCTCGCCGCCCGAGACGGCATCCCGCATCTCAGCGTCGAACTGACTCCGACCGTCACCCCCACAGCCCGGTTTCCAGCCGCAGGAGTCGCATCCCGTTCGCTTGGACCGATACTCAACCGCATCAGCTACCGGGCCGTGGGCATGGCCAGCAGGCTCTTCGCTGCCGACGTCCGTGCTGCGCGGACGCGGCTCGCGATCCCGTCGGGAGCACTTCCTGCCCCTGCAGCCTCGCTGGTCGCTGTGAGCCCGAGTCTGCTGCCGCGTCCCTCGGATTGGCCGGCGAGCGTGCACATCACCGGGGACTGGCATCGCCGGTCAGCCAGCGCTGCGGACACGGATCTGGAGGAGTTCATCAGGGCAGACGGGCCGTTCATCTATGCCGGGTTCGGATCGATGACCGGCGGAGATCCGGCTTCCCGCGCGGAGGCCATCATCGACGGTGCGCGGCGGATGGGACTTCGGGTCGTGATGGCCACCGGATGGGGTGGCTTGCAGCCGCCGAGGCGAATCCACGGGCCCGACGTGTTCGTCGCGGAGTCTCTACCGCACGAGACGGTCTTCCGGCACGCGGTCGCCGCGATCCACCACGGCGGCGCGGGGACGACGCACGCGGTCGCCCGCGCCGGCATCCCGTCGATCATCGTCCCGTTTCTGGCGGACCAGCCCTTCTGGGCGGCGCAACTCCATCGAGCGGGCTTGGCACCTGCGCCCCTGCACCGCGACCGCCTCACACCGGACCGTGTTCAGGCAGCCATCGCCGCTTCCATGGCCTGCGCCTCGAGGTGCCGCACGATTGCCGAGCAGATGAGCGCGGAAGACGGCACCGCGACCGCAGTGGCGATCGTCGACGCAGGCGTCCGAGCAGACCGACGTGGTGATCTGCGACATGGCTGACTTCGCGCTTCGCGCCGATCGAGCCACCCGACGGTTCCGCGGCGGGGGAGGAGTCGACGACATTGACCTGAGAGTCGCGCAAGGAGAGATCGTCGCACTGATCGGCCTGAACGGTGCGGGAAAGACAACACTCCTGCGTCTGCTGCTCGGAATGCTCCGCCCCGACACGGGCGACGTTCTGCTGCACGGCCGATCCGTCGACGCCCCCGGAGGCACCGACTGGACCGGCGTCGGCCAGTTCGTCGATGGTGCGCCCGGCTATCCCGAGCTGACCGCACGACAGAACCTGGCTGTGGCAGCGCGATTGCGAGGAGTCCGACACCCTGACCATGTCGTCGCCGCCGCGTTGCGCACCTTCACCCTCGAGCAATTCGCCGACCGGCGGCTGCGAACGCTGTCGCTCGGCAACAGGCAGCGCGTGGGACTGGCCGCAGCGCTGCAGCACTCGCCCTCGGTCGTCGTACTCGACGAACCGGCCAATGCGCTCGATCCGCGGGGAGTGATCATTCTGCGTGAAGAGCTGGTGCGCCTCGCGAAGACGGGCGCCGCCGTACTGGTGAGCAGCCATCACCTGGACGAGGTCGCCCGCATCGCCCACCGAATCGTGGTCATGAATGCCGGACGTGTCATCGGTGAGCTTCCTCCCGATGGCACCGAGCTCGAGCGCGCCTTCTTCGATGCCGTCCGCCGCGACGACGAGGCTGCAGCCTCCCTCAGTAGCCGGGGGACCGAGCAATGAAGGCCATTGTGCACAGCGAGGCGCTGAAGCTGCGCGCGTCGCTCGTCGGCAGGGTCGGCACGCTGGCGATCATCGGCGGCATCGCGTTGCTGTCGGGCGGAATGCTGCTGGCGGTGGTGACAGGTCAGCCCGATCTGGTGGCGAAGCTCGGCCCGGCAGCCACCGCCGATTGGGCCGGCCTGTTGTCGACGGCAGCGCAGATCACCGGCGCCGGCGGTCTGCTCGGGTGTGGCGTCGTGCTGTCATGGATGTTCGGTCGCGAGTTCGCCGACGCCACCGTGAGCGGACTGTTCGCCCTGCCCGTCGGGCGAGGCCGCATCGCGGCCGGAAAGCTCGCCGTCTTCGCGTTGTGGGCGTGCGGTACCGCGATCGGAGCGACGTGCGCGGTACTCGTGGTCGGCCTGGTCGCCGGACTCGGCGCACCGTCGCCGGCGGTCTGGGCAGGACTGGGCCGCCACGCCGCGCTCGTCGTCTTCTCCTGCGCGATCGTGGTCCCGGTGGCGTGGGTCACCACGCTGGCGCGGTCGACGCTCGGCGGCGTCACCGCCACAATCGTGATCGTCGTCGTCGCCCAGGTCGGAGTGCTCGCAGGGGCTGGCGGATGGATGCCGCTGGCCGCCCCGACACTCTGGGCAATGAGTGGGGGCAATGCGGTCACGCCTCTTCAGCTGGCCATCACTCTGGCGGTCGCGGCGGTCTCCGCGGTCCTGGTCGTGCACGCGTGGCATCGCTTGCAGCTCGACCGATGACCGTCGAGTAGCGCGCGCATACCACCTTGAGTTGTCGGCATCCTGGTCTGGACGGAACTCGGTGGCGACGCGCACACAGCTTGCGGCGGGACATCGTCGACGAGGCCGGCATGGTAGATCTGCAAACTGCATCCGCCCTCGTCGACCTCGCGCTCGAACATCGGGTGGGCGTGGCCATGGTAGGCGACCCGTACCAGGCGCAGCCAGTCGGGCACGTCGGAGTGATGGCATCCGCAGTGCGCTACGCGACAGCATCCATCGAACTCGACAGCGTGCACCGGTTCAGCGACCCGGAGTACGGCGCGCTCACCCTACGGCTGCGCAACCCTCGCGATCTCGACGACGCACTGACGGTCGCGGGCGAGTTGCTCGAGCGCGGGCATGTGCGGCGGGTGCGGAGCGCGGAAGAGGCGCGCGACGCGATGGTTGCCGCCCACCTCGACGGGCACGCGCGCGGGAAGCGCGTGGCGGTGGTTTCCGGGACCAACGGTGAGGCGGATGCGATCAACGATGCGATCCAGCAGCATCGCGTCGACGCCGGTGAGCTCGACCCCACCATGCTTGCGCTTGGCATGGGGGAGCAGCGCATCCTCGTCGGCGACGTCGTGCAGACGCGCCGCAACGACCCGCGCACCGGAGTCGAGAACCGTGCACAGTGGGTCGTGCGCGGCATCTCCGACGACGGCATCACGCTGGTCTCAGCCAGCGACAGCACCGACCGGCGCCGCGTGAGCCGCGACTACGCGCTGGAACACGTGCAGCTCGCCTATGCGTCGACGGTGCACGGCATCCAGGGCGACACGACGGATGCCGCAGTGGTCGGGCCGGACGTCGACGCAGCGGGGCTCTACGTCGGACTGACGCGCGGACGTCACCAAAACGTGGTGGTCGCCGTTGGGGGAAGTGATGAGGAGGCGATCGCGCATATCGGTGCGACGATGATGCGCGGGACGACCGAGCTCACGATTCAGGATGCGATGCGCGCGGCCGATGCGGAGCTGCGGCGGGCTCCGCGGGAGAAGGCGCTGGAGCCGTGTGGGCGTGGGGTCGCGGTGGCATCGCCGGTCCCGCGAGGTGGGCTGTCGCTGTGAGTGTCGTGCTCGGTCGTGTCACTCGGTGCCACCGAATCGCGTGCTCGACGTCGCACTTGGCCGACCGCAATCGGGCGGTTCAGCGACCGGGGCTTGTGCAACGGCCTGAGGGTCAGCAGGGCGGTGTGGTCGGGCTTCTCCCGCCTCGTCCTCAGAGGGACCGGCTTGCGGGCGGCAGCGCTCTATCGGCGCCGGAGCTCGATGTCTGCTGTTGGCTCAAGAATGGGTCCCGTGCCCACCACCCAACCGGCGAATCCTTCAAGGCCTACTGTCTACCTCGACCAATGGGTCTGGATCCGGATGGCGCAAGCTTCGGTGGGTGGGCCACGGGTCGCGGGAGACGACGACGCCCTCGAAGCGATCAGAGCTGCGAGCGCCGCCGGCGTCGCGTTCCCCCTGTCTGCGACGCACTACGAGGAAACGCTGAGGATTATCGATCCCAATCAGCGGCGCGACCTCGCAACAGTTATGGCGATCGTGAGCGAGATGAGAACCATACGGAATCAGACGGATCTTGTCCGTCATCAGTTCTTGTGCGCGCTACATGAGACCGTCGGGCGACCAACCTTTCGTCCAGCTCCGATCGAGCC
>DASSYC010000038.1:0-6376 GCA_035703465.1 Microbacterium sp. | reverse complement strand
TGGTTGCCCGCGAACGCGGGCCGCATGGTGGGTATAGCTCAGTCGGTAGAGCACCTGGTTGTGGTCCAGGGGGTCGCGGGTTCAAGTCCCGTTACTCACCCCAGACATGGTTGAGATGGATGCCGCCGCCTTCGAGGCGCTCGTGATCGAGGAGCTCGACCTCCTGCCCGACGACATGGTCGACGGGCTCGAGAACATCGTCTTCGTGATCGAGGACCTCCCGGAAGACGGGAGTCTCGACCTGCTCGGACTCTATGACGGACTCGCGCTGACCGAGCGCGACCGCTACGGCATGGGGGAGCTGCCGGACCGCATCATCGTGTACCGCGAGCCCCATCTGGCGGTGTGCGAGAGCGTGGACGAGCTTCGCGACGAGGTGCACACGACCCTCGTCCACGAGATCGCGCACTTCTACGGAATCGACGACGAGCGCCTGCACGAGCTGGGGTGGGCATGACGACGCGGGTCGCACATCCCGACACCCGTGAGCAGGTGCACCTCGACGAGGCGCCCACTGAGATCCCGACCTGGCAGACGGTGGTCTGGAACGACCCGGTGAATCTCATGAGCTACGTCGCGCATGTCTTCCGCGAGTACTTCGGATTCTCCCGCGATGAGGCCACGCGCCGCATGCTCGCCGTGCACCACGAGGGCCGTGCCGTGGTCGCCGAGGGCGCCCGTGAGCAGATGGAGCTGCACGCGCAGGCGATGCACGACTACGGTCTGTGGGCGACTGTGCGAAAGGCTCCGCGATGAGCGCCTCGCTGGTGATGCTGACCATCACGCGCATCGAGGCGCGGCACCTCGCCGACCTGATGGGTCAGTTCATCGAGCTGCTCCAGGAGACCGATGACGCCGCCGACGATGCCGCGGTGGCCCGCCTCGTGCCCGACGCCTACCCGGACGATGCGCATGCCGGACGGGAGTTCCGGCACGCGACCGAGCACGAGCTGCTCGACCGCCGCCGTGACGACGCGGGCCGGGTGCTCTCAGACCTCCACGCTGCAGGGGCCTCGACCGCCGGGCCCGACGCGTCGGTCGTGGACGTCGCGCTCTCCCCCGACGATGCGACCGCCTGGATGCGCGCCCTGGCCGCACTGCGTCTGGTGATCGCGTCGCGACTGGGCGTGGATCGCGAGGACGACCACGACCCCGACGACCCGCGCTTCGGCGTGTACGACTGGCTCGGCTACCGGCTCGACGGTCTGGTCAACGCGATCTCTGCGGACTGAGTCTCACGGGATCTCGAAGACGTGCGTCGCGTGGCTGCGCGGCGCATCCTGGAGGACATGGCTCTCCTCCTGCGCAGCCCAGCGGTCCCAGTGCGGGCGATAGGCCTCGCCGTCCCGCGCCAGGGCGCGGCGCCGGCGCGAGGCGGGCGGCGACTCGAGCCAGACCCGCACATCGCCCAGGGGCGCCGTGCGCGCATCCAGCAGGCCCGAGCCTTCCACGATGAGCGGCCGTGCCGGGTCGACGGTGTGCTCCGCGGTGGGTTCGCCGGCATCCCAGTCCCACGCCTGCCACGTTCCGACACGGCCCTGCGCGTGCGGCAGGAGGATGCGGTCGCGGGCGATCTCCACCCCCGCCTGCAGGCCGTCCCAGCCGGGATAGATCGCGTCGAGGGCGACCAGCTGCACGCGCCCGGGCGGTGGCCAGGCCTCGACGAGCATGCCGGCGAGGGTGGTCTTGCCGGCACCGGAGCGGCCATCGATGAGCACCACCGGATGGGATGCCTCGATGCGGCGCACGGCGCGGCCCACCGCACCCGCGCAGCAGCGCAGCGCGGCGATGAAACGGTCAGGGTCGCTACTTCTTGAGGGCGCGGATGACACGGCTGAGGGCGCGGCCGGCGACCCAGACGAAGGGAATGGCGACCACGAGGAAGGAGACGATGTTCGGCTCGAAGCGCAGGTCGTCGCCCCGACGCACGTATGCGCCCAGCGGGACCGTGCAGCCGCCTCCGCCTCCGCCGCCGTTGCCGGACTCGTCCGACCCCCCGCCGAAGCCCGTCCAGCTGAACGCGACGGGGATCACGCGGATGCCGTCGACATCCTGCTGCTCGCCGTACGCGCTCTTGACGCCGAAGGATGCGGACTGCTTGCCGAGCTCGAGTGCGATGTTGGGCATGGCACCACGGTAGCGCGGTGGGCGTGCCTGCGCACCGTCCGGGACGATTCAGTGCCGATCGTGCGGCACGGGCGGATGGTGCGACACGGCCCCGATCGAACGCTCCGGCCGCAGCAGAGCGGCGCGGGTGACGGCGCCGCGGCCGAAGCGTTCGGCGGCACCGTCCAGCGCACCCTCGATGCTGCGCCACTCGGCATCATCGTCCCAGAGCGCGACGCCGGCTGCGCCTGCGGGCACCAGGTTCTCGGCGCGCACCCCGATCAGCCGCACCGCCATCCGCAGCTCGAGCGCATCGAACAGGTCGCGCGCCGCCGCGCCGATCCGCTGTCCCACCGCGGTCGGCTCGCCCAGCGTCTGGGAGCGGGTCACAGTGGCGAAGTCCGCGAACCGCACCTTGATCGACACTGTGCGCGCCTCCCACTCGTTCGCGCGCAGCCGCGCCCCCACACGATCCGCGAGGCGCAGCAGCTCGACGTGCAGGACGGCCGGGTCGGCGATGTCCTCCTGGAAGGTCTCCTCGTGGCCGATGCTCTTCTCGATGCGTTCGGTCTCGACCTCGCGCGCATCGACGCCTCGGCTCAGCAGCCGGATCCGCTCCCCCGTCGTCACCCCCAGCAGCCGGTCGAGGACCGCCGGCGGGGTCTGTAGAATGTCGGCGACGGTGCGGATGCCGCGTCCCTCCAGCGCCTCCGCGCTCTTCGGTCCGACACCCCACAGCGCCCGCACCGGACGGGCGGCGAGGAAGGCCTGCGTCTGCGGCCCGGACACGATCAGCAGCCCGTCCGGCTTGCTCAGCGTCGACGCCATCTTGGCGACGTGCTTCGTGGCGGCCACGCCGATGCTGGCGGTGAGGCCCGTCTCGGAGCGCACGCGCCGACGCAGGTCGACGGCGATGCGTCCGGGACTGCCCAGGAGCCGCCGGGCACCGCGCACATCGAGGAACGCCTCGTCGATCGAGAGCGGCTCGACCAGCGGCGTCACGTCCCGGAACAGTCGCATCACGTGAGCCGACAGCTCGACATACCGGTCGAAGTGCGGCTCGACGGTGATCGCCGCCGGGCACAGCCTCAGCGCCTGTGAGACCGGCATCGCCGAGCGCACGCCGAACCGGCGCGCCTCGTAGGTCGCACTCGAGACGACACCGCGCCCCTCCGGCGAGCCGACGATGACCGGCTTGCCCTTCAGGCTCGGGTCGTCCAGCACCTCCACTGCGGCATAGAACGCGTCCATGTCGACGTGCAGGATGCCGGTCCCGGTGTCGTCCGCGCCCTCGGGCGAGACGATCCGGCCCGATCCGTCGCCGCGTCCCATGGCACCATTCTCGCTGGGGCCGCCGACGTCTGCTGTCCGGCGCGCTCCAGACTCCGCCTATGGTGCTTCCGCGCTCGCGCGCTCCAGACTCCGCCTATGGTGCTTCCGCGCTCGCGCGCTCCAGCACGAGTTCGCGCACGCGGGCCGCGTCGGCCTGACCTTTCATCGCCTTCATGACTGCGCCGATGATCGCGCCGGCGGCCTGCACCTTGCCGTCGCGGATCTTCTCCAGCACGTCCGGCTGCGCGGCCAGGGCGTTGTCGATGGCACCGATGAGGGCGCCGTCGTCCGAGACGACTGCGAGCCCACGGGCATCCACGATCTCCTGTGGCGACCCCTCGCCGGCGATCATGCCCTCCAGCACCTGGCGGGCGAGCTTGTCGGTGAGGGTGCCCGCATCCACCAGAGCCTGCAGTGCTGCGACATCGGCGGGCGTCACCAGGTCGGATGCCTCGCGATCCTGCGCGTTGGCGATGCGCAGGACTTCTCCGGTCCACCACTTGCGAGCCGACGCCGGCGATGCGCCCGCCGCGACCGTGGCGCCGACCTCCGACAGCAGGCCCGCGTTGACGATGCCCTGGAACTCGATGTCGGCGAACCCCCACTCCGCCTTCAGACGGCGACGGCGAGCGGCGGGGGGCTCGGGAAGGGCGGCGCGCAGCTCTTCGATGAGCGCTGCGGAGGGGGCGACCGGCAGCAGGTCGGGCTCGGGGAAGTAGCGGTAGTCGTCGGCATCCGACTTCGGCCGCCCCGGGGAGGTCGTGCCGGTGTCCTCGTGCCAGTGCCGGGTCTCCTGCGTGATCGTGCCGCCGGCGGCCAGGATCGCCGCCTGACGCTGGATCTCGTGCCGCACGGCGCGCTCGACCGAGCGCATCGAGTTCACGTTCTTCGTCTCGGTGCGGGTGCCCAGCGGTGCCGGCGGCTCACCGGGCGCGACGCGCGGGCGCAGCGAGACGTTGGCGTCGCAGCGCAGATTGCCGCGCTCCATCCGCGCGTCCGAGACGTCGAGGGCGATGACGATGTCGCGGATCGTGCGCACATAGGCGGAAGCGAGCTCGGGCGCGCGGTGCTCGGCGCCGAAGATGGGCTTGGTGACGATCTCGACCAGCGGCACCCCGGCGCGGTTGTAGTCCACCAGCGAGTACTCGGCGCCCTGGATGCGACCGGTCGCCCCGCCGACGTGCGTGAGCTTTCCGGCATCCTCCTCCATGTGGGCGCGCTCGATCGGAACCTGCACGACCGTGCCGTCGGCGAGCTCTACCTCGACCTGCCCCTCGAACGCGATGGGCTCGTCGTACTGTGAGATCTGGTAGTTCTTCCCCAGGTCGGGGTAGAAGTAGTTCTTCCGCGCGAAGCGGCTCGACGGGGCGATCGAACAGCCGAGGGCCAGCCCGAGGCTGATCGAGTACCGCACCGCCTGCTCGTTGACCACCGGCATCGACCCGGGCAGCCCCAGATCCACCGTCGCGAGGTCGGTGTTCGGCTCGCGGCCGAAGGAGTTCGGCGCGGCCGAGAACATCTTGGTCTTCGTGTTGAGCTCGACGTGCACCTCGAAGCCGAGCACCGGCTCGAACAGCTCGAGTGCCTTGTCGAAGTCCATCAGCGCGTCCTTGGCCATCAGCGCACACCTCCCAGGCGAGGGGCACGGTCAAGCAGCGGGCCGCCCCAGGCGTCCACCAGCAGCGACTCCACCGCGGCCCCGACGCGGTACAGGCGGACGTCCTCGCGAGCCGGCGCGAGGAACTGGATGCCGGCGGGCAGGCCGTCCTCCTCTGCGAGCCCGGCGGGGACCGAGATGCCCGGGACACCGGCGAGATTGGCGGGGATCGTGGTCGCGTCGCTCAGGTACATCTGCATCGGGTCGTCCACCTTCTCGCCGAGCCGGAACGCGGTGGTCGGCGCGGAGGGTGTGGCGATGACATCCACCTGCTGGAAAGCCTGGGCGAAGTCCTGCTGGATGAGCGTGCGGACCTTCTGCGCGGATCCGTAGTACGCGTCGTAGTAGCCGGCGCTGAGCGCATAGGTGCCGAGGATGATGCGACGCTTCACCTCGTCGCCGAAACCGGCCTCGCGCGTGGCCGCCATGACCTCCTCCACCGTCGCTTCGGCGTGCGGGGTCACCCGCATGCCGAAGCGCACCGAGTCGAACCTGGCGAGATTGCTGGATGCCTCGGCCGGCAGGATCAGATAGTAGGCGGCGACGCCGTATTCGAAGTGCGGGGCGCTGACCTCCACGACCTCGGCGCCGTGCGTCTGCATGGCCGCGAGTGCCGTGCGGAACGCCGACACCACGCCGGGCTGGAAGTCGGAGTCGGACAGCTCGCGGACCACGCCGACCTTCAGGCCCTTGAGCACGTCGCCGCGGGCGCCCTCGCGGGCGGCGGCGGCGAACGACGGCCACCGGTCGGTCAGCGACGTCGAGTCGTGCGGGTCGTGCCCGCCGATCACGTCGTGCAGCAGCCCGGCGTCGAGGACCGTGCGGCTGACGGGTCCGACCTGGTCGAGACTGGATGCCAGTGCGATCGCGCCGTACCGGCTGACTCCGCCGTACGTGGGCTTCATCCCGACCGTGCCGGTGACGTGGGCCGGCTGGCGGATCGATCCGCCGGTGTCGGAGCCGAGGGCGAAGGGCGCCTCGAAGGCGGCCACTGCCGCGGCGGAGCCTCCGCCCGATCCTCCCGGGATGCGCTCCAGGTCCCACGGGTTGCGCGTCGGGCCGTATGCGGAGTGCTCGGTGGACGAGCCCATCGCGAACTCGTCCATGTTCGTCTTGCCCAGCGGCACGAGCCCGGCCGCGCGCGCGCGGGCGACGACCGTGGCATCGAACGGAGACAGGTAGCCCTCGAGGATGCGCGAGCCGCTCGTGGAGGGCATGTCGGTCGTGACCAGCACGTCCTTGATGGCCAGCGGCACGCCGGCGACCGGCCCCAGCTTCTCG
>DASSYC010000025.1:0-2085 GCA_035703465.1 Microbacterium sp. | reverse complement strand
CGCTCGGCCTCACCGAAGCGCACCCGCCGTTCCCGCGCGGCATCGCTGAACGCATACACGGGCTCGCCGCCGGACCGTACGCTCACCGCACGGGCGCTCACCGGCACGGGCGTCGCGAGCAGGTCCACCCCGTAGTCGGCCAGGTACGCGCGGATGTGCGCGCCGTCCTGGTCGTCGCCGACCATCGCGATGAGCGCCGCGGGCACGCCGAGCCGCGTCAGCCCCACGGCGACGTTCAGGGCGGCGCCGCCGATCAGCTCGCGCACACCGCGCTCATCGCGCAGCTCGTCGATGAGCGCATCGCCGACGACGACGACCCGCGTCACCGGGCCAGCACCTCCGCGACGAACGCCTCGCTGCGCGTGCGCGCGCCGTCGATGCGGCGGTCCACGCTCGCCCGCATCTCGGACGGCGCGAGAGGCGCCGCCAGCCGCACGTTCTCGTGGCACGACAGGTCGGTGCAGATGTAGGTGCCGATGCTGTCACCGTGTGCGCCGGCCCGGCCCGCACGGCGGGCGGTGAACAGCGCCACCTGGTCGCCGGGCTGCATCGTGTGGCAGATGTTGCACATGGCCGAGCGTGCCCGCGACGCGCCCTCCGCGGCACGCAGCACCACGCCGGCGGGGGCGCCCTCGTGCTCGGCGATGAGGTACCCGCGGGCGCGCGTGTGCGGGTTGCGCCACGCGAGGAAGTCGAGGTGGTCCCAGTCCGTCAGGGGGAAGTCGTGCGGCAGTTCGACGAGCCGCAGCTCATCGGGGCCGGCATTGACGAATGACGCCAGCACATCCTGTTCGGTGAGCGGCTGCATGTCAGGCGCGGGACGCGGATGCCTCGGGCTCGGCGCCGGGCGAGGCATCCCCCTCCCCTTCCCTCTCGTCGGCCGCGGAGCCCTTGCCGCGGATGACGAAGCCGAACGCGAAGGCGACGAAGAACATGAGCACGCCGTACACGGCGGCGGGCAGGCTCAGCTCCACCGAGCCCATGACGGTCTGGGCGATGACGATGGCCAGGGTGGCGTTGTGGATGCCGATCTCGAACGACGACGCGACGGCCTGCCGCCTGCCTACCCGCAGCAGCCGCGGCACCCCGTACCCCACGGCGAGGCTGATCAGGCAGAACGCGATCGTGATGCCGGCGAGCCGGCCGAAGTTCTCGACCAGCAGCGCCCAGTTCGCGGCCACGGCCCCGCCGATCACCACGACGAGCACGATCACCGAGACGATGCGCACCGGCTTGTCCATGCGTTTGGCGAACGCAGGCCAGAAGTGCCGCACGAGCATGCCGAGGGCGACCGGCACGAGCACGATCGCGAACACCTCGAGGGTCTTGGCCCACTGCATCCCCAGCGCGCCGTCGAACGGGTCGAAGTAGGCGATGGCGAGGTTCGTGATCAGCGGCAGCGTGAACACCGCGATCACCGAGTTCACCGCGGTCAGCGAGATGTTCAGCGCGATGTCGCCGCGGAACAGGTGGCTGTAGAGGTTCGCCGTGGTGCCGCCGGGGGAGGCGGCGAGCATCATCATGCCCACGGCGAGGATCGGCGGCAGCTGGAACAGCACGACGAGCCCGAAGCAGATCACCGGCAGCACGAGCAGCTGGCAGACCAGGGCGATCACGACCGCCTTGGGCTGCTTCGCCACCCGTGCGAAGTCGCGGAGTGTGAGGCTCAGGCCGAGCCCGAACATGATGATGCCGAGGGCGACGGGCAATCCGATGGTGGTCAGCGCTGATCCCATCCAGACAGTGTGCCCGATCTGCGCGCTGTGCGCACCGATGATGTCGCCGCGGCGGCGGCGCGAGGCATCCCGCTACTTCACCGACCCGGCCGTGAGCCCGCCGACGATGTACTTCTGCACCGAGAGGAAGAACGCCATCGGCAGGATGGCGGCCAGCACTGCTCCGGCCGAGAACAGGCTCCAGTACTTGGCCGTCTCGCTGGAGACGTACGAGTACAGGCCGACCGCGAGGGTCTGCTTGTCGGGGTCGACGAGGATGACCGACGCGATGATGAAGTCGTTGGTGGTCGCGATGAACGACAGCAGCGCGATGACGGCGAGGATCGGGGCGACCAGCCGGAGGATGATG
>DASSYC010000192.1:0-3000 GCA_035703465.1 Microbacterium sp. | reverse complement strand
CACGCCCACGCCTTCGCCGCGGCAAGCAGGGCGGTGGAGGCGCGCGGGCTCACCCCCAGCTGCACCGACGGACTCTGCCGGGTCGCCCGGGCGAGGTCGACGACGTAGGCGAGGACGTCGTCGGTGACGGTGACGGATGCCGCGGCGCGCTGCGCGGCGCGGATGTCGGCCGCCGTGATCACCGGCTCGATTCCGGCGCCCGCGAGATCGCCCGGGGTGAACCCGTCGGCATGGCGGCGCAGCACGTCGATCTCGGCGTCGCGCACCGGGATGTCGACGATGAGCTTGAGGAGGAACCGGTCCAGCTGCGCCTCGGGCAGCGTGTAGGTGCCCTCGAGCTCGATGGGGTTCTGCGTCGCGGCCACCAGGAACGGATCGGGAAGCGCACGCGTCACGCCGTCGGCGGACACCTGGTGCTCTTCCATGGCCTCCAGCAGCGCCGCCTGCGTCTTGGGCGGCGTGCGGTTGATCTCGTCGGCCAGCACGATGTTGGTGAACACCGGCCCCTGCCGGAACTCGAACTCGCCGGTGCGGGCGTCGTAGACGAGCGACCCCGACACGTCGCCGGGCATGAGGTCGGGCGTGAACTGGATGCGCTTGGTGTCCAGGTCCAGCGCGCGGCTGAAGGCGCGCACGAGCAGGGTCTTGGCGACTCCGGGCACCCCCTCCAGCAGCACGTGCCCCCGGGAGAGCAGGGCGATGAGCAGGCCGGTGACCACCCCGTCCTGCCCGACGACGGCCTTGCCGACTTCCAGGCGGACGCTGTTCATGCCCTCTCGCAGAGCGTCGGACGACGTGGCAGAGGCTTCCGGCACGGTGTCTCCGGGGATGGCGGGATCGGTCATGGATCGGTCCTTTCGAGGTGGACGGAGGCGCGCACCGCCTGTTCGAGGCCGCGCAGGCGGTCGCTGGCGGCGACCAGCTGTGCATCGGTGGCGGGGGCGTCGTCGATGAGGATTCCGCGCACGGCCGCGCGCGGGGCGCCGAGGCGGTCGGCCGCGGCGTCGGCGATCTCGCCGGCCCGTGCCGCCGGACCGAGTCCGAGCAGTCGGGCCAGGCGGTCGAGGGTGCCCGTGCGCAGAGCATCGAGCGTGTGAGCGGTGTCGCGCGAGCGCGCGTACAGGCGCGCTCGCCCGGCCATGGTCTCGGAGGCGCGCACGGTCACGGGCAGCCGCTCGGCCACCAGCGGCCCGAACCGGCGGCCCCGCCACACCGCCGCCACCGTCGCCGCCGCCAGCAGCAGCAGGATCGCGGGGGTGACCCACGGCGGCGTGAGCTCGCCGATCGTCGGCACGGCCGTTCCGGCATCCGCATCGCCCGGCGACGGCAGGTACCAGACCAGGTGCGCGTTCTTGCCCGTCAGCCCGAGGGCCAGGGCGGCGTTGCCGCCCTCGGCCAGATGCGCATTCGTGAACAGCTCCGCGCCGTCCACGGCCACGACGCGGTCGTGGACGATCAGGCCATAGTCCCCGTCCACCGGGTAGCACCCGGTCACACCCTCCGGTGCGGTGAACAGCGCCCCAGGTGCGACCGCTCCCGCCCGGGTCGCATCGGCGTCTGCACAGGCCGGCGCCACCGCGGTGTCCGGGGCGACGCCGGCGGTCTGCGCGCCGCTCAGGAGCAGCCGCAGGTCGCGGCTGCCCGGATCGAGCAGCACGACGTCGGCGGTTCGGCCGGCGACGGCGCGCAGCGTCTCGTCGGAGAGGACGGCGGTCGAGCCCAGCACGAGGGTGTCACCGGGCGCCAGCGCCGATTCCGCGGCGGCCCGATCGCGTGCGACGGTGACCTCGACGCCCTGGGAGCGCAGCACCTGCGCGAGCGCGCGGGTCCCCTCCGGCCCGGGGCTGTCGGGGTCGAGCGCGCCCCGGTCCTGCCACTGCATCGCGGCAGTGAGCGCTGCTCCGGCACCGCCGACGACCAGCAGCACGACGGCGAGGGCGACCCAGGCCCCTGCCCGGCGCCGGCGAGCCCGGCCCGCCGGTGCGCCTGACGCCGACGGTGTCGATGGCGCCTCGACCAGGGTCATACCAGCTCCGGGATATCGGCGAGCTGCAGCGGGCGGAGGGCCGCCAGAGCGTCATCGACCCCTGCGATCAGCCCGTACAGCTGCGGTGTGCCGGGTCGGCGCAGGTAGCGCACGTCGTCGAAGGCGGCGGCGGCGGCCTCGAGCCGCTCGCTCTCGGTCGGGAACGCCCGCGTCGCCTGTCGCGCGAAGGCGTGCACGGTCGCCCCGGGCACCGGGTCGACGACCCCGCGCTCGGCGAGACCGCGCGCGAGCGCGCGGAAGCGCAGCACCACGGCGCCGGCCCAGTCCTGCGCGGCGGCCCGGGCCGCCGCATCGGCGCGCAGACCGTCGGCCGAGCGCTCGTCGGCGGCGAACAGGCCGGCATCCGCCGCTCGGGAGCGATGAATCGATCGCGGACGCCCCCAGATGAGGAATGCCGCCGCCACCAGCAGCACCGCGACGACGATCAGGACGAGGGCCAGCAGCCCGTCCCAGCCGGCGGGCGGGCGGCTGCTGAGCAGATCGGCGAAGAAGTCTCCGATCGCCTGTGCGATGCGGTCGAACAGCGTCGGCTCGGTGATCGCGTACTCGGTCCGCGACAGCTCCTGTTCCGCCCAGCGCTGTGCCTGGCCGGGATCGGGGACGATCGGCAGGTCGGCCGCCGTCAGGGTGATCACGGCCGCCGCTCGTCGGGGGGTGCTCCGGGGGCCGTCCACTGCGTCGGCGCGGGAGGCTGCGTCGGCGCGGGAGGCACGGCCGGGGGAGCCGGCGGCGGCGCAGCGGGGTACCCAGGGAAGCCGTACGCCGGATGCGCCGGGCGCATCGGGTGCGGACGGCCGGGGTGCAGCGCGTACGGGTCGTGCAGGTCCTGCGCTCCGGCATCCCGTCTCTCGATGTAGGCGAGCAGGTCCAGGTCCAGCCCCTCGTGCCGCATCCGGCAGTCGACATAGATGAGCGTGGTGGCCGTCGCCTGGACCACGATGCCGATCGCCTGG
>DASSYC010000188.1:0-10424 GCA_035703465.1 Microbacterium sp. | reverse complement strand
GTCCGGGTGCGCGGCGAGTGCCTCCGCCACAGCCGACACGGGCACTCCGCCGGGAAGGCCTGTCGCCGCATCGATCTCGGGCCGCACCCACACCGGCTGCAGCCCCGCCAGCACGATGCCCAGCAGCACCGAGCGGTGCAGCGTGCGCGAGACGACCACCGGCTGCCCGGGTCGCCCGAGCGCGAGGATCGATGCCTGGTTCGCATGGGTCGACCCGCCCACCGACATGCGCGCCCAGTCCACGCCCCATGCCGCGGCCGCCCGCGATTCGGCCGCGGCGAGCAGCGTGTGGGTCTCCTTGACCGGCGCAAGGCCCGCGTACAGCGGCACGTCGCCGCGGATCACCTCGCCGACGAGGTCGGTGCGGTGCTTGTGCCCGGGGACGTTGAACGGGGTGATCTCACCGCGCTGCTGAGCCTCGGTGAAGCGCAGCCAGGCGGCGAGCATCGGCGCATCGGGCGCGAGGTCGCGGGGGTCGGAGGGGGATGCCGGCACGCCACACACCCTACGTGGCCGGGCGCGACGCGGTGCGAACCGGCCAACACTGCCGAAGCATCCGACCATATCGCCATACAGAGACGTATGCTTGGGCATATGCGCACGACGGTGATCCTTCCCGATGAGCTGTACCGGCAGGTCAAGGAGCGCGCGCGGGCGGAGGACCGCACCGTGACCTCGTTCCTGGAGGACGCACTGCGCAATGAGCTCGCGCGACGGCACATCAGCCTGCAGGAGGAGGACGTGGAGGCCTACATCGCCGAGCCGTTCCACGGCACGGGCGTGCGTCCGGGAGTCGACCTGACGAGCAACGCAGCTCTTCTCGAGCTGATGGACGAAGGCATCCCGATCGAGAAGCTGCGATGAAGATTCCGGACGTCAACATCCTCGTAGCCGTCTACCGAGATGACGATCCACGCCACCCGCAGCTCGTCGACTGGCTTCGCGCGACACTCGGCGCCGGCGAGCGGATCCTCCTGACACCTGCCGTCGTCTCAGGTTTCGTGCGGGTCGTCTCGAACTTCAGGATCTTCTCCGCGCCGATGGGGCCCGACGAAGCCGCGACGAAGATCGACACTCTCCTCGGATCCCGCCTGGTGTCGTGGGCGATGCCCGGCCCGCGGCACTGGCAGATCTTCTCGCGCCTGTGCCGCGATGCGGATGCACACGGCAACATCGTGTCTGATGCCGCCATCGCCGCGGTCGCCATCGAGCACAGCGCCACGCTCGTCACACTCGACCGCGACTTCGCGCGGTTTCCGCAGCTGCGGTGGGAGCTCCCTCAGGAGCAGTCCTAGCCGGCCAGGAACCGCCCGCCGGCGTCGGCCACGGCGACCGGAAATCGGCGCAGCTGCCCGAGCT
This sequence comes from Microbacterium sp., assembly GCA_035703465.1. Taxonomy (GTDB): domain Bacteria; phylum Actinomycetota; class Actinomycetes; order Actinomycetales; family Microbacteriaceae; genus Microbacterium. The sequence continues at coordinate 9,065 of DASSYC010000188.1, read as the reverse complement.
CGACCCATTCGTCGACGGCGTGCAGTCCGCCTCCGGCCGGCCCGCACACGACGGTGGGCACCCCGGCCGCCTGCCACAGGGCCGACTCCATCCAGTACGGCGCTCCCGTTCGTGCCGGTTCAGGTCCCGTGGCCGACAGGGATGCCGCGAGCAGCTGTGCGAACGCGGCCGCAGGACCTGCCGCATCCAGCTCCCATGCGTCCCTCTGCAGCGTGAGCCGCACGTCCGCCCTCAGACCGGGCACCGCCGCCACCGCGCCGTCTACCAGTGTCTGCACCTCGGCGAGAGGATCCGCCGACTCCCCCGGCACCGTGCGCCGTTCGATCACGACCTCCGCGGTCGCAGCGACGGTGAACGGTGCGCTGCCTGCGCGGGCGACGGTCGCCATGAGCGATCCGTTCCCGACGAGGGGATGCCCCGGTCGCCGCGGCAGCTCCTGGTCGGCGTCCGCGACCCTGACGAGCAGCTCGCGAAGTCCGTGCATCGCGTCGATCGCCTCGTCCGGCTGCGACGAGTGCGCGGCACGCCCGCGCAGATCCACCTCGACGACGGCGTACCCGCGATGCGCGGCGGGGAGGTCGAGCCACGTCGGCTCCGCGATCAGGCACAGGTCCATGCGCCGCCCTCGCAGCTCGTCGATGACCGCTTCGGCGCCGACGCTTCCATCCTCCTCGTCGGCGACCAGCGCGACGATGATCGTCCCGGGTGCGTCAGAGGCCACGAGCTGCTCGGCGGCGACGACGAGCCCGGCGATGCCGCCCTTCATATCGCTCGCGCCTCGTCCGGTGAGCCGCCCGCCGTCGATGCGCGCGGCGAAGGGCTCCGGCATCCCGTCTACGCCGACCGTGTCGAGATGGCCGTTGAGCACCACCGTGCGGCCGGGCCGCGACCCCGTGCGCGTGGCGATGAGGCTGACCCGGCTCACGTCACCGGGAGCGGGCAGCAGCCGCACGGCGAAGCCGGAGGCGCTGAGCCGCTCCGCGAGGTGCGCCGCGATCGCCGCCTCACCCGGTGCGCCGGGCACCAGGCTCGGGCTGACCGAGTCGATTGCGACCAGCTCGGCGGTCAGCGCGACGACCGCGTCGGTCACCGCAGCCGCCCGACGGCCTCGGCCACAGCCGACCAGAACCGCTCGACGTCGAGGGTCATCACGGCCCACGCGTTCGGCTCGCGCCGCAGCACGCCGTCGAGATCGGTGCTGGTCGCACCTGCGGTCTCGGTGCCGGTGAGCTCCACGTCGATGCGCGTGTGCCGCCGCGTGACCAGCGACGGATCGGCGATCGCGGCGACGGCGACCGGATCATGGAGCGGGCCGTCCGGCAGCCCGAACACCTCGTTGTTCGTGCGGCAGAAGAAGTCCAGCAGTTCGTCGCCGAACGCGGCGGTCGCTGTGCCCAGTGCGGCCAGCCGCTCGCGCACCGCCCCGGTGACCAGCGCGGTGTGGGTGACGTTCAGCCCGGCCATCGTGAACGGCACGCCGCTGTCGAGCACGAGCTGCAGCGCTTCGGGGTCGACCCACGCGTTGAACTCGGCGTACGGGGTCACGTTTCCGCGCTCGGTCGACCCGCCCATCCAGACGATCTCGCGGATGCGGCGGGCCTGCTCCGGCCGGTCGCGCAGCAGGATCGCGACGTTGGTGATCGGCCCGGTCGCGATGATCGTGACCGGATTCTCGGATGCCGCGAGCACATCGACCATGAGCTCGGTCGCCGTGCGCGGGTCCAGGGGAACTTCGGGCTCGGGCAGCTCCGGTCCGCCGAGGCCGTTCTCGCCGTGGATCCACTCCGCGGTCTGCAGCTCACGCACCAGCGGGCCGTCTGCTCCCGCAGCCACCGGCACATCCCGCACGCCGGCGACGGTGAGTGCGATGCGGGCGTTGCGGCTCGTGTGATGCAGCGGCACATTGCCGCCGACGGTGGTGACGGCGCGCAGGTCGATCGCCGGGTGGCCGGCGGCCAGCCACAGCGCGAAGACGTCGTCGTGGCCGGGGTCGCAGTCGATGATGACGGGAATGCCGCTCACGGTTGCTCCTTCTCGAGATAGGCGTCGAGCCGCTGGAGCGGCGGCTGGCTGGCCTCATGCTCCACCGCGGCGGCCCCGACGGCGCAGGCGGCCTCGAGCGCCTGCGGATTGTCGAAGCCGCTGCGCAGTGCGAGCACGAGGGCCGCGCAGAACGCATCCCCCGCGCCGACGGTGTTCACGGCATCTGCCTTGCGGCCACCGGCTCTCGCGGTCGCGACGCCGTCGGTGAACAGCGCGGCACCGTCGGCCCCGTACGTGACGGCGACGCGGCCGGCCTGCTGCAGCTGCGGCATCTGCGCGTACTCCGACTCGTTGACGATGAACAAGTCGGTGCGCTCGAGCAGCTCGGGCGGCAGCGGCTGTGCCGGCGAGGCGTTGACGGCGAGGAATCCGGGATGCGTCTCCGCGAGCGCGACGACCGTCTCGAGGGGAAGCTCGAGCACCGTGATCACGGCCTCATCGGGGGCCAGCGCGGCCTCGGCGAGGTCGATGTGCCAGTTGGCGCCGGGGCAGACGATGATCTGGTTCTCGCCGTGCGCGTCGACGCCGATCAGCGCGACACCGGTGGGGGCGCCAACGGTGCGCACGCCGCTGACATCGACACCGGCCGCCTCCAGTTGCTGCCGCGACCAGGGGCCGTCGGCGTCGTCGCCGACCGCCCCGATCATGCGCACGGCACCGCCCAGCCGTGCGGCGGCCGCCGCCTGATTCGCGCCCTTGCCTCCGGCGATGCGCACGAGCGTGCCGCCGCCGACCGTCTCGCCCGCGGCGGGGAGCCGCTCGACCTGGGCCGTGTAGTCGACGTTGATGCTGCCGACGACCGCGATCCTCGGTGCTGCGTCCGCCGTCATGGCTCCATCATGCCCGCCGCCGCGCACGCGGCCTACCGTTCACCAGCTTGCTCGTGCGTCCACCGTGTCCTGGAACGTTCGCAAGGCGGGTACCCCGGCTAGCGCCCTCGGATCAGGTACCTACTCGCTGTGGTCATGCCATGCGCTCGCGCTTCATCCTTCGATGGATTGTGGCGGTGTCGATCGGCGAGGCCGCCGGCTTCGCGGTCGCGGCCGCGGTGGCGATCCTGACCACCGTGCTGCTGGTGGTGGGCGCAACAGCCCTGCTCGCCGCCATCCCTTTGCGCAGTGGCTCGCGCTCCAGCGGAAGGGGGCGTTCCGATGGGTTCCGGTGAACATGGGTGCCTGGCTCGTGGCCATCCTGTGGACCGCGGCGCCGTCACGGTTGATCGATGAGTGCAGCCCCCTGCTCCTCGTCGCGGCGCTCTACATCATCGCGGGCCTGCTCATGGCCTTCACCGTCGCTGCTGTCACCGCTCCCGTCGCCCGGTCGCTGTTCGCCCGATGACCTGCAGTCCCGCTCCCCAGCGGCGTGCACGCTCCAGCTCGCCATCAGCGACCGGGCCGGCATACCCGTGCACGCCGAAGGTCTCGGGTTTGGCGACCGGTCGGAAACCGAGACCGACGAGCCGCTTCATCGCCTTCTTCGCCGCCGACCCAGGGAGCCGCGGGCTGACGACCCTGGTGTCGAATGTCGCCACCTGCACGGCGCGTCCCGGGGAGGACTGCGCCTGGATCCACTCGCGGATGCCGCGCTCCGGGATCCGATCGGCGCCCTGCTGCTGGGCAGATTCACGTGTCGCCTCGGTCGTCATCGAGAACGCGTGGGTCGGGCCGCCCACCACCAGAAGCTCCACATCAGGGTCAAGAGCGCTCGGTGCCGACGCCGCATCCACCACCTCGGTGTCCGCGCCGATTCCGGCCGCGATCTCGCGTGCCACCTGCTCCGTGTTTCCCCACAGCGACTCGAATACCACGACGGCGTGCATGGTGCCCCCTCGACCACAGATTAGCGGCCTGCCGGTCATCAGGAACCGGAAGCTGCGATTCCACACCGCGCGGGTAGGGTCACAACCACACCGCCCACGGCGAACGCGAAAGATGCAAACAGATGAAGAAGCTGAATCAAGTAAGCCCCATCTGGCACGCCGTGATCTGGATCCTCGCCTACGTGGTGCTGGTCCCGATCGGCGACTGGCTGTCCGAACTCGTCGGCGAACCCAACTCGGTGACCGCTCCTTTGCTGGTCGTGCTCTCGATCGTGCTGATCTTCTATGTGAGCCGCAATGGATGGCTCCGCTACTACGGCCTCCGTTCCTTCCGGAGCGCCGACTTCACCAGGACGCTCCTGTATCTTCCGCTGCTCGCGATCGTCCTCATGCAGTATGCGAAGGGCTGGCGCGCGGACCTGGACGTGACCGCCGTGCTGCTCATCATCGTCCTGATGGTGTGCGTGGGCTTCATCGAAGAGTTGGTGTTTCGAGGGTTCCTGTTCCGGGCAATCCTCGCTAAGAGCACCCTGACCCGGGCCATCATCATCTCGGGTGTGACTTTCGGGATCGGGCACATTGTCAACCTGGCGCGAGGCTACACCGGTGCCGACCAGATCATCCAGATCGGCTTCGGGGTGGTCCTTGGAATCGTTCTCGCGCTGCTTTTCGCCGTCACCGGCACCATCGTCCCGCTCATCATCTTCCACACCCTCCTGAACACCAGCGGCAACCTGACAGCCTCCAACACCGACTGGGACATGATCATGCTGGTCGTCACCACGGTCATCAGCGCCGGGTACGCCGTCTACCTCGTGATCGTCCTCCGCCGGAAAGGCCCGGCACCGGAGATGCAGCTCACCCTGCCCGCAGCTGGCCGCTCCGTGCGTGCGCGCTGACGGATGAACGAGAGCCCTATCCACGGAGACGTAGGACCCTGAAATGAAGCATGATCATCGGGAACCCGCTTCTTCGGGTCGGATGCCCCGAAGGGCTCTGCTGGCAGCGGGCGCGGGCCTGGGTGCGGCGGCACTGCTGGCTTTGGTCGGGCCCGTCCCTGTGGGCCGGGCATCCGGCCGCAGCGGAGACGCCGCCCTGCTGGCTCGAGTCGAGCCGTACCTGCGTGGGCTCAATCGGGTCGCGCTGGCCTACGTCGACGGTGAGACCACACGGTACGCGGGAATCGGTGCCGACCAGCGGACACCGTTCGAGATCGGCTCGGTGTCGAAGACGTTCTGTGGGGCGGTGTTGATGGACATGGTCGCGACGGGCGAGGTGACCCTCGACACGACCGTCGACGAGATCATCGATGCGGACGAGTCCGAGTTGGCGAACGTGACGCTGCAGGAGCTCGCGTCGCACACCGCGGGCCTGCCGGATTTCACGGCGAGCCAGACCGGCAGTCGCAACACGTGGTTCGGGCTGCTTCACGCGGACGGCGCCCGCCAGGCCGCGGCAGAGACGGTGTCGGATGTGCTGGGTCAGCGTCTGGAGGCGCGCGGGGAGTACTCCTACTCGTCGGCAGGGATTGCCCTGTTGGCGCATCTGCTGGCCGACCGGGCCGGAGCCCCATACAAGGAGCTGCTCAGCCAGCGGATCCTCGATCCGCTGGGTCTGGCAGACACTCACCTTCCCATCACCCGGGATGGCTTGCCCGAGGGCTGGAACAAGGGCCTGCTCGGCGGGCGTGCCGCCGAGCCGTGGACACTGAACGGACTGGCACCCGCCGGCGGCATGTGGTCAACGAGCGCAGACCTGGCCACCTGGGTGCGCCTGACCCGCGACGGCGGGCAGCCTGGGGCGGCAGGGCTTGAGCCGGTGGCACCGGCTCCGATCCTGCCCTGGATGCCCGAGGCCGAGATCTCCATCACGTGGGCTCGAGCAACGACAGCCGGGGGTGAGGAGCTGATCTTCCACAGCGGACTCACCGGGTCGCACCACTCCTACGTGGGCTACTGCCCGCGGACGGGTCGAGGCCTCGCCTACCTCGTGAACTCGGTGCCGACAGGAGCGCAGCTGGTGACGCTCCAAGGTGACCTCGTTGCGGCGCTGCTGGACGAAGGAGTCCCGTCGTGAGCGACATCCTCGTCATGGTCGCGACCGCGGTGCTCGCCGTCGGCGTTCTCGGGTGGGGGGTATGGGGCATCTGGCACATCGCCCGGCACACCCCCACCCGCCAACGTGCTGTGACGCATGTGCTGGGCGTCATCGCCGGGACCGCGCTGCTGGGTATCGTGCTCCCCGCCGCTCTGATGGGAATCGTCGACCCGTTCCCGATATGGCTCGTCTACGCCGTTCTCGCGGTCGGGGGCGCCGCCGTGCTGGGATGGCGGTGGCCGACGCTGCACTCGGGGAAGGGGCGCCACCCCAGCCTGCTGATCACGTCATCCGTGCTGCTCCTGGTGCTCGCGGCCGGCGCCGTCGCAGTGACATGAACAACGTCGAGTGGACCGCGTGCCGCCCGCGAAAGCCCGGCGGTCTATGAAGAAGTTGCTGCGCGTACTGGCGATGGTCGGGATCGCGGTGGCAGGACTGGTGCTTCTCTCGACGGCGAGCAACCTGATCATGGGCGCGATCGAAAGGTCGAGCGTCCGCCCGTACGGCGAAACGGTCAGCCTCGACCACGGTGATGTGAACGTGTCGGTGACCGGAGACGGTGAACGGACCATCGTGCTGCTCAGCGGCTACGGCACCGCGGCGCCCACGCTGGACTTCGCACCGCTGACGAAGCAGCTGGAAGCCCACTACACCGTCGTCGTGGTCGAACGATTCGGGTACGGCTATGCCGACCTGGGTGTGACCGAGCGAACCGTCGAGAACGTCTCCGTCGAGTTGCATGACACGCTCCGAGAATTGGAGGTGGACGGGCCGATCCTGGTGGCGCACTCCGTGGCGGGCATCTACAGCATGGACTACGTGAACCGTTTCCCAGGGGAAGTGTCGGCCCTCGTGACCATCGACTCGAGCGTCCCGGAAGACTTCGCCGTTCCCCCTGGCAGGAGTTCCTGGGAGCGCCTGCTGGCAACCACCGGGCTCGTGCGCTGGATGATCGCCTTCGACCCCGCGATCGCCGCACCCGCCGCGCCCGCCGGCGTCTATTCGGAGGACGAAACTGACCAGATCCGCCTCATGAATATCTGGAACTACGCGAACGCAGCGCTCATCGACGAGAACAACCGCACAGCAGAGAACTTCCGGAACGTGGCAAGCCTCAGCTACCCAGACGACCTGCCCGTCCTGGCATTCGTGTCACAACAGCTCGTCGGTGCCAACCAGCGGTGGTTGCCCGCCCACACGGCGCAGCTGAAGAACTCGAACCGCTCAGAACTTGTGGTGCTCGACGGCGATCACTACCTGCACTGGACGCACTCTCGCGAGATGGCGACTGCAATGCAGAACTTTCTGGACTGATCTCGCCCTCCGCCGCGCGAGCGACCTATCGGCCTATCCTGATCGAGTGGAAGATGCCGCACCCGACTCGCTCGCGACGCTCGCCGGCCTCGCCCGGCATCACGAGGTGCGGCTGGCCGTGGCCGAATCGCTCACCAGCGGGCTGCTCGCCTCGCGCGTGGGCGCAGCCGAGGACGCGGCCACGTGGTTCGCCGGCGGCGTCGTCGCGTATCAGCGCAGCTCGAAGGAGGACGTGCTCGGCGTTCCCCAGGGCATCGACCTCTGCTCGGCGATGTGCGCCGAGGCGATGGCCGAGGGCGTGCGGAGCCTGTTCGGCGTCGATCTCGCGGTCTCGACCACGGGTGTCGGGGGGCCGGAGGCGCAGGGTGTGCACGCGGCGGGAAGCGTCTATCTCGGCTGGGCCGCACCCGGCGAGACCGGGCATGAGTTCCATCGCTTCGACGGCGAGCCGACCGAGGTGCTGGAGCAGACGGCGGCTGCGGCGATCGCATTGGTGTGCCGCCTCATCGAGGATCGAGGCCGCGATCGGCTTCGGCCGGCAGGTGCGCAACGGGGATGATCACCACGTTCTGAAGCTTCCAGTCCAGCGCAGCCACCGCCTCGGTGAGCTCTTGCAGCACTTCCACCTTCGGCGGTCTGGCCCTGGCCGGAACGACGAACACCTCGACATGGAACACCTGGCCGAGGTCGCGTATGCGCACCGCGACGTCGGCGACCCAGCTCTGACTGCGCAGGTGGCCCGTCACCGTGCGGATGAGGGGATGCGGCTTCTTGTCCTCGTATGTGCGGGCCCGCTGATCGAGCAGATCGAGCACCGCCGAGCGGGTGTTCTTCAAACCGTCCCAGACGATGCCGCACGAGATGAACAGTGCCGCGGCGCCGTCCAGCCACCACAGTCCGACGCCGATGCCGAGCACGCCGACGATGGAGGCGGCGTTGGTCTGCCAGTCCGCCTTGGCCATGTCGGCGTCGGCATAGAGCACCTTGTTGTGCAGCAGCGGGGCGAGCTTGAGCTTGGCTCGCCCGTAGATGAACGGGCCGATGGCGATGATCGCCATCACGGTCACCATCAGCCAGCCGAGCCAGACCGTGCGGCCGAACAGCTGCACGGTGCCGATCGTCGGGTGCTCGACGGACACCAGGCTCGTCACCGACTCGATCGCGAGATTCAGGCCGACCACCAGCAGCGCGACTCCCGCCACCAGGTGCCCCACATCCATTCCGCGCTGCAATCCGTAGGGGAAGCGCTTCGTCGGCGATCGGCGCATGTAGATCAGCGCGATGAGGAACGAGATCTGCGGCAGCAGCGACAGCATGTCCTCGATCCACGCCGTCCGCATCGCCTGCGAGTTGCCGACCACGAACGCGACCACCGCAATGGTCACCACGGTGTAGCCGATCGTCGCCCACTCCCACGCGACCGCCTTCCGCAGCGCCTGGGCCTCGTTCGGCGGAAGGTGGTAGCTCGCCGCTCCGCTCATCCGCCGACCTGCCCGTCCAGGAAGGTCTCGAGCTCGGACAGCAGCCGGTTCTCGCCCATCGGCAGCAGCAGCACGACCTCGCGCCCGACCGCACCCGGAACATCCGTATAGCCCCGGGTCACCCCCACGCGTTCGGTCCAGGGCGTGTCAGCGGTCATCCCCCCGATGGCGATGTCCAGCCGGCCCTCCTCGAGCCCGACGACGAGAGACTCCTCGCTGCCGACCGTCCACTCCACCTCAGCGCCCTGCTCGCGGGCGAACTCGGTGACCAGAGTGGGAAGCGGGCCCGAGACATCCGACCCGTCGATCTC
>DASSYC010000016.1:0-10183 GCA_035703465.1 Microbacterium sp. | reverse complement strand
GACGGGGTCGAGCACGAGCACCCGGGCGCCGGAGGCGAGCGCGGACTCGGCCTGCTGCTGCTGCTTGGCGGCATCGCCGTCGGCGTTCGCGTAGGTGACGCGGTAGTCGCCGAGCTCGGCGACCCGGGCTTCGAAGACCGGGCGGTCGAACGTCTCATAGCGGGCCGTCTTCGCATCGGGCAGCAGCAGCGCGATGATCTCGCTGCTCGCGGCCGGTGCGCAGGCGGCCAGCGGCAGGGCGAACGCGACGGCGGCGGCGAGGGCTGCCAGTCGTCGGAGCAGGCGACCGGATGCCACGATCACGCCGTGTGCGGCAGCGCTCGGGCCCCGACGGAGACGTTCTCGAGCGCCATGGCGATCGCGCCGCGCGCCCCGGACCACTCGCCGAACGACGAGGCGACGATCTCCGGCAGGCCGCCCGGGCCTGTCAGCGCCGCGCGCTCGAGGGAGTGGCGCATGGGGGAGATGAGGATCTCGCCGGCCTCGGCGAGGTCTCCGCCGACGATGATCAGCCCCGGGTCGAAGAGGTTGCACAGGCTGGCAGCCGCGATGCCCAGGTGCCGTCCGGCGTCGGCGATGACGCGCCGCGAGCTGCCGTCGCCGTCCTCGGCGGCCTGCAGCAGATCGCCGAGCCGCTGCATCCCCGCCTCCGGGGAGAACAGCGACAGCAGTGCGGGGCCGCCGGCATACATCTCGAGGCAGCCGCGGTTGCTGCAGCGGCAGATGGGGCCGTTCTCGTCGATCGTGACGTGGCCGATCTGGCCCGCCATGCCGTTGACGCCGCGGAACAGGTCGCCGCCGACGACGATGCCGGCGCCGATCGTGTGCCCGACGCGGATGTAGACGGATGCCGCGGAATCCCGCCCCGCCCCCTCGCGCGCCTCGGCGAGGGCGCCGAGATTCGCCTCGCTGTCGATGTGGACCGGGCGGCCGATGCGCGCCGAGAGGCTCTCGGCGACGTCGACGCCGGCCCACCCGCGCAGCAGATCGGGGGTGGCGACCATGCCCGTGTGCGGGTCGATCGGGGCGGGCAGTGCGAGCCCCACGGCGAGCAGGTCATTGACCGAGCTGCCGAGGGATTCCATCATGTCGCCGAGCAGCAGGCTCAGCCGGTCGAGCTCGGCATCGTGCCGGTGGTCGAGGGGGAGGGGCAGCGAGGTCTGCGCGACGACGGTGCGCGTGGCGTCGGCGATGGCGATGCGCAGCTGGCGCGAGCTGAAGTGCACTCCGGCGACCAGGCCCAGGTCGCCGGCCAGCGAGACCAGGGTCGCTCGGCGGCCGCTGCGCGAGGTGAACGAGGTGTGCAGCAGACCGGATGCCGTGAGCTCCTTGACGATGTTCGACACCGTCGCCGGCGAGAGGCCGGTGCTGCCGGCGAGCTCGACCTGGGTGAGGCGGCCGTGGCGCTTGAGGGCTTCGATGAGGCGCGCGCGATTGGCCTCGCGGAGCGAGGCCTGCGATCCAGGCGGGACTCGGCGGCGTGCCACAGACGACACTGTACCGGCCTGGCGCCACTCTGCGCCGGAGTGCGCCGGAGTGCGCCGGAGTGCGGGGAGGATGGGGGAATGCAGCACTTCATCGATGTCGCCGAGGTCCGCGATGCGCTGGGCGCCGTGACCGCGCCCACGAAACTCCTCGACGTGCGCTGGTCGCTCACCGAGCCGGACGGCCGCCCGGCGTATCTCGCCGGCCATCTGCCGGGCGCGGTGTGGGTCGACCTCGAGCACGAGCTGTCGCGTGCCGGGCGGCCCGACGAGGGGCGGCATCCGCTGCCGGAGCTCGCCGACCTGCAGGCATCCGCCCGGCGCTGGGGTCTCGACGATGGCGACCTCGTGGTCGTCTACGACGACGCGAACGGTCTCGCCGCCGCCCGCGCCTGGTGGCTGCTGCGCCGCGCCGGAGTCGATGTGCGCGTGCTCGACGGCGGGCTCACCGCGTGGCGCGCCGCCGGGCTCCCGCTCGAGTCCGGCGAGGTGGTGTCCGCGCCGGGCGCGGTGACGCTTGCCGAGGCGACCGGCGACACGCTGACGATCGACGAGGCGGCGGCGTTCCCGGCATCCGGGGTCCTCATCGACTCGCGCGCGGCCGAGCGCTTCCGCGGCGAGGTCGAGCCGCTGGATCCGATCGCCGGGCACATCCCCGGCGCGGTGAACGTGCCGATGGTCGCGGTCGTCGAAGACGACGGAAGGGTGAGGGATGCCGCGGCTCTGCGTGCCGCGTTCGCGGAGGCCGGGGTCCAGCCCGGCGTGCCCGTTGCGACCTACTGCGGGTCGGGTGTGACCGCCGCCCACACGGCGCTGGTGCTGGCCGAGCTCGGCATCGATGCGACTCTGTTCCCTGGATCGTGGAGCGCGTGGTCGAACACGCCCGGGATGCCGATCGCCGTGGGGGGTGCGGGCTCGGAGCAGATCAGCGGGCCAGTGCCCTCGTGATGCGCTGCGGCGACACCGGATCGGCGGTGCCCAGGCGCTGGGCGAAGAGGCTGATGCGGTACTCCTCGAGGAGCCAGCGGGCGTGCGACAGTGGCGTCGGCGCGTCGGGCGGCAGCGGGATCTCGCCGCCGGCGTCCGCGTACAGCGTCGCGGCCCGCTCGTACTCGGTGAGCCACGCTCGGTCGCGACCGGCGTTGTCGGCGAGTCCCTGCAGGCGCACGAGCATGCCCTCCAGGTAGCGCGGGTAGTGCGCCAGGCGGCGAAGGCCGGTGCGCGAGATGAAGTCCGGGAAGACGAGGCCGGCGAGCTGCGCGCGGATGTCGCCGAGCGGCCCCAGCAGCGCCATGCTCGTCTGAGCCCTCAGCGCCCGATCGACATCCCGAGACTTCGAGAGGATCTTCGCCACCAGCGACACCGCCGCGAACAGGTCGTCGACGACAGCGGCGGCGAAGGCATCCCGGATCTTCTCGAACTCTGCGCGTGTGCGCACGACGCCGGTGGGGGCGGTCCGGGCGATGACGGCGTCGGCCACAGCGACTCGAGCATCCTCGATGAGCGCCTTCGCGCTCTGGTACGGCGAGGTCGCGAGGGCGAGCTTCTCGGCGGAGGTGAGGTGCTCGAGCACGTAGGCGGCGGGCGACGGGGTGGACAGCAGGACGAGGCGGCGGATGCCGGCGGCCGTCGCCTTCTGAGCGGCTTCGGGCGTCGCCTCGATGCGCAGCGCGACCGACGACCCCTCGTCGACGACCGCCGGGTAGCCGCGCACCACGCCGCCCGCGACGCGGGTGTCGACCACTTCGGGCAGGTCGGGGAAGTCCCAGGTGGTGAGGCCGGTGCGTTCGGTGAGGGCACCGCGTTTCGTCTCGCTCGCTGCGCTCGCTCGCTCAACGACCAGTGGTGATGTCCGATCCCGGTCGTTGACCGAGCCCGGAGGGCGAGACGAGACGCGCTCCGCGGCCGAGACCGTGTTGGAGACGGCATCACGAGACCGGCCGGCCAGTCGCTCCTGCAGGGCCGTGAGGTCGCGGTCGGACCCGGCCGCGCGGCCGCGTTGGTCGACGGCGCGAATCGACATGCGCAGGTGGGGGGGCACGCGCTCCATCTCGAAGTCGGCGACTGTCACGGGCTGGTTCGCGACCCGCTGGATGCGTGCGGCCAGCGCCTCGCGAAGGCTCAGACTCGGCAGTCCGTCGTGCGACTCGGGGCCCTGGCCGTCGAGCTCGGCCGCGAGCTTGGCCGCCCAGTCGGCCGCGGGCACGACGTGGCGGCGGATCGCCTTGGGCAACGCGCGGATGAGGCCGGCGATCAGTTCATCGCGAAAGCCCGGCACCTGCCAGTCGAACCCGTCGGGGCGCAGCTGGGCGAGCAGGGCCAGCGGCACGACGACCGTGACGCCGTCGTCGGGCGCGCCGGGCTCGAAGCGGTAGGCGAGCGAGAGCACCTGGTCGCCCTGCTGCCACCGCATGGGAAAGTCGTCGGCACCGGAGTCGCCGGATCTCTCGAGGAGGTCGGCCTCGGACAGGTCGAGCAGGCGTGGCGTGCGCTGCGAGGCATCCCGCCACCAGCTCTCGAACGACCGCACGTCGAACACGTCCGCCGGGACGCGCGAGCTGTAGAACGCGTAGATCGCCTCATCGCCGGCGAGGATGTCGCGACGGCGCTCGCGCTCCTCGATCTTCTCGAGCCTTCGGCGCAGCTCCAGGTTGCGGCGCGCGAACGCGGTGAGGCGCTTGTCGAGGCGCGTGGGGTCCCACTCCTCCTCGACGAGCGCGTGCCGGATGAACAATTGCCGCGCGAGCGGACGATCGATTCCGGCGAGCTGCACGCGGCGCCGCGGGATGATCTCGACGCCGAACAGCGTCACCTTCTCGGCGGCGACGGCGGCACCGGCATCCTTCGACCAGTGCGGGTCGCTCAGCTGTCGCTTGACGAGGTCGCCGGCCAGCGGCGCGGCCCACGCCGGGTCGATCGCGGCGACGGTCCGGGCGAACAGGCGGGATGTCTCGACCAGCTCGGCTGCCATGACCGCCTGCGGCTTCTTCTTGCGAAGCCCCGACCCCGGGAAGATCGCGAACCGCGCACCGCGTGAACCGAGGTACTCGGCGGAACGTCGCGGATCTCTGCTCTTCTCGCGGGTGTCGAGGACGCCGATGTGCGAGAGCAGGCCCGACAGAATCGCCTTGTGGATCGCGTCGGCGTCGGCTGCGTGTCGCGCTTCGTCTCGGCGCTGCGCGCCTCGCTCGACGACCATCCTGGAGAGCTGGCGGTGCACGTCGAACCACTCGCGCACCCTCACGTAGTTGAGAAACTCGGCCCGGCACAGCCGCCGGAAGGCGCTGGAGCCGAGCTCGCGCTGCTTCTCCTGCAGGTGGTTCCACAGGTTCAGGATGCTGAGGAAGTCGCTCGTCGGGTCGCGGAACCGGGCGTGCGAAGCATCCGCCTGCTCACGCTGCTCTTCCGGCCGCTCGCGTACGTCTTGGATCGACATCCCCGCGACGATCGCCATGACCTCGGGCAGCACGTCCGTGCGCCTCGCCTCGATGAGCATGCGCGCGAAGCGCGGGTCGATCGGCAGCCGTGAGAGCTCGCGGCCGAGCGGCGTGAGCTTCCCGTCGGACACCGCCCCCAACTCGACGAGCAGGTCGAATGCCGCCCGCACGCCTCGCGAGTCCGGGGGAGTGAGGAACGGGAACGCCGTGATGTCGCCGAAGCCCAGCGACAGCATCTGCAGGATCACCGAGGCGAGGCTCGTGCGCAGGATCTCGGGCTCGGTGTACTCGGGACGCCGCTCGAAGTCGTCTTCGGCGTAGAGGCGGATGGCGATGCCGGAAGCGGTGCGTCCGGCACGCCCTGAGCGCTGCTGGGCGGATGCCTGCGAGATCGCCTCGATCGGCAGGCGCTGCACCTTGCTGCGCACGCTGTACCGTGAGATGCGCGCGGTGCCGGTGTCGACGACGTAGCGGATGCCCGGCACCGTCAGGCTCGTCTCGGCCACATTCGTCGCGAGGATCACGCGGCGGCGCACCCCCGCGACCCGAGACCGCTCGAACACGCGGTGCTGCTCGGCCGCGCTCAGCCGCCCGTACAGCGGCAGCACCTCGGTTGGCACCGTGTCCTTCGCATACATGCCGCGCACGGCATCCATCGCGTCCCGGATCTCCGCCTCGCCGGGGAGGAACACCAGCACGTCGCCCGACGGCTCGCGGTCCAGCTCGCGCAGCGCCGCGACGATTCCGTCGACGTCGTCGCCGTCGTCGTCTGCAGAACTCCTTCGATTCTTCGCGGCGCGGCCGCTCACGGCCGTTTTCGGCCGTTCCCCATCGCGATTCGAAGGAGTTGCGCCGGCGGTGTCGTCGGCGTCGGCCGGGCGGTAGCGGATCTCGACGGGGTATGTGCGCCCCGACACCTCCACGACCGGGGCGTCGAAGTGCTTCGCGAAGCTCTCCGGATCGATCGTGGCTGAGGTGATGACCACCTTCAGATCCGGGCGCTTCGGCAGGATGCGCGTGAGGTATCCGAGCAGGAAGTCGACGTTCAACGACCGCTCGTGCGCCTCGTCGATGATGATCGCGTCGTAGCGGCGCAGCAGCCGGTCGCGGTGGATCTCGTTGAGGAGGATCCCGTCGGTCATCAGGGCGATGGCCGTGTCGGCCGAGACCTTGTCGGTGAAGCGCACCTTGTACCCGACGGTCGACCCGAGCGGCACCTGGAGCTCTTCGGCGATGCGCTCGGCGATCGTGCGGGCCGCGATGCGGCGCGGCTGGGTGTGGGCGATCCGCTCGCGGCCCAGCTCCAGGAGGATCTTCGGCAGCTGCGTGGTCTTGCCCGACCCGGTCGCTCCCGCGACGATCACGACCTGGCTGCCCGCAATGGCGCGCGCGATCTCGTCACGCGCGGCGCTGACGGGCAGCTCTGGCGGGTAGGCGATGACGGGATTCGTCGCGGACATGGCCCTCCATCGTAACGATGCGCGACCCGGCGAGAATCATCGACAAAGGATTTGACACGGCAAAGAGGTTTGCTGTACAAAGTACTTTATGAATGCAGAACACGACCAGGAGATCGCCGACGACACCCCGCTGTCGCCCGAGCAGATGCTCGCGCTCGTCAGAGACCAGCAGCGCAGCGTGGCCGGCCAGCGCGGGGCGTTCGTCCACTGGATCCTCCTCGCCTGGGGCGTCGCGTGGCTCCTCGGATTCGGTGCGCTCTGGCTCGCCGCCGGCGGGTGGCCGGGGGTCTCGATCCCGATCCAGATCGCCGCACCGGCCTTCGCCGGACTGCTGATCGCGGCCGGGATCCTCTCCACGGTCCTCGGCATCCGCTCCGACCGGGGCGTGCGCGACCAGCAGGGAGCGTTCGCCGGAGTCATCTACGGGCAGCTGTGGTGGGTCGGGGGCGTCGCGATCTTCGTGATGGGCCAGGCGCTCGCCTTCAACGGGATGGATCAGTCGCTGCTCGGCGTGTTCTACCCGTCGGCGTTCATCTTCTTCGCCGGCCTGATGTACGTGATGGCCGGTGTGATCTGGCGGGCCATCCCGATGGTGATCCTCGGCGGATGGTCGATCTTCCTCAGCGCCGTCGCGCCCTTCCTGGGGATGCCGGCGCACTACCTCGCCTTCGCACTGGCCGGGGGCGGCGGGTTCCTCCTTGCCGCACTGTGGTCGTGGCTGTGGCTGCGTCGCACCCGCCGTCGCCTCACGGCAGGGACGCGGCCGTGAACGAACTCGACCCCGTCATCCACGCGCAGGCCCGCCTGCGGATCACCTCGGCGCTGGCCACGCTCGGCCGAGACGGCAAGATCACCTTCCCGAGGCTGCAGGAGCTGCTCGGCATGACCGCCGGCAACCTTTCCACCCATCTTCGCCGACTCGAGGAGGCGGGCTACGTGACCGTCGACAAGACGCACGAGCGCCGCACGTCCGTGACCTACGTGGCGCTGAGCAAGACCGGGCGCCGTGCCTTCGAGGACTACACAGAGAACCTTCGCAACATGCTGGGAGAACCGCGATGAACACCACCGACTCCGCACTCGCCTCGCTGCACGGCGTCACCCGCCGCTACGGCGACACGATCGCCGTCGACGACGTCACGCTCGACATCCGCCCTGGCGAGATCGTCGGGATGCTGGGCCCCAACGGCGCCGGCAAGACGACGATCCTCTCGCTCATCCAGGGGCTTCGCCGCCCGAGCAGCGGCACCGTCCGCCTCTTCGGCGGCGATCCTCGCGACGCGCGCAGCCGGATGCGGCTGGGCGGGACGCCGCAGGAGACCGCTCTGCCCGAGACCCTGCGCGTCGGCGAGGTCATGGACTTCGTCGGGCGCCACTTCGATCGGCGCACCCCGCCGGACGAGCTGGCCGAGCAGTTCGGGCTCACCGAGCTGCTGCGCCGCCAGGCCGGGTCGCTGTCGGGCGGCCAGAAGCGGCGCCTGAGCGTCGCCCTCGCGTTCGCCGGGACCCCCGAGCTCGTCCTCCTCGACGAGCCGACGACCGGCCTCGACGTCGATGGCCGCCGCGCGCTGTGGAACGCGATCCGCGCTCAGCACGACGCCGGCGTCACCGTCGTGGTCACCAGCCACTACCTCGAAGAGATCGAGGCGCTCGCCGAGCGCGTCATCGTGATCGGCGAGGGCCGCGTACTCGCCGACGATCGCCTCGATGCCGTGCTCTCGCACGTGGGTCGCAGCAGGGTGGCGATGAAGACGCCGGATGCCGCGGCGGTCGCGCAGCTCGATCCGTCTGCGCACCACGAGACCGACGGCGACACAGAGCTGTTCTTCACCGCCGATTCGGACCTGCTCGTGCGCAGCCTCGTCGGCAGCGGCATCCCGTTCCGCGGCCTCACGGTCCGCGGCGCGTCGCTCGAGGAGGCCTTCCTCGCCCTGACCGGCGAGACCACCGAGACCACCGAAACCGCTTCAGAGAGGAGCGTCCTCGCATGACCACCACCCTCATCGATGCGGCACGTCCGCCGGGCATCCTGCGCCTGACGGCGCTGCATGCCAGATACACGCTCGTGGAGACCTTCCGCACCCCGATCGCAGTGATCGGCACCCTGGTCTTCCCCGCGCTCGCACTGCTGTTCTTCGTCGTGCCCAACCGCACGGTCGCCGACAACCCGGAGTTCGCGACGCAGGCTGTCATCTCGCTGGCGGTGTTCGCCGTGATGACCAACGGCCTGTTCAGCTTCGGGCTGACCATCGCCGAGAACCGCGAGAAGCCGTGGGACCCGTACCTGCGGACGATGCCGGCACCGGGAGTCGCCCGTGTGCTCGCGCAGATCTTCTCCACCGGGCTGCTGGGCTTCGTCGCGATCATCCCCGTGATCGTCATCGGAGGCCTCTTCACGGCGGCCGAAGCATCCGCGGGCCGCATCGGGCTCGGCCTGATCGCCCTGGCCATCGCGGCGCTGCCGTTCATGCTGATCGGCATCTGCATCGGGTACGCCATGCCGATGAAGGCGGCCATCGCCGTCGTGCAGGTCGTCATGTTCGGGCTCGCCTTCGGCGGCGGACTCTTCCTGCCGCCGATCCTGTTCGCCGACTGGCTGAACACGATGTCGCAGTTCTTCCCGTCACGGCAGGCGCGCGAGCTCGTGATCTGGGCGGTGCAGGGCGGAGAGCTGCAGTGGTGGGTCTGGGTCGGCATCCTGCTGTGGACGATCGCCTTCTTCGTGCTCGCCCTCGTGCTCTTCCGCCGCGACGAAGGGCGCCGCTATCGCTGACATCCAGACCCGAGCGGCCGGCCGGACCGGGGGGACCGGCTGGCCGCTCGCGCTGCCCTTCATCCGCGTCGGGCTGGTCGCGCTGGCGACCCTCGCGACGATCGGCGTGCTGGCCGCATTCGGCCAGCCGGCCACGCTCGGCGCGGCATCCCTGTTCTCCGCCCTCGCGCTGCTCCCCGTCAACATCATCTCGCTGCTCTGGGTGCGCCGGCTGGTGCACCGCGACGGGACGACGCTGCGCGAGATGATCGGCTTCGACCGCACCCGGATCGGGCGTGACATCGCCTGGGGCCTGCTGTGGATCGTCGTGCTGTGGCTGCCGTTCATCGCGGCGATCGTGGGCACGATGTTCGCGATCTTCGGCACCGGGCTGTTCGCCGGCTTCGAGACCGCGCTCGCCCCGCCGGAGGCGGAGATCCCCGCGATCACGCCGCTTCTGGCATCCGTCCTCGGGATCGTGGCCTTCGTCACGTTCGCGCCGCTGAACGCGCCCACGGAGGAGCTCGTCTACCGCGGCTACAGCCAGCCGCCGCTCGTCGCACGCTGGGGCGCCGCGTTCGGTGTCACCGTGCCGGCGATCGCCTTCGGACTGCAGCACATCTTCTTCGCGGCGACACCGGCCGGCATGCTCGTCTACGGTGTCGCGTTCTTCGTCTGGGGACTGGGGTCGGGGATCATCTACCTGCGACAGCGCCGGCTCATGCCGCTGATCGTCGCACACTTCGTCGTCAACCTGGCCACAAGCATCCCTGCGCTGCTGCTGCCTCTCGCGCTCGGCTGAGCCCGGGCGCGGCGGAGCTCTTAGGCTGGAAGACATGCCTCAGATTCCGAAGATCACGCTCAACGACGGCCACGAGATCCCCCAGCTCGGATACGGCGTCTTCAAAGTCGCCCCGGCCGAGACCGAGCGTGCGGTGAGCGAGGCGCTGGAGGTGGGCTACCGGCACATCGACACGGCTGCGATCTATGGCAACGAGGCGGGCGTGGGCGCCGCGATCGCGGCCAGCGGCGTGCCGCGCGACGAGCTGT